>NZ_JBHWHY010000004.1:0-293031 GCF_042732265.1 Streptomyces sp. NPDC059788 | reverse complement strand
TGCGTCACCCCCGTCACATCCAAATCCACCCCCGACCACACCAACTCCCGCACCGAACGCCCCAACACCCCATCAAACAACCCACACACCTCATCGAAGGCCCCCGCAAACACCGGAAACACCTCATACAACCCCCGCCCCATCCCCACCCGCTGCGAACCCTGACCCGTAAACACCAACCCCAACCCACCACCCACCACCACACCCGACACCACACCCACACCCACCCCACCACCAGCCAACACCCCCACACCCGACAACAAACCATCCCGATCCCCACCCAGCACCACAGCCCGATGCTCAAACACCGACCTCGACGACACCAACGACAACCCCACATCCACCGGCCGAACATCCACAGCCACGGCCCCCGCCAGCCGCTCAGCCTGCGCCCGCAAAGCCCCCTCACTGCGACCGGACACCACCCACGGCACCACCGGCAAAGCCCGCTCGACCGCTACCTCAACAGCAGCCTCGGCGCCGGCCTCCGCCTCGTGCCTCCACTCCGCAAGCACCACATGGCAGTTGGTGCCGCCCATGCCGAAGGAGCTGATACCCGCCACCAGCGGGCGGTCCGCCTGCGGCCAGGGGCCGAGTTCGCGCTGGACCACCAGGTTCAGCTCGTCGAGCGGGATGCGCGGGTTCGGGGTCTCGAAATTGAGGCTGGGGGGCAGCTGCTTGTGGTGGAGGCTCAGTACGGCCTTGATGAGGCCGGCGATTCCCGCCGCGCCCTCCAGGTGGCCGAGGTTGGTCTTCACGGAGCCGACGTGGAGCGGGCCGGCCGGATGGTCCTTCGTACGTTCTTCGGCAGTGCCGAGCACCGCGCCCAGCGCACCGGCCTCGATCGGGTCGCCCACCGGGGTTCCGGTGCCATGCAGTTCGACGTACTGCACCTCCGCCGGAGCGACTCCGGCGGCGCGGTAGGCGGACCGCAGCAGTTCCTCCTGGGCCTTCCCACTGGGGGTGGACATGGTGCTGCCGCTGCCGTTGTTCACGGCGCTGCCGCGGATGACACCGTAGACGCGGTCACCGTCGGCGACGGCCTGGGAGAGCCTCTTCAACAGGACCGCGCCGCCGCCTTCGCCGCGTACGTATCCGTTGGCGCGGGCGTCGAAGGTGTAGCAGCGGCCGTCGGGCGACATGCCGCCCCACTTGCTGGAAATCACCGAGCTGTCGGCGAGCAGGCTGAGGTTGACGCCGCCCGCGAGTGCCACGTCGGACTCGCCCTGGCGCAGGCTCTCGGCGGCCAGGTGGACGGCGACGAGCGACGAGGACTGGCCGGTGTCGACGACCATGCTGGGGCCGTGCACGCCGAGGAAGTGGGAGAGGCGGTTGGCGATGATGCTCCGGTGGAAGCCGGTGACGGAGTGCTGGGTGCTGTGCTCGGCGCCATCGCGGTAGACGAGTCGCGCGTAGTCGTCCCAGATCGCGCCGACGAAGATGCCCAGGCGGCTGCCTTTGATGCGCGCGGGGACGACCCCGGCGTCCTCCAGTGCTTCCCAGCCGAGCTCCAGCATCAGGCGCTGCTGCGGGTCCATGGCCGCGGCCTCGCGGGGCGAGATCCGGAAGAAGGCCGGGTCGAAGTGGTCGACGTGGTCCAGGAAGGAGCCCCAGCGGGAGATCATCCGGCCCGGTGCTGCCGGGTCGGGGTCGTAGAGGGCTTCCGCGTCCCAGCGGTCGGCGGGCACCTCGGTGATGACGTCCTTGCCGTCCCGCAGCAGCTGCCAGAATTCACCGGGGGTGGCTGCCTGAGCGAATCGGCAGGCAATGCCCACCACGGCGATGGCGTCCTCGGGTGCGAAAGACTCGTCGTACTCCACGGCCGCAGTGGTGTCCATGACCTACCTTCACTTGGGGCGTAGTGCGCTGCGACCCTGCGCGCTCGGGTGAACGCCAGGGCTCGTTTGAATGTCGGTGCTCAGGCAAGAGGCACGGAAGGGCAGGGGCGGCGGCGGGAATCGCGGGGTCCGGGATCGGCGGCCGGTTCGACTGCGCTGTCGAGAGGGCTGCCGCGGCACTCCGGCGGCCGTCCGGGCCGTCGGGCCCCTTGCCGAGTGTGCCTGCTGTATGGGGAAAGGCGTTTCAGAAGTCTCGATACCATGATTGATGTACGGGACGACGCCAGCAACCCCCTATTCGCTCCCCCGACAACCCCCTATAGGAAATCCCGCCAGTGATCTGGCACAGTGTTTCCCTGCGCGCTCCCGGCAGCCCGGATTTCTCCGGTCGCCGTGCCACGCGCGTACAACGCCAAGCCACTCACGCGGTGTCACCCACGTTGCTCATTCTTGCGAGCCGGGTCGGCAGGCAGTTCCCGCGGGGCGGTTCATCACGGCACCCGGATTCACTGGAACTTTATGGGGGATTCACCATGGCTGGAGTTTCACGAAGGCTGTTGCTGACCGGGATCGGCACGACCGCTGTCGGGCTTGCCGTCGACCGGAGTACGGGCGTGGCGATGGCCACGGAGACCGGTAGTGGTCAGCTGGTTCCCGCTGGTCCGGTGACCGTCACCCCGGGCGACCCGCGCTATGAGGACCTGCTGCTCCGCGGCTACAACAAGCGGTACACGAAGGCGCCCGAGAGCATACGTGTGGTGGGCACGACCGCCCACGTCGTACAGGCTGTCAATGACGCGGTGCGGGCGGGCAAGCAGATCGCGGTGCGTGGCGGCGGGCACTGTCTCGACGCCCTGGTCGACAACCCCGACGTGCAGATGGTCATCGACTTCACCGAGATGCGCGCGGTCGGGTACGACCCCCAGCGGAAAGCCTTCATGATCGAGCCGGGGGCGACGCTGGGCCAGATCTACCGGACGCTGGACTACGGCTGGAAGGTGACCCTGCCGGGCGGGGTCTGCCCCCAGGTGGGCGCCGGCGGCCACATCATCGGAGCGGGTTTCGGAGCGCTGTCCCGTCAGCACGGGGTCATCGCGGACCATCTGTACGCGGTCGAGGTCGTGGTGGTCGGCTCCGACGGCCAGGCGAGGGCCGTCGTCGCCACGCGCGAGAGCTCCGATCCGAACCGGGACCTGTGGTGGGCCCACACCGGTGCCGGCGGCGGTAACTTCGGCGTGGTCACGCGTTTCTGGATGCGTAGCCCTACGGCGACGGCGTCCACGTCGCCGGACAAAATGCTCCCCCCGTCGCCGACGAGCCTGATGACGGCCCGCGCGGTGTGGAACTGGTCGGACCTGACCGCGGACTCGTTCGTCCAGCTCGCCAGGAACTTCGGGACCTGGCTGGAGCAGAACAGCGCGCCGGGAGCGCCGGCCACCGCGTTGCACGGTGCTTTCGCCGCGTCGCGGGTCGAGGCCAAGCAGCTGGTCATCGTGGGCCAGACCGACCCGGCCGTATCCGGCAACGAGGCGCTGCTGGACTCGTATCTGGCGGCGATGGGGCAGCAGCTCCCGGTCGCACCGCAGATCTTCAAATCGGGCCGGCTGCCCTGGCTGTCGAGCACCATCAACGCGCCCGACTCCTCGGTCGCGGCGGGGGTGACCGGTCCACCGCGGTGGAAGAGCAAGGTGGCCGTGATGAAGAAGCGGTACACGGACGCGCAGATGGCGGCGGCCTACGGCCACCTGACCCGAACGAACTACGCCAACCGCTCGTCGAGCTTCTCGATGACGTTCTACGGAGGGCGGATCAACGCGGTGGCCGCGGACGCGACCGCGCACGCGCACCGCAACGCCGTCCTGACCGGCGCGGTGTCCGCGGTCTGGGACACACCGGGGGACGACGACAAGCACATGACGTGGGTGCGCGAGCTGTACCGGGACCTGTACGCGGACACGGGTGGCGTGCCGGTGCCGAACGACCGCAATGACGGATGCCACGTGAACTGGCCGGACCTGGACCTGCTCGACGCGAAGTGGAACTCCTCGACCACGCCGGTGCCGAAGCTGTTCCACCAGGAGAACTACTCCCGACTTCAGCAGGTCAAGGCCAAGTGGGATCCGCGGAACGTCTTCCGGCACCCGCTGTCGATCCGCGCGTAAGGTTCGCCGGCAGGCTTCGATTGCAGAATCCGAAACGAGCATCCTAACCGCTGTTTCCCCTGCCATGGCGCTGTCGGGAATACGTCCGTCGGAGCCATCGCCTGGCACCTCGCCGGGTTCACCTAGGGGGTTCTGGTAGGCCGCCCCCCTGCCTCCCCCTAGGTGTCCCCGGCACCCCCCAGCCACCCCGGTTTCGAATACCGATCCAGCGCACCGCAGGGCGTTGAGAGTGCCACAAACCCAAGATGCACAAGTTGAAACGCATGTGATGTGTTACACATGCGGCAGCCACCTTTCACTGGCCGGGCGTTGCTACCCTTCGACTCCAGTGAAAGCCTCGGGCAGGAAAATCAAGGAACCCATCCGCCACAGTTGAAGCGCGGAACGGCCGGTTCGGCTTTTTGCCAGGGACTTACGCTTGGTACTCTGTGGGGGGAGTAGGGCATTGCCAGCAACCTGCGCGACGGACCAATTTTTACTGGTCGAACGCGATGCGGAATTAGCTGCACTCGGTGAAACATTCAGTCGGACCGTCACCAAAGGAGTAGCGGCGTCAGCGGTCATCGAAGGACCGGTGGGAAGCGGTAAGACCGCTCTGCTGATGGCTCTCGACCAGCGCGCCGCGGACGCCGGAGCCCTGGTATTGACTGCCGCCTGCGCACGGAGCGAACGCGATCTTCCGTTCTCTGCCGTACGCCGGCTCCTGCAGCATTCGGAAATGTCGGCCACCGCTTCTCAGTTGGCCAGGAGGCTGGACGAGCACACGCTCGACGCAACTCGCGGGGTTACCGAGTGCGGGGCGACCGACTTGATGTCCAGACGGCTGGACATCGATATTCTCGCACTGCTCCAAGAACTCACCGAGCAGCGCCCGCTGGTCATTCTTGTCGATGATGTCCAGCACATCGACGCACGCTCCATGGATTCTCTCCTCTATGCCATGCGGCGTATGCTCGCCTCTCCTGTGCTGCTGGTCCTGGCGGCGTCGACCGTACACGGAACCTCAAACTCGCATTTCCATGACGACCTCCTCCAGCGACCGGACAGCCTGTCCATCCGGCTCGACCTGCTTTCCGAGGCCGGCGTGCGCGCCCTGGTCCGTCAGGAACTGAGGTGCGGCCTGGACAGCAACCTCGACCTGATTTCCTCCGCGTGCTACTCCGCCACCGGCGGTAATCCCCGGCTGGTGGGCGCCATCCTGGCCGACTACCGAGCACTCACGCGGGACATGGCGGAGCCCGGCCCGGGCACGCCGATCTCCGGGGAGTTCTTCGACCGTACGGTCCTCAGGTCGCTGCACCGTTCCTCGTCGCCGGCGGTGAAGCTGGCCCGCGGCATGGCCGTACTCGGGGACGTCCGTTCCGTGCTCCTGCTCGCGCGGCTGACGGGACTGGACCTGGGTCGGGTGACGCAGGCGCTCAAGGAGCTCGCCGACACCGGCGTCATTCTGGGCGGCACCCTGCGCAACGGGCAGATCCGGGCGGCGATCCTGGAGGAGATTCCGCCGCGCGTCCGCACGGAACTGCACAGCAGGGCGGCGGAGTTGCTGCACGAGCACGGCTCGGATGCCCGGATGCTGGCAGAACACCTGCTCGCGGCCGGTACTCCGCTGCCCCCTTGGGCGATCGGCGTCCTGCAGGAGGCGGCGCGGCAGGCCATGGCGGACGGACAGGCACGGTTCGCCGAGCGCTGTCTGGAGCTGGCCGTCTGGAGCAGTACGGACGCACAGCAGCGCGCCACGACCCGGGCGATGCTGCTGGAGGTGGAGCGGCGCTGCGACCCGGCAGCCGCGGACCGGCACGTCCCCGACCTGCTCGAAGCGCTCCGTCAGGGCCGGCTCGTCGCGCACGACACGGTGACGCTCATCAGGCATCTGCTGTGGCGCGGCCGGTTCAGCGAGGCGATGGAGGCGCTGATCCAGTTGGATGCCTCGGGTGCGGGCCGCAAGTCGGTGCACTCCTCGCAGGTGCGGGCTTTCCGGCTGTGGCTCGCCCACGCCTTTCCGCCGCTGTCGGCCATAGGCACGGCGGAGCATCCGGCTCATGTCCGCCCCAGTTACGAGACGATGCTGCTCGACATCGACCCGGGGCTGAGGGCCGCGGCGGCTCTGACGGACGTGCTCACCAACCGCATCACCAAGGACCCCGTCCACGACGCCCTGCAGGCCCTGCAGAGCGCGCCGCGCGACGAGGCGGCCTTCGAGTCGGTCCGCTCGGCGCTGTCGACACTCCTGTGCACGGAGCAGTTCGCCGAGGCGGGGCGCCATTGTGACCGGTTGCTGGCGGACGCCGTCGTCCGGGAAGGCGCACCGGTCTGGCTCGCCCTGCTGACCGGCCTGCGGGCCGAGGCCTTCCTGCGTGCCGGCAGTCTGCTGGCGGCCGAGCATCACGCGCAAAGCGCACTGGAACAGCTGCCGCCGCAGGGCTGGGGTGTGGAAATAGGTCAGCCGCTGACGTGTCTTCTGCTGGCCAAGCTCGCCCTGGGCAAGACCGAGGAGGCCGCCGAACTGTCGGCCCGGCCGGTGCCGCCGGCGCTGATGCAGAGCCGTCATCGCCTCACCTTCCATTACGTGCGCGGCCGGTACCATCTCGCGCAGGACGCGCCCCAGGCCGCGTTGAAGGAATTCCTCGACTGCGGGGAACAGGCCAGGGCGTGGACACTCGACGCGCCCACGTTCGTGCCTTGGCGCAGCGGCGCGGCCGAGGCGTACCTCCATCTCGGCCAGGAGGAACCGGCGCGCGCGCTTCTGGGCGAACAGCTCGCCCTGGTCAACGACCGCTATCCGTGCGTCCGTGGCGTCACCCTGCGGCTGATCGCCCAGACCGTGGACGTCAAAGAACGAGTGGCGCTGCTCACCGAAGCCAAGGAGTTGCTGCAGGCCGGCGGTGACCGGTTCGAACTGGCGCGCACGCTCCTCGATTTGAGCACGGTCCACGGCATGCTGGGTGAGTCCCGGCGGGGACGTATGCACAAGCAGCTCGCGGATCGTCTGGCCAAAGAGTGCGGTGCCTCCGTGCTGATCCCGTCCGACTACGCTCGCCCCCACATCGAGCCCGCACCGGAGGCGGCGGCCGCACTCACCCTGGCCGAACGCCGCGTGGCGATGCTGGCCGCGCACGGCCATACCAACCGGGAAATCGCCGCGCAGTTGCTGGTGACCCCCAGCACGGTGGAACAGCACCTCACACGGGTCTTCCGCAAACTCGACGTGAAGCAGCGCGAGGAACTCCCGCTGGCTCTGGGCTCCCACCGTGCCGAAGCGTGCTGAGCACAGCGGCGGCTCCGGCCGGTATCGATGCGGCGCCGCCGCGCTGCGCCACGCGTCCGTTGGCGCGGCGATGCCTCGCCGTACGGGGTGCCCACTGCCGCGGTGTGTAGTTGCGTATCGGCCTTCGGAGGAGGTGTCTCCGTACGCGGCCCATCGATCGGGGCCGGGCCGGCCGCCCCGTCACGCACGTTGCCGATGGAATGGGCGTCGATGATCGGCAAGATGTCCCCAGGGCGACCGGATACAGTGCGCGCTTCGGCAATCCGGAAACTCAGGGAGGGGAAGCGTGAGCGACACCGGCGAAGTCCGATCCGTGGAAGGTACGGCGCACGCGCCCCGGCGGAGCCGACTGCGCCGTCCGATGCGCTACGCCCCGTTGATCGCCCCGGTCCTGTTGTGGACCGTGCCCTGTGGGGTGCTGCTGCACGTCGGCCAGCACTGGCCGCTCCCGGTGGCGCTGGGCGGCACCGCGCTGTTCACCCTCGGTCTGATCGGTATGCCGCTCGCGATGCTGCGCGGCCACGGCCGGCGTCAGCAGGACCGGGCGGCGATCGTCGGGGACACCCTCCTCGGGATCAGCTGGGTACTGTTCACCTGGTCCGTCCTGCTCGGCGTCCTGCTGCGCCTCGCCCTGGCCGTGGCCGGCGCGGGCGACGGGCAGAGCCGGGCCCGGATCGTCACGTGGGCGGTCCTCGGCGTAGCCGCCGCGCTGCTCGCCTGGGGGTACGCCGAGGCCCGCCGGGTGCCACGGGTGCGCGAGCTCGACGTACAGCTCCCCCGCCTGGGAGCGGGATTGGACGGTACCCGCGTCGTCCTCATCACCGACACCCACTACGGGCCGCTCGATCGCGCCCGCTGGTCGGCGCGGGTCTGCGCGAAGGTCAACACGCTGGAGGCCGATCTGGTCTGCCACACCGGCGACATCGCCGACGGCACGGCCGAACGCCGCCGCGCCCAGGCCGTTCCGCTCGGCACCGTGCGAGCCACCCGGGCCCGGGTGTACGTCACCGGGAACCACGAGTACTACAGCGAGGCCCAGGGCTGGGTCGACCTGATGGACGAGCTGGGCTGGGAGCCGCTGCGCAACCGTCATCTGCTGCTCGAACGCGGCGGCGACACCCTTGTGATCGCCGGCGTGGATGACGTCACCGCCGAGTCCTCCGGCCTGGCCGGGCACCGCGCCCACCTCGCCGGAGCCCTGCACGGCGCCGACCCCGACCTGCCCGTCCTGCTCCTGGCCCACCAGCCCAAGTTCATCGACCGGGCCGCGGCGGACGGCATCGACCTCCAGCTCTCCGGCCACACCCACGGCGGTCAGATCTGGCCCTTCCACCACCTCGTCCGCATCGACCAGCCCGCCCTCGCCGGCCTCAGCCGCCACGGCACCCGCACCCTCCTCTACACCAGCCGCGGCACCGGCTTCTGGGGCCCGCCGTTCCGCGTCTTCGCCCCCAGTGAGATCACCCTGCTCGTACTCCGCTCCCCGCGGTGCCGCAGCTGAGCTGCCCGCCAGACGGCTCGTCCAGGGGGTGTACAGCGAGGGCGATCTTGCCTCGTGGGCGTCCGCGGCCCTCGCCGGCGGAGCCGCCTTCCAGCAGTGTGTGCGCCCGTGCGATGTCGGCCAGCGGTAGCACGGCGCCGATATCCGGTCGGAGTTCGCCCCGGTCGACCAGTTGGCCGAGGGCCGTGAGCTTGGCCCGGCCGGGGCTGACGAAGAGGAAGTGGTAGGTCGCGTTCACGCCCCACGCGGCGAGCAGGTTCTGCGGTTCGGGGGTGTCCACGATGGACACCACGCGGCCCCGGTCGGTGAGGACCTCCGGGCTGCGGGCGAGGGTGTCCCCGCCCACCGTGTCCAGCACGACGTCCACTCGGCCCAGCGCGCGGACCCGCGGGACGTAGTCTCCGGCCGAGAAGTCGATCGCGAGGCCGGCTCCCAGTCCGGTGACGAACTCGTGATCCCTCGCCCGCGCGGTGGTCACCACCTCGGCTCCCAGCGCGCCGGCGACCTGGATGGCGGCCGAGCCGACCCCGCCCGCTCCGCCGTGCACCAGGACCCGTTCCCCGGCCCGTATCCCGGCGCGTTCGACCAGCGCCTCCCACGCCGTCGCGCCGACGAGCGCGAGTCCGGCGGCCTCGACGTGCGACAACCGGGCGGGCTTGCGGGCGACCAGGGCCTGGTCGACCACGTGGAACTCGGCGTAGGTTCCCGGTCCGGCGAAAATCGGTGCCAGATACCAGACCTCGTCGCCGGGCCGGAAGTCGTCCGCCCCGGGGCCGGTCCCGGCCACCACGCCGGACACGTCGTTGCCGATCACCGCGGGCAGCGTCACCTGGTCGCGGTAGTCGCCGCGCCGGGTCTGCAGGTCGAGCGGGTTCACGGACGTGGCCAGCACGCGTACCAGCACCTGACCGGGTCCGGGAGTGGACCGGGGCAGCTCTCGGGCGGCGAACGCGGCCTCCGCGGCACCGAAGCGGACGAGTTCCATCACGCGCATCGAAGTCGGCATGCCGCGACCATAGATTTAGATATCGCGAATCGTCAATATGTACATGGGTTACGATCGCCGGGTGTTCTCGGAGGCGGAGTTGCTGACTGTGTTCCGGGCCCTGTCCAACCCGGCCCGCCGCCAGATGCTGGTGTGGCTCAAGGAGCCGATGAGCTTCCCCGGCCAGGAGCCCGACGACGTCGAGATCGGCGTCTGCGTGACCGACATCCAGCAGCGTGCGGGCCTGGGGCAGTCAACCACCTCGCAGTACCTCGCGACACTGCGGCAAGCGGGACTGGTCGTCGCCACCCGGCGGGGCAAGTGGACCTACTACCGCCGCGACGAGGCGAACATCGCCCGCCTCCTGGAGACCCTGCGCGACGTGTTCTAGATCCGTTCGGTCCGATCCCGCCACGGGCGCGGCCCGTGCGTCTCAGCGCGAGCCGAGCGGGTCGCGGGTCGCGGCCGTGCGCGGCGGCCAGGCGCGAGGGGCGAGGATGCCCAGGACGTAGGCACGGGCTACGAGGGCGGGCCTGGTCTCGGCGCCCAGCAGGTCCCGGAGCCGGCTGAGGTGGTAGTCGACCGCCTGCCGGGAGAGCTTCAGCGAGGTGGCGATCTCGCCGTTGGTGCTGCCGCCGGCAAGGAGGGACAGTATGCGGATCTGGGCGGCGGTGAGCGGCGGGTGGGCCTCGTGGGCGATGCTCTGGTCGGTGACGACGGCCCACACGTGCGCGACACGGCCGACGGGCCCGCTCACCGTGGACAGGTGGAGCCGCGCGCGGCGCTGGCGCCCCTCGGCGTCCAGGAGGACGGCGGAGGTCTCCGCCCGCCTGATGCGGCGGGTGATCAGCCCCTCCCAGGCGCGCCGCAGGGGGCGGAGGTCGGGCGTGGCGGCGAGCAGGGTGTGCGCACGGCGGCCGACGAGGTCGGACAGGCGTGTCCGAAACAGTTCGGCGGCGGCCGTACCCGCCTGTTCGATACGGCCGCCGACCGAGAGCAGCGCACAGGGCAGACCGCTGTAATCCCGCAGCGCGCGCAGATTCTCCTCGGCCTCCTGGCGCTGGCTCGTCGCGCGGACGTGGTCGGTGATGTCGACATAGATCCCGGCCACGCAGGTCCGGCCGTGCTCCTGGACCGGGAAGCGGTGGCCGGCCGCCTGCCCCGTGCTGCCGTCCGAGCGGTGATAGCGCAGGTGGTGGCGGACCGGCTTGCCGCGGCTGAGGATCTCCTGGTCCAGGGCCCGGAACTGGGCGGCGTCGGACGGGGTGTCGAGGTCCTCGATACGGCTGCCGACGACCCGCTCCGGCGTGGTGCCGTAGAGGTGCGCGTAGGCGTGATTGGCCCATAAGTAGCGGCCGTCGCGGTCGCGGAGGAAGGCCGCGGCGGGCGCGAAGTCGGCGAAGTCCGCGAAAGCGGCGTACGGCCGGTCACCCGCGGGCTGCGCACCGGCCTCCATCGCGAACCCGCGCGTCCAGCCCCGGCTCCCGTCCTGGGGCCGTCGCACGTTGAAGGTCCGGCCGTCGAACCGGACCAGGGGGTGGCCGTCTTGGAGGTCGCCTCCCGGAGCGGACAGCTCTCGGCGCGCGCGGTCCAGGAAGCGCTGCGCGGTGGGCAGGTCGGCGAAGGCCCCGCCGCCCCGCTCCTTGACGCGCCCCTGCTCGTCGGCCTCCCACCAGGACACGGGGAGGTGCTCCAGCAGTGCTCTGAGACCGGGATCGTCCACGACGGCCTTTCCGTCCATGTTCACACCGGGTGGCGGGAAGTGACATGGCGATGCCTATCCCGTGCGGGGTCCGGCCATGCTCGGTTATCGGCCGACTGCGATACGTGAGCGCGCCGCCGGGGCGGCTGGCCATAGGTGATCCACATGCTTCGTCCGCACTCCAACGATGTCCACGACTTTGGCATTTGCCTGATTGGCGCCCGCCTCCGGCGGCACTTCCGGCACCCGCCTTCTGATTCCCTTGTGTGTGCCACCGGTTACCCGACGTGTTCTACGCGGGTTGCGTCACCGTGTCCCGGCCTCGGTCGACGGGCGGCGCCGGGCCGGGCAGCGGGGCCAGGCCACGGCCCGACGCCCCGGACGGACGCCCGACGCCCCGGGCAGACGAGCGAACAGACAAGTGATGGGAGACGAATTTCCGTGAGCACGGTGCTGTTGGTGCACGCCAAGGGCGGTCCGCCGCTCGGCCATGTCCTGTCCCGGGCAGCCGCGCGAGCGGACGTGCACCTGCTGGCGCTCAGCGCGCTTCCGGCGTCGGTCGCCGCGTCCGCGGAGCGGCTGTGCGCCTCGGTCGTGCTGCCCGCCGACGCGGAGCGGTCCGACCTGGTCTCGTTGATCGTCGCGCGCGCCGAAGCCGTCGGCGCGGACGCGGTTCTCACCTTCTCCGAGTACGCGGTCGTGGCCGTCGCCGAGGCGTGTGAGGCGCTCGGTCTCGCCGGGGCGGGGGACGCCTCCGCGCTCGCCCGCGACAAGCGGATGATGCGGCACACCTGGCATCGGCACGGCCTGCCGCAGCCCGCGTTCCGCCCCGTCGCCACACTGGCGGACCTCCACGAGGCCGTCACCGACCTGACCGCTCCCCTGCTGCTCAAGGCGGCCTGGAGCGCCGGTTCCACCGCCCACCAGATCATCGGCTCCCCGCAGGAGGCCGACACCGCCTGGCGGCGCTCGCGCGAGACCATGGCCCGGTCCGCCCGGCTGGGCTTCGCCGAACTTCATGTGGCCGAGGCGGCGGGACACTTCGTGGTCGAGGAGATCGTGACCGGCGACACCGCGAGCTGGTTCGACGAGCCCGGCTGGGGCGACTACGTCAGCGTCGAGGGCGTGGTGACCGGCGGCGTCTTCCGGCCGGTCTGCGTCAGCGGCCGGATGCCGACGGTGCGGCCGTTCACCGAGCGGGCCGGCATCACCCCCGCGTCGCTTCCCGCGGACCTCCAGGACCGCGTCGTCGACCTCGCCCGGGAGGCCGTCGACGCCCTCGGCCTGCGCGACTGCGGCACCCACACCGAGATCAAGCTCGGCGCCGACGGGCGCATGTGGCTGATCGAGACGGCCGCCCGGTTCGGCGGCGCGATGACCGTCCCGCAGATCGAGGAGGTGTTCGGGCTCGACGTCGTCGGCATGCTCGTGGACCACCTTCTGGGCCGTCCGGTCGCCTGGCCCGAGCGGGTCCTCGGCCCGGAGCAGGCACGGGGCGCCGCGGGTTCCCTCGTCGTCCTCGCGGTGGACGGCCACGGCGCGGCCTGGCGGGACCGCAGGCTGTGGGACTTCCCCGTGGTGCGGGAGGCCGTCGCGCTGAGCGAGGGCAGCACGCTCTCGGTGGTGCCGGAGAGTTCCCTGCCGGACGGCAGCGCCGTGCCGGTCTACGACCCCGCCGGCGGCGCCAACACGATGGCGGCCCTGTGCCTGCTCTCCGCCGCCGACGCGCGCACCGTGCTCCGCGACTTCACGGCTCTGGTGGACGCGCTGCCCGACGTGCTGCCGTCCGCCGTGCCCGCCGCGCCGCGGTCCGCGCCTCCGGCCGCCCGGCCCCCGTCCATGGCCGAACCGTCAACGTCCCCCGCCCGCCCGAGCGTCCGGTCGGCCGTACCGTCCGAGGGAGTCGCCGTATGACCACCACTCCGCTCCCCGTCGGCGTCGCGGACCCCACGACCGACCGCACGGTCGTCGGCGAGAACCTCTCACTGCCGCTGTTCCGTACGCTGTCCGGGGTCCTGGCAGGCCACCCGTACCTGAAGGTCGTCGTCGACCGTGCCGAGGCCACCTGGCACCTGCTCGACACGGCCGCCCACCCCTTCCACGTGAACTACATCGCCACCCGTGTCCTCGGCATGGAACTCTCCGAACTCGATGCCCGACTGGACGAGTTCAACGCGTCCGTCTACATGGACCCCGAGCGCCGCTTCCTGCTCGGGGTGCTGTCCCTGCACACCGACGAGGACCGGGAGGGCCGCGAGCGCACCTTCCTCGTGCTGGAGACGACCGAGGCCGACACCATGCACGGGGAGTTGCTGGAGTTCTTCCACACCTTCGTCCGGGAGCGCGTCGACGGCAGGCTGCCGCTCCTGCTCAAGCCCGCCAACCACGGGCAGGAGGAGGCGCTGGCCGCGGTCAGTGAGCAGCGGGTGCCGCGCATCCTCGGTCACGAACTCTTCGGCTCCAGGGTCCGCGTGCCGCTCAACGCCGGGGAGGCCACCGGCCGGCTGCGCTGCTTCAAGACCGTGGCGGAATACGAGGCGGCGGCGGGCGGGCTCGGCTGGTCGGACATCGTCGCCATGCCCTGCCTGCCGGACGGCGTGCAGCGGGTGGCCGGGTTCATCAACACCGCGCCCATCACCCCGCTGTCCCACACCAACGTCCTCGCCTCCGGATGGGGCATCCCCAACGCGATCGTGCGCGACCTGGAACAGCTCGTCGAGAAGGACGGTTTGGACGGGGCCTGGGTCCGCTACCGGGTCCGCGAGGACGAGATCGCCCTGGAGCGGCTGGAGCAGGCCCCCGAGCTGCGGGCCCCGGCCTGGCACCAGCAGCGCATCCGCCTGGAACGACCGCTCCTGGAGGACACACCCGTACTCTCCCTGCACCGGCTGCGCAGCGCCGACCGGGACCGCTACGGCACCAAGGCGGCCAACCTCGGTGAGCTGCACCACGTGCTCGACAGCCGCACGGCCGATCTCACCGCGTTCCACGGCCGCCCCCGCCCGCCCCGTAAGAACCTGTACGGGCACCTCGCGGCCCGGCTCGGCCTGGACGCGCCCTCCGCCACCGAACTCCGCGCCGCCGCGTCCTCCTTCGTGGCCGCCACCGTCGAGGCCCCCGAGGGTGTGGCCCTGCCCTTCTCCCTCATGCACCGCTTCCTCACCTCCTCCCCCGCGCTCCAGCAGGGCATCGGCAAGCTGAAGATGGCGCTCGAACTCGACGCCATGAGCGTCCTCGACCCGCTCTGCCTCCAGCTCCAGCACCTGATCCGGCACACCGCGATGCCCGACGCCGTCGCCGGGGAGATCACCCGGTCCTTCCCCGCCCCGCTCGCCGCGGGCGGCCGTCTCGTGGTGCGCTCCTCCTCCAACGCCGAGGACCTGCCGGGCTTCTCCGCGGCGGGGGTCTACGACTCCGTCACCACCGTCCGCGGCACCGGCGAACTCCTCGACGCCGTGCGGCAGGTGTGGGCCTCCCTGCTCTCGCCGCGCAGTGTGCGGCTGCGGCACCAGGTGGGCATATCCCTGGACGACACCTACATGGGCGTGATCATCCAGGAGTACGTCCCCGCCGCACTCGGCGGCGTCCTGGTGACCTGCGACCCCACGCGGCGCGAGGACTTCCGCAACGTCTACCTCAACTGTTCACCCGGCTCGCCCGAACAGGTCGTCGAGGGCGAGGTGCTGCCGCAGCAGTACCTCTACAACACCGTCGAGGGCGGCGGGCGCACCGTCGCCCTCGGTTCCTGGAGCGAGGGCCTGCCCGCCGCCACCCGGGCCCGGCTCGCCGACCTGTCCCTGACCGGCCGGCTGCTGCAGTCCCACTTCAGCGCCCCCGAGGTGGACGACCCTCTGGACATCGAGTGGCTGCTGACCGACCAGGGCGACTTCCGCCTGGTCCAGATCCGCCCCTACGCGCTGTGAGCCCCCGCCTCCCGCGCTCCGCGGCGCGGCCCGCGGCCACGCCCCTGACCGGCACCGCCCGCCGTATCATCCGGCTCAACTACGGCTTCCAGCTGCTGTTCAACCTGCTGTGGTGGATGCCGGTGTTCTACGCCTACCAGAAGGACGCCGGCCTCTCCGACGGGCAGATCTTCGGCATCCAGAGCATCTACTACGTGGCCTTCTGCCTCTTCGAGATACCGACCGGGCTGATCGCCGACCGGATCGGCACCCGCAACTGCCTGCGGGCCGGCGCCGTCGTGATGACGGCCGCGAACCTCGCCCCGGTGGTCAGCTCCTCGTACTCCGGCTTCCTCGTCCACTTCCTCGCCATCGCCGCCGGCCGCTCCCTCACCTCGGGCGCGGCCAGCGCCTACCTGTACGACGGGCTGCGCGCCGAGCGGTGCGAGGAGCACTACCTCAAGGCGGAGGGGACCGCCCGGGCACTCGGGCTCGCCGCGAAGATCCTGTGCTGGCCCCTGGTCGGGCCGCTGATGGTCCTCGTCCACCCGGCCCCGTACCTCCTGAGCGCCCTGAGCGCGGCGGGGTCCCTGATCTGCGTCATCGCCCTGCCCCGAGCCGCGACGCCCGCCAGGAATCGCGGTACGGCCCCGCCGGGCCGGACCGGAAAGCCCCGGGCGCCACGGGGCGGGCGCGGCACCTCGCTGGGCGACGCGAAGGCAGCGCTGCGCTGCGTCGCCTCCTCGCCGTGGCTGGCGCTGGTCATGGTCCAGGGCGTGGCCGTGTTCACCCTGTCCAGGATCTGCCAGGTCAACCTCTTCCAGCCGATCCTCCTCGACCACGGCATCGGCGAGTCCGCGCACGGCGGGGTGCTCGCCGCCATGACGGTGGCGGAGGCCGTGGGCTCGGCGCGCCCCCAGTGGCTGGGCCGCCGCCTGACACCGGTGGCCTGGGTCTCCGTCCTCAGCCTCGTCCTCGCGGGCACCCTGGCGGGCATCACCCTCGGCGGGTCCTGGACGGTCGTCGCTCTCCTCTGCGTGTTCGCCGCCGCGGCCGGCTTCGCCTATCCCGTCCAGCGCAAGCTGGTCAACGATGCCGTACCTGCCGGTGCCCCACGGGCGACGCTGCTGTCGGTCGAGTCGATCGTGGACCGCGCGGTGTGCGCGCTGGCGGCCGTGGCCGTGGGCGCCTACCTCTCCGCAGGCCACCTGGACGCCCTGCTCTGGCACAGCGCCCTGGCGACCGCGGTGCTGCTCGGCGCCTTCCAACTGGTGTTGCGGAGCACGAGGACGCGGCGCAGCGCGGAGGGGATGACGGAGGGGGCTGCGGCTCTGGAGGCGGCGGAGCAGCCGAACCCTGAGGCGGCAGAAGTCCCGGACTCCCGTCGACGGCATCCGGGAGGCGCGGCGTCCGGCGCGCCGGACGCGCATCCCAAAGCCGCCGTGTAGAACGGCCGCACGCCCGCGCCCACCTCGGGGCACGGGCGTGCGGGCGTACGTACGGGCGCAGACGCAACTGTTCAGGCGCGCCCGCGGGAGCCGTACGCCAGGCACTCGATCACCCGGACCGGTAGGTAGGCGGGACGGAAGGGCTGTCCGACCCGATAGGCCACGTAACCGAGCGAAGCCGCCACGTACGTCTCCTCGGCGGTCTCCCCCTCGTAGACGAGGCGGCAGCCGTGCGCCGCGGCCTTGGCACGCTTCCAGAGGACCGGCGCCGGCTTACGCTCCGCCTCGGTACGCGGAGTGAGAATCCGGTCGCCGAAGTCCTCCCAGGCGAACGGGACGGGTCCCTTCCACGCGCCGTCGACCTCCTTCTTCAGGGCGGCGGCGCGCTCGGCATCCGTCTTGCCCCACGAGGACGGCACGTTGGTGATCAGCCCGACCTTGATGTGCCGCTCCCGCAACGCGCGCAGGTACGCGGCCGCACCCGGCAGATAGCCGATGCCGGAGTCCGCGGCCGTGTGCACCAGAGTCTCGCCGAGATCGAAGTAGACGATGGCACAGCCGCGCGCCGAAGGTGTCCGCGCCCCGGCCGGAACGCCGTGCGACACGTCCGCCGGCACGGCCGCGCTCGCCGCGGTACCCAGCACGACCGACGCCACAGCGGCGGCCGACAACACGAGACCGATACGGAGGGAGCCACGGAAGGAGGTTCTCTGCATGGCGTTCGGTGCCTCTCTCTTCGACGCGCCACACAGACACGCCCCACGTCAGGTGCGTGACGAACAGACGCACGAAGCACCCCTACGGCCCCTCGCGCCCCCGGAAGAGAGCCTCTTCTCCCCCGTCATCGCTGCTTCCCGCCATACCCCTGAACAGCACACGCCACTCGCCGGCACACCACCGCGCACATCGGCCGCGTCCTCACGGGAGACGGCCACACTCAGAGCGCCCCGGGTCGGCCGAGGAAGCCGAGCCGCACCTGAATCATGAACGTCTGGAATTCGTCGGCGCACCCCCCGAGACCCGCCGGGCCCTCGTGGCACGCCTCCCCGGCCACCCCGCCCCGGAACCAGCACCGGCGTGCGTAGCGGCCCCCCACGGCAACGCTGTCTCCCGCGCGCCGGAGTGCGCAACCGTCAGTCGGGGGCGCACGCCGACGCGTGGCGAACGCCGCGCACGCTCCGCGTGCGCCGGTGGCGGCCGGAGGGAACATCGTTGATGGTGAAAGCACCCCGGGTTCAGGGAAACGGCCGCGGCCGACGGAGGTATTGCACGGTATCCGGGGCACGGCCCGGCGCGCATACGAATGCCGGGGGCGGGGACGGCCGATCACATTCACTGATCCCTTATGAGACGGCAGTCAGGAGCTTCTCACCCTATTGGTACTGGCCGATCGGCCGACGGAGCAAGCGTGCGGTACGGCGAGACCGGGCAAGAGGTAGGGGAGGAATTTCCATGTCATCTCTGCGGTCGGTTCCACAGGTTTCCGCGAGCGCCACGTTCCTGGACTACGGAGTCACCACTGCCGCACGACTTCTCGGCAGCGCGGGCATGAATGTCGAGCAGGGGACGAGGGTGCTGCGCACGATGCTCTCGCCGTGGGGGGCGAGGCGGATAGGGAAGCGTCCCGGCTGGCACTCCGACGTGTGCGCCGACGGTTCGCCGATCGAGTTCTCGGCGGCCTTTTCGAAGGAAGGCACGCAGCTCCGGGTGCTGGTGGAGGCCCTTCCGGACCGGCCGGACACGTCGTCCGCACAAACCGCGGCGCTCGCTCTCACCCGTGGGCTGATCCGGGATTTCGGCGCCGCCGGCGACCGGCTGGCGAACGTAACCGATCTGTTCCTGCCGGACGCGGACCCGACCGGCTTCGCCATGATGCACGCCGCCTCCCTCGCGCCGAGCGGTGGGCCCGAGTTCAAGGTCTACCTCAATCCGTACGCCGGCGAAGGCATGACCGGCGTCGAGCGGACGCGCGAGGCGCTGGACCGCCTGGGGTTCGCAAAGGCGTGGGAGGCGGTGGGGGAATACGCCGGCCGGGGATTCGACCTCGACAGGATCGTCTACTTCGGTCTCGATCTGGCCGACGGCCCCGACTCACGTGTGAAGGTGTATTTCCGTCACTATGGTGCCTCCCCGGCGGAGCTGGACGCCCGAATGGAGATATCGCTTCAGCACGAGGCGGGATTCCTGGGGGAATTCTGCCGCCGGCTGACCGGCAGCGACAGTGCGGTACGGCCCCAACCGCTTGTCAGCAACCTGACGTTCACGACGACCGGCGGGGTCACGCCGGTGTCCGCGACGCTGTACGTCCCGCTGTGGCTGCACACGGCGAGCGACCGGACCGTCCGGGACCGCGTCCGCTCGGTCCTGGGTGACATGGGGCTTCCCGCCGGCGGCTATCAGGCGCTGCTCAAACACCTGGCCCGGCGACCGCTCTCCGCCGGCCGCGGCATCCACACGTACGCATCGGTACGTATGCGGCGCGGCCGCCCCCGGCTGACCACGTACTGGTCCCCGGAGCTCTACGACCGGTATCCGCCCGCCCGCTATCAACGAGGGTGAACGCCATGTCGCCGTACGACGCGCACCGGCCGCTGTTCGACGACACGCGGGTGAGGCCCGGCCTGTTGCGGCGGCGCTCGCCCCTTCGCTGGGGCGCGTATCCGCCCGGCGTCATCCCGCTGACGGCGGCCGAGCCCGACTTCCCCGGGCCCTCGGTGGTCACGGAGGCCGTGCTCTCCGCCGTTGTCGACGGCTATTTCCCCTACGCGTCGCCCATGGAATGCGGTGAACTCCAGGAGGCCTTCTCCGACGTCGCCGAGATCCGTTACGGGATCGGCAATCATCCCGGTCGCGTGGTGCCGGCCCCGGGCACCGCGGCCGCGCTCTGGGGCGTGGTGCGGCTCCTGTGCGGGAAGGGCGACGAATGCATACTGCTGGACCCGGTCGACCTGCTCTTCGGCCAGGCCGTCGATGCCGCGGGGGCCCGGCGGGTCCACTGCCCGATGGACAAGGGCACGGGGCGGCTGGACCCGGACCGGCTCGCCTCTCTCATCACTTCGCGCACCGCCCTGATCTGTATGTGCAATCCGCACAACCCGCTGGGCACGGTCTTCACCGAGGCGACCCTCCGGGCGGTGGCCGAGGCGGCGGGCAGGCACCGCGTCCCGATCCTCTCCGACGAGGTGTGGAGCGAGATCGTGTACCCGCCCGCGACACACATCAGCATGGCGAGCCTGGACACCGGGAGCAGCCATCGCGTCTACACGGTGACCGGACTCTCCAAAACGTTCGCGCTGCCGGGACTGCGGATGGGATTCGTCATCGCCCCGACCCTGCGGGACGCGGACGCCCTGCGGCTCA
Source organism: Streptomyces sp. NPDC059788 (assembly GCF_042732265.1). Lineage (NCBI taxonomy): Bacteria > Bacillati > Actinomycetota > Actinomycetes > Kitasatosporales > Streptomycetaceae > Streptomyces > Streptomyces sp. NPDC059788. The sequence continues at coordinate 272,865 of NZ_JBHWHY010000004.1, read as the reverse complement.
CCTTCCAGCGTCTCGGCGCCACGTACAGCATGCCCCCCTTCACCCAGGCCGGAGCCCTGGCCGCGTTACGCCACGGCTGGCCCTGGAGGGACGCCTTCCTCAGGCATTTACGGGAGGTACGGGATTACTGCGTGGACCGGTTGAACGCGATCCCGGGAATCTCCTGCAGCCGCCCGGACGGAACGTACGTCCTGTTCCCTGACGTGTCCCGCCTAGGCATGAGCAGCCGGGCGATGGGCGAATTCCTCCTGTCCCGCGCCCGGGTGGCGGTGGTGCCCGGTACCCCGGAGTGGTTCGGTCCGGCCGCCGAGGGCAATATCCGCATCAGCTACGCCACTTCCCGGGCGGTCATGGAGGAGGCACTGCACCGCGTCGCCGGAGCCGTCGAAGAGCTCGTCACCGGTGGCCCGGGCGCACTCCAGACCACCGGGACAGCGCGGTAGGGCGCCATCGCCCCACCGGGCGGCATCAGCCTCGCAGCCATGCCTTCAACGAGCCCCACCAGGATGTACGCCTCCTGCGGACCGGGGCCGGCGGGGACACCACCGACGGGAACGGCACGACAGGCTCGGCAGCGGCCCCCGGACCGCTGACCGCGGCGGGCCACCCGCTCTGCGCGGCGGTCCGCAGACGGCGCTCGGGCTTCGCGGCGGTACGGGCCGGGTCCGCCTCCGCGGCGGGGCCCGGAGGCCGGTGCGCGGCGAACGCCACCGGAAGGCTGGACAGGTGCCGTGTCATCCACCCCGAGGTCCAGCTCAGTTGCTCCTCGGGGATGCGCAGCCGTACGTCGGGCAGCCTCGCCAGCAGGGCGTCGATGCCGGTGTCGGCGATGGCGCGGCCGATGTTCTGGCCGGGGCACTCCTGGGGACCGCTGCTGAAGGCGAGATGCGAGCGGTTCCCGTGCAGCGGCACCGAGGGGTCCGGGCGGACGGCCGGGTCGTGGTTCCCGGCGGCCAGGCCGAGCAGCAGCATGTCCCCCGCCTCGACCTTCTGCCCGCCGATCTCCGTGTCCACGGCGGCCCAGCGGCCGGGGATGGTCATGAGGGGCGGTTCGCTCCACAGCACCTGCTCCACCACGTCGGGCAGGGTCATCTGTCCGCCGGCCAGCGACGCGTGGCACCGGGGGTCGGTCAGCACCACCCGCAGGGTGCTCTTGAGGAGGTTGACCGTGGTTTCGTTGGCGGCGATGAGGATGACCCGCAGATGGTTCCACACCTCCTCGTCGGTCAGCCCCGAGGAGTGTTCGAGCAGCCAGGACGTGACGTCGTGGCCGCGGCTGCCGCGCTTGCGCCGTACGAGCTCCGAGAGGGTCTCCACGATGAACGCGTTGCTGGCCACCGAGGTCTCGGTGCCCGCCACCATGTCCCGGCTGGCCGTGACCAGCCGCGGCCCGTACTCGTCGGGCATGCCCAGGAGCTGCGTCAGGACGAGCATGGGCAGGTGCTCGCAGAACTCCTCGGCCAGGTCCGCTTCCCCGCGCTCGGCGAAACCGTCGATCAGTTCGTGCGTGAAGCGGGTGATGTGCCGTCGGATCCCACGGCGGTTGAAGCGCTCCAGGCTGTCGGTGACCGCCAGGCGCAGCCGGGTGCGCTCGTCGCCGTCCAGGAACAGGCAGACCGGCTGCCAGGCGATCATCGGGAGCAGCGGGGAGTCCGGCGGCACCCGCCCTTCCCTGAACCAGCGCCAGATACGGGAGTCGCGGCTGAACCGGGCGGGGGTGCCGGCGACTTCGAGGATCTCGCGGTAACCGAGGACGAGCCAGGCCGGGAGGTCGCCGTCCAGCAGAACGGGCGCGACGGCCCCGTGCCGGGCGCGCAGGCGCTCGTACAGACCCATGGGGTCCTCGGCCGCCTCGGGGCCGAAGAGCCGCGCCAGTTGGTCCGTGGCGCCGAACCGGGCGTGTGCCGGGCACTCCGGAGGCGGCGTGGGTGCCCACGCGGTGCGGGGCTGTTCGTGGGGAGAGGAGGTCACCGTGGCTCCGGGTTCGTGGTGGTGAGGGCGTACAGGTAGCGCATGAGGGTCAGCAGGCCGTCGCGGCTGGAAACGCGTTCGCGGGCATCGCAGTCGATCACCGGTACCCCGTCGGGGATGTCCAGGGCCTCCCGGAGTTCGGACGCCGGGTAGGACGGGGCGTCGGGGAAGGCGTTGATGGCGACGATGAAGGGCACTCCGCGTTCCTCCAGGCGGCCCATCACGTCGAAGCTGTCCTCCAGCCGCCGGGTGTCGATCAGGACCACGGCGCCCAGCGCTCCTTCGAAGAGCCCGTTCCACAGGAACCAGAACCGCTGCTGGCCCGGGGTGCCGAAGACATAGAGCACCAGCTCGTCGCTGAGGGTGATCCGGCCGAAGTCCATCGCCACGGTGGTCTCGTTCTTGCGCTCGACCCCGGCGATGTCGTCCACTCCGGCACCGGCCTGCGTCATGACCTCCTCGGTGGTGAGCGGCTTGATCTCGCTGACCGATCCGACCAGGGTCGTCTTCCCGACCCCGAAGCCGCCGACGATCACCACCTTCACCGCTGTGGTGACCGAGGCCGGCAAGGTGTCCTCGCACCGGGGGCCGACGACGGGTTCAGAGATTCTGTAGTCCATGCATCACCGCCTCCAAGAGTTCGATGTCGGGCAGCGACTTGGCCGGGACCGACGCGCGGGCTTCGACATGGCCGCTCGCCAGGAGGTCCGTGAGCAGTACGGTGATCACGCTGACCGGCAGATGGAGATACGCGGAGATCTCGGCGACGGACAGCGGGTAGCCGCATATCCGGACGATGGCGGCGAGTTCGGGCTGCATGCCCGGACCGGCTTCGCCGCGGCTGACGATCAGCGTGACCATGTCCAGGGGAGAGTGCCGGTCGGGCAGGTTCCGGCCGGACGTGATGACGTAGAGCCGCTCGGGGCCGCCCTCTTCCCAGGCCCGATGCTGTTCCTGCTGCGGATCGCTCATGGGGCCTGCCGGTCGGCCCGCGGCGGGCTGGTGAGATGCTGGCCGATCCGGGCGACCAGATCCCGCATCCGCTGCCCCATGAGGCCGGCGTCCACGTCGTCGTCGGCCAGCACCGCCAGATAGGCTCCGGCGCCGGCCGCCATCAGGTAGAAGAAGCCGCCGTCGACCTCGACGACGACGAGTTTCATCCGACCGTCGCCCCGCGGGAACTCCGAGGCGATGGCCGCCGACAGGCTCTGCAGTCCGGCACAGGCGGCGGCGAGGCGGTCAGCGGTGTCATTGTCCGTACCGAACTGCGCCATGCACAAACCGTCCGAGGACAGCACCACGACATTACGGGTCTGCGGGACGCTGGACGCCAGCTCCTTCAGCATCCAGTCCATGTTGAGCCGCTGCTTTGTCGCCACTTGCTCACTCATCCTTATCTGCTGGCTCGGTCACTGCTCGGGCTCTTCGTCGCCCGGCCCGTGCGGGCGGTGCGCCGGGGGCCCGCCCGAAGACGCGTCGGAGTCACCGCCGAGGAAGGCCGACATCCACAACCCGGCCGGCGGCGGCTGGCCGGCCGACGCCGGGGGGCGGGGGGCGGCGGAAGGGGCCGACTGCGGCGGGCGCACGGACGGGATCACGGAGCGGGTACGCCGCCTGCGCTGCGGAAGCCCGTTGGCGGTGCGCGGGGCGTCGGTGGGCACCGGCTCCTCGGCGGCCGCCTCGGCACGGTGCTTCGGGCCGCTGGGGCGGCGGGGCGGCGGCAGGCTGGGTGCCTTGGCCAAAGCTCCGCCGGGCGCCGGGGTCACGGTGATCAGTTCCGGCGGTACGACCAGGACCACGCGCACGCCGCCGTACGCGGACACGCGCAGGGAGACCTTGAAGTGGTTGGTGTGGGACAGCCGGCCGACCACGGCCAGGCCGAGCCGTGGCGACTCCCCCAGGTCGTCGAGGTCCAGCCCGCTGGTGGCGTGCTGCGCCAGGGCCCGCTCGGCGCGGATACGGGCCTCGTCGGTGAGGCCGAGTCCGGCGTCCTCGATCTCGACGGCGACACCGGACTGGACCTCGGACGCGGTCAGGTGGACGCGGGTCTGGGGCGGGGAGTAGCGGGTGGCGTTGTCCAGCAGCTCGGCCACGGCGTGGATCAGGGGTTCGGCCGCGCGGCCGAGGACACCGACGTCGGCCACCGAGTGCAGATCGACGCGCTGGTAGTCGGTGATCCGGGACATGGCACCGCGCAACACGTTGAACAGCGGGATGTCCTTCTGCCACTGACGCCCCGGCCGGGCGCCGCCGAGGACGGCGATACTGTCCGCCAGCCGGCCGATCAGCGCGGTCCGGTGGTCGAGGTGCAGCAAGTCGCCGAAGACCTGCGGGTCCTGGCCGTGCCGGTCCTCCATCTCGCGCAGTTCCAGTGCCTGTTGGTGCACGATGGCCTGGACGCGGCGGGCGATGTTGACGAAGGCCCGCCGGGCGGAGTCACGCAGGTCCTCCTCGGCCTCCACGGTCTCCAGGACGTAGCGCAGCACCGCGTGGTGCGAGGCTTCGAACCGGGGGCTCACGCGCGAGACCTGACCGGTGCAGCGCAGCACTTCCTCGACCGAAATGCCTTGCTGGAGCCGCGCCATGGCCGCGGGCAGGGTCTCCTTGGCCAGCCGCGCCGTCTCGGCCTCCTGCTCGGCCAACTGCCGTTGCAGGGCGGCCTCCCGCTCGGCGTACTGGCTGCGCAGCTGGTCGATCGCACGGCCCCGGCGCGCCGCCCTCGCGGTTGCGATGCCCGCGGCCACGGTCAACAGGACGCCGATCCAGGCGGCGTCGGCGCGGGCCGCCGAAGGCATCAGCGGAACAGCCACGGCCGCGCATATGGCCAGGACCACGGGTGGCAGCAGCCACATTGCGGGGGAGGCCGGCCCTGGCCTTCCGGGTGACGAATCAGCACGAACCATCGGCATCCTTTGAGCACTAAGGGAAGGGACAAGGCTTCGTACACGGAATTCACGGACGTCGGAAAAGCAGCGAAAACGCAATGGGCGACCGCCGGTTCGCACACACCGATCAATTTCCGCAGTGCACGCCGAGCCGACGTGCCACGCGCGGGGCCGGGCTCCAGGATGCCCGGAGTCCTCGCGCGGCGGCGACATCACGACGGCTGCGGAAGACATGCCGCAGTCGTCACGACTCGCTGCGCGGCAGTGAGCATAGCGGGGCCCGAATGGCTCTGCGGGGCATGTGCATATAACACATGAATGTACTCACGTACGAAATTCTGAAGAATCGTTTGGCGTCGGCCATTCACCGGAATCGCCGACGCCCCGAAGAGGCGTGCCGGCGACGAGAGGAATACCCGTATCCACCTGCGCGACTCCACTCTTTGATCACGGATGCCACCGCACGCGAAAACGCCCGCACGCCGGAGAAAGGCGCACGGGCATCGCACAAGCGGTCGACGGCTTCAGGGGCCGTCGCGGTCAGAGGCGGTCACGGCCAGGGGCGGCCCTGGTCAGAGGCGGTCATAGATGGCCGACAGCTGTCGCAGCACCTCCGCCGCCGAGTCGAGGGCAGCCGCGTCGTAATCGGCGAGGGCGGTGTCCAGGGCCTGCCGCAGAGCCGCCTGCCTCTCGTCGTGGCGGTCCCGGCCGGCGGCGGTGAGGGCGACCGAGACGGCCTTACGGCCCGGAGTCTGCTCGCGGGTGACGTAACCGGCGGCGACGAGCCCGTTGACCAGCTGGGTGGCGCCGGGAGGCGTGGTCTCCGTGGCGGCGGCCAGTTCACGGATGGAGAGAGGGCCGTTCTGGGCGAGCATCCGCAGGGCGCGTGCGTGGGTGAGGGAAAGCGCGCCGGGCGTGCGGGTGGCACGCCCCCGCAGTCGGGCGTCGGCCGCACTGAGGCTGTAGGCGGCGCGGGACAGCTCGTCCAAGGCGTGCTCGCGCTCGGAGTCGGGCCGGGGGTGGCGAGGGGGCATGGCGTGTCTCTCTCGGACGGGGCTGCGGTTGACACACATCTTAAGGTAAGTACTTAATGGATCGAGGATAAGTACTTACCCTCGATGTTGGACGCCATAGCACCACAGAGGAGGACGGCCTGATGACCGCACGTTCCACCGGCCAGAGCTGGAGCCTGGACCTCGCCCTGGCCCAGGGCGGCTTCGACGCCCTGCACCCCGAGGCCAAGGGCACCATGGAGCAGCTCGGCCACGACCACACCGACTTCGACAAGGTCTTTGCGCTCGTCAAGAGCGGCGCCATGCTCCCCAAGGCCTGGGCGACCGTCGCCGGCCAGGCCGAGCAGCGCGCCGCCCACCACGAGCGGGAGGGGTTCGCGCGCACCGCCGCCGACCTCTACCTGCGCGCCGCCGTGATGTGGGGCCGCGCCCAGTACTCCGTCTTCGACGCGGACGACCCCCGCAAGGCCGCCTTCCGCGAACACACCGACCACTGCGTCGCCCGCCTCGGCAGCCTGCGCGAGAACCGGGTGCGCCGCGTGGTGCTGGACTTCGAGGGGCAGCGCCTCTACGCGCTGCTGCATCTGCCGGCGGGACCGGTGCGCAACGCCCCGGCGGTGATCCTCGGTCCGGGAATGGACATGATCAAGGAGGACTACATCCACGCGGCCGAGCGCTACTACACGTCGCACGGCGTCGTGGCCCTCTCCATCGAAGGCCCCGGCCAGGGAGAGACCCGCGCCAACGGCCTCACGGTCGACCTGACCAACTACGAGCGGGCCATCAGCCGCTACCTCGACCACCTCGCCGCCCTGCCGGAGGTCGACGCCGAGCGCATCGGCATGTTCGGCATCAGCATGAGCGGCTACTGGGGCCTGCGAGCGGCGGCCGCGGACCCGCGCCTGGCCGCGCTCGCCACCTTCGAGGGCGTCACCGGCGACTTCGACACGATCTTCGACCGCGCCCAGCCCACCTTCAAGCACAACTACATGTACATGTCCGGCTTCGGCGACGAGGAGCGCTTCGAGCGGGAGCTCGCCTCGCGGATGCCGCTGGGCGACCTCGTCACCCGCCTCACGCGGCCGGTGCTGGTCGGCATCGGCGAATTCGACGAACTGACGCAGCTGGACCAGGCGCTGGCCACGTACGAGCGCATCCGGGCCCCCAAGGAGATGCGCGTCTACGAGAACGAGTTCCACCCCCTGGGCGGGGTCGCCGCCGAGGTCTTCCGGTTCGGCGCCGAGTGGCTCGAACGCGCCCTGAACGGCGCGCTGCAGGAGCCCGGGAGGGACGTACGGCACTACGTACGCCGCGACGGCACCACTGCCGACGGCACCGCCGACCCCGACTGGTGGCTCGGCGCCGCCCCGGCCTCGCTCGACAGGGCCCGCCGGTCCTGAGGCCGCGCGTTCCTGGGGCGGGCCACACGCACGGTGGTCAGCGGCCCCATCTGGCTGGAAGGGTCTTCCGCGGGCCCGACCTCGACCGCCTCCAGCCCGGCGGCCAGCCGGGTGCGCAGCTCATCGGCGATACCGCGCTGAGCGAGCACACGCGAGCCGGTGCAGCAGAACTCCCCGTTCATCAGGATGCAGCTCGTCACCAGGTACGGCACCACGACGTCCAGGTCGGCGTCGTCGAAGACGAGCAGCGGGGTCTTGCCGCCCAGTTCGAAGTTGGCGCGCTTGAGCGTCGGCGCGGCCGCGGCGGCGATGGCGCGTCCGACACGCGTACTGCCGGTGTAGCTGAGCACGTCGACGTCGGGTGACCCGACCAGGAGCGGCGCCACCTCGTTGCCCGCCTCGGTGAGGATGTTGACGACACCCGCGGGCAGGGACCGCGTGGCGGCGACGGCCTCGGCGAAGAGCGCGTTGGTCACAGCGGTCTGCCCGGGCATCTTCACCACCGTCGTACAGCCCGCGCCGATCGCCGGCCCGAGGGCGCGTACCAGCAGGATCACCGGCGAGTTCCACGGTGCGATGAGGCCGGCGACTCCCATCGCCTCCGGGGTCGAGTGGTGCCCGGCTCGGGTTCGGCCGCCCGGCCGGCGATCCGGGTGAGCGCGGAGGCGGCGCCGTAGCGCAGCCAGTCGACGGAGAGCGATACCTCCCAGGTCGTCCGGGCGAGCAGTTTGCCGTTCTCCTGGGCGAGGGTCCGGCTCATGGCGGGGACGCGTTCGGCGAGCCGGTCGGCCAGTTCGTACAGCGCCCGGGCCCGGGGCTCCGCGGTCCGGGACCAGCCGGTGGTGTCGAACGTCCCGGGACCGGCGGCAATACTGCAGAAGTGACCAAGGAACGCAACCAGCTGGGTACGGCGCTGCGCCGATGGCGCGACCGGCTCGCACCGGCCTACGTGGGCCTGCCCGCCACCGGTCGGCGCCGTGCCGCGGGACTGCGACGCGAGGAGCTGGCCGCACTCGCCGGGCTCCCCGTGGACTACCTCGTCCGCCTGGAGCAGGGACGCGCCACCCGGCCCTCCGAGCAGGTCGCCGAGGCGCTGGCCCGTGCGCTGCACCTGGAGGCGTCCGAACGGCAGCACCTCTACCGCCTCGCGCGTCTCCCGCTGCCGGGGACCGGGCGCGTCTCGACGCACATCCCGCCCAGCGTTCAGCGCCTGCTCGCCGCCCTCGCCGATCAGGCACTGGCCGTCTTCGCCGCGGACTGGACACTGATCACCTGGACCCCGCTGTGGTCCTCGCTGCTCGGAGACCCCGTACGCATCCCCGCGGACCGGCGCAATCTGGTGCTCGACACCTTTCTGCCCGAGCCCGTCCCCGGACGTTGGCCCGTCCGGCCGGAGGGGGGCCGCGGCGCCATGGAAGCCGGTCTCGTGGCCGACCTCCGCGCCGCACAGGGCACCTTCCCGGACGACCCCCGGCTGCACGAGCTGATTCACGAATGCAGGACACGCAGTGCCCGCTTCGCACTCACGAGACCCGAAGACGGGAAAGACAAGACTGGGGATTCGGATTGAGAACAGGACGACAATCAACTCCCTCCTGCATCCACCGGGGAAATACAGGCCCTTCGTCGAGAAATGGATCGGAATGCCAATGACAGGCATAGCGGACACCATTGGTGGGCCATTCCGAACAAAGGTACAGGAAGTGTACTGGGAAGAAGACGCGATCATTCGATGAAAAAGATAGTACCGCTGGCGATTGCGGCGTCCGTACTGGCACTCGTAGCCGGGGGGTTTCTGCTCTTCGCCGTCATCGAGGGAATGAAGTCGGGTACGGCGAAGCGCAGTGACGTCGTCGGCTCCTGGACCGGCTCTCAAGGGGCCCAGCTGACCCTGCGCGAGGACGGAACGGCGACCGGAGTGAAGGTGCCCGCACGCTTCGCGCCGGACGGAACCCCGACGGACACGCTCGGCGGGAGCGGAACGTGGTCCATGCCGAAGAAGGAATCTTCCGCTGCAGACCAGGAGATCAAGGTCATACTCAACACAGGACCCGGAATCCGGGCCGGTGTTGAATTCCGCGCCAACGGCGAGGGAGCCGCGGACGGAATCTACCTTCCGGTGTCCGCGGAAACGGCGCAGAAGTTCCTTTTCAAGAAGACTTCCTGACGAATCCTTGAGATCCAGAGGAAGCAACGTCTGTCCGCCGACCGAACAGCGACGGCGAAAACTCTGACCCATCTCCAACGCCGGCCCCGGCCACTCAATACGAGCGGCCGGGGCCGGTGCAGTACGTGGTTTCCGGACCGCACGATGCCATGCCCATTTCGACCTTTGGCTCGGTTGCCCAACGCACAGGAAATCTGGTGGTTTTGTCCGGCTGCACTGAGCACAGAACCCCTATCCCCTCGGCTGCGTAGATCCGCAGCGCACAGCTCCGCTTCATGCAGTTTCACGCGCAGAGGCACACTCCATCCAGCCACGCCTCGACCATCTTCGCAACGCCAAAGTCCGCTCTGCGCAGACCGTTGGTCGGCGTTCGGTGGGCACGGGTTGGGCCGTTGCTTTCGGGTCGGATGCCGAAGCGGGGTGGGCGATGGCGGGGGCAGCGTGAGGTGATCGGCGCGGTCGCTTGATGCGGCGTCCGGGCCGTCCTCCCTGTCCCGGCCGGTCAGCGAGACCGCCGACTGCGAGAGGCGGTCAGGGTGGCAGGCCGCCTCATGCGGCCGCGATGCCGACTAGCAGCACAACACCGTCGAAGGTCGCATCAACCGCCCCGAACAGTGGCGGGTCATCGCCACCGGCCAGGAGAAGACCGCCCGACATCTACTCGCCGGACACCACCGGGCGGGCACCCTTCTCTGCTCCGCACGATGATCCAGACGACACCGGCCTGGTTTCGGCAAATCTCGTGTGCCGCAGCACGGCCGGTACGCATCGAGCTGAAGAGACTATGCGGCACGTCCGTGCCACCGCATTGGTTGCAAGGGACGGTAAGGGTCCCCCGCCGCTCGCGGCGGGGGACGGCGAAGGCATCGTCGCCCCAGCGACGGCGATGCGAAGGCCCCCTACCGACTCCTCAACTTGGCCCCCCAGCCGAAAAGTTCGGCCCGTCCCACACGCATGGTCCAAGCGGTTACCCGAAGCTGAGCGCCCCCGTATCAAGCGCCCTCGCCCCTTTGGCCGGACGCACAAAACATGTGCGCAATTTCTGGACTTGCATCGCATGCACCAGGCCGGGACGGAAGCAACGCTGTCCGCATGGACATCCAGCACGTGTGTGATCCGGCGAGCGTGCGACGGGCGGCCCCGGCGGCCGTATTCGCCCCGGCCTCGTCGCAGGCAGCGGCCCGATGATGCTTCCCGCGGCACGAAGCGGAACCGAATAGACGCTGCACGCATCTGTAATACACAAGGAGACATCATGCGAAACGGGACGAGTGCCATCGTGGCCCTGACATTCACAGCTTCGCTGGTGACGGCACCTGCCGCGGCGGCCTCCACACCGCAGTGTGACAGCAAGCCCGTCCGGACAGCGCTCAAGGCGCTCGAAGGCATCGGCGCCTCCGGAATCAGTGTGACGGTGAAAAGCCCGCACTGCGGCGTCTGGAACGGCGGTATCGGCCTCGCCGACCTCAAGACGGGCCGGAAAGTCGTCGGCAACGAGCACAGCCGTCTTGCCAGCAACACCAAGACCTGGGTGGCCACGGTCGTGCTGCAGCTCGTCGGCGAAGGCAAGATCAAGCTCGATGACACCGTGGACGACTATCTGCCCGGTCTCATCCGTACCGAGCACTACGACGGGCGCAACATCACCGTCCGGCAGCTTCTGCAGCACACCAGCGGCCTGCCCGACTACCTGGACGCGTGGGACGACCTGGAAGCGCACCGCTGGGAGCACATGGAGCCCCTGGAGACGGTCCGGCAGGCACTGACCCTGCCCCCGCCCGACGACGCGAACTCCTCCGACTTCTCCTACTCCAACACCAACTACAACCTGGCCGGCATGATCGTCACGGAGGTCACCGGGCGCGGTATCGGCACCGAGATCGAGCAGCGGATCATCAAGCCCCTCGGGCTGCGCGCGACCTACTGGCCCGGTGACCGGACCACGCTCCCCAAGCCGGACCTGCGGGGCTATGTGGACCGGGACGGGACGCTGCTGGACCGGACGGAATGGAACACCTCCGGGGCCGGCGCGTCCGGTGCGCTGATCTCCAACGGTGCCGACACGACCACGTTCTGGTCCGCGCTGATGGCCGGGAAACTGCTGGCCCCGCCCCAGCTCGCCGAAATGAAGCGCACCGTCCCGGACATCTCGGCGGGCGAACGCTACGGCCTGGGTGTCGAGCGCTACGAAACCAGCCCGGGTTTCGTCACCTGGGGCCACAGCGGCCACATGGAGAGCGGCCACAAACTCCGGAACGCGGTCACCGATGACGGCAAGCGGGCCGTGACCCTGCTGATCGGCTCGGAATCGTTCGACTCGGACAAGGTGGACGCCATCATGGGCAACCTCATCCGCGACCTCCGCTGACGAGGAATCACCTGGGCAGGACGGAAGGTGCTGCCCAGGTGAACCGATCCCGGCGTGCGCCGCTTGCGCCGGGATCTTTCTTCCGTTTCCGCGCGTCGGTCCGCATTCCGCTCCCGCGCGATCGCTTACGCTCGCGTCTCTTTTCCCCTGCCCGCGCCTCCTTTTCGTTCTCCCCAACCTCAAGGAGTGTGCGGAGCGACCGCGGACCCGGCTCCGGTGGCACCGCTGAGCCCCGCCAGGGCCCTCAGCTGCAGCCAGAGGACCAGTCGCTCGTCGGGGTCCTCAAGGTTGATCCCGAGCTGCCGGCCGGCCTGCTTCAGGCGGTAGCGGCAGGTGTTGGGATGGACGGAGAGCAGTTTCGCCGCGCCTGCCACGTCGCAGCCCGCGTCGAACCAGGACACCAGGGTGCGGGCGTAGTCGGTGCCGTGCTCGGCGTCCGCCGCCAGCACCCGCCGCCAGGCGCCCGCCTTCAACCCCCGCTGCTTCTGCATGACTTCGGAGAGCCGGAGCAGCGTCACCCGGGGACGTACCTCGTCGACCGTGGCCACCGGCAGGGCGTCGTGCAGCAGCCGCAGGACCAGGTCGGCGTCCGCGCGCGAGTCCGCCACTCCGCCGAGGTCCGGCGCCACCTCGCCGAGCGCCGCCCGTACGGGCACCCGCAGCGACCGCCCCGCCCGGCGCACGATGTCCTCCGCCAGCTGCCGGTGCCGCTGGTCGACCGTCTTCTGTTCCTGCGGCCCGCGCGCTCCGCCGTTCTCCCCTGGCGCCGGCAGCAACGCGTACACCACCCCGTCCAGGAGCACGCACGCGTGCCGCCCGTAGCGCGCCTCGCACTGCAGGCGTACGACGTCCAGCAGCCTGAGCGAGGTCCGCTCGGCGTCGGGAACGCTCGCGGCGAAGTCCAGCACGAACGCGGCCACGCGCACCGCGTTCCACCCCAGGCGGTGTGTGGCCGCCGAGGCGTCGGCCGAGCCGTCCAGGAGCCGGCGCAGCAGGTCGGTGTTCTGGTGGCGGGCCAGTTCCTGGGACGCGCGGGCGCGCAGCAGGAGCAGTGCCGCCGTGGACGCGCCCTGGGCCAGGGTCTCCTCGGCGTCCGTGGCGAGCGTGCCGCTGTCGATCACCCACACCGAGCCGAGGGTCTCGCCACTGGCCCGCACCGCGACGGCGAGCCGCGGCAGATCGCCCGCCGTCAGCGGGGGCAGCCGCACCGGCCCGTCCGAGGCGAACACCAGCCGGACCTGTTCCGAGTTGTCCACACTGCCCGGCACCTGAAGGCCGAGGATGCCCTGGCGGCGGTCCTCGTCCACCGGCTGGCCCGGCACGGTGGAGTAGGCCAGAATCCGCTGGCGCGGGTCCTCCACCGCCGTCGCCCCGCCGGTCGCCGCCGCGATGGCGTCGGCCAGCGCGAACAGGTCCCCCAGTCCGGCGTCGTGCGCGGACCGGGCGCCGATCGCCGACGCCAGCATCAGGTGTACGTGGTGCCAGGCCGCGTCCTCGTCGATCGCCAGCAGCGCCATGCCGTGTGCCTCGGCCTCGCTGACCGGCGGCCCGACCGTGCCCCGCACCACGACCCCGGTCATCCCGGCCTCCGCCGCGGCCCGCACCAGCGGCCCGGCCGCCGCGGCCCGTACGCCGACCGCGAGCAGCAGGGCGCCGGGCGCGCGTGGCAGCGGGGCGTGCACGTCGTACAGCAGTGCCTCGGTGACGGGGGTGGCGAATCCGGCGGGTGCGGTGTGCAGCCGCAGCGGTGGGCTGCCGACGATGTCGATCAGGTCGCCGAGCGTACAGGCGTCCATAGGTGCTCCTTACCGCATCGGCCCGGATCGGACCGGGCTGCTGCCCGGACAGCCCAGATTGCTTCCTGGAAGCACCCGATAAACTGGCCGATCCCCACAGGAACGTACGTTCCGGTTGTCCGTTTCCACAACTGAGGGCCGCTCGCCGGCTCCGCCGGATACACCGTCGGCGACGTGCCGGCGAGCCGCGGTACGGGCAGGTGGGGGCGACCGCCGGCCGGTGCCGCCCCCGGTTCAGTGTGCGGCGTCGACTCCGGTGATCTCGTTGGGCTTCTTCTCGAAGGTGCCGGTCGTCGCCTTCTTCCCGGACTTCAGGTCCACGGCGTGGATCGATTTGTTCCCGGGGTCGGTGACGAAGGCCGTCCCGCCGCGTACGAAGATCTCGGGCCGGGGCTGCTGCCAGTCCATCGGCTCGGTCCATTTACCGATCACGGGGATGGTCGCGGTCACCTCGCCGGACTCCGGATCGATGACGTGGATACTCCCGTCCGTGCCCAGTACCAGGGCCTCGCTCCGCGGGCCCCGGGCGAGGGACTTGGCACTGTAGCTGGTGCCCAGGTCCACGAGCTTCAGCCGGCCGGTCTCGGTGTCGATCAACGACACCTTCTCGGGCCGTTCGAGTTCGGCTTCCGGATTCTGCTTGTAGTCACCGAGAACGACGGGCGAGTCCTCGCTCCCCTTCTGGTGGCCGATCCGTCCGTACGCGGTGGGGCTGTCGACCTTGGTGATCTTCCCGTTCCGGTAGATCAGCACACCGTCCTCGCAGCCGATGACCACCGCCTCGCCCTTCGCGGTCGCTTCACCGTGCACCGCGGGGCACTTCTCGTTCCGCGTGATCTCCTTGCGGTTCCGGTCGAGCACGACGATGCCCGTACGGGCCTTCTCCGTGCCGAGCGTGGTGACGAGCTCCCCGTTCTTCAGCTCGACCGCGACCCCGTGGTGCGGAGCGGGAGCGGTGTAGGTCCGCGTCTCGGGTCTGCCCTTGCCCAGGCCGGCCGGGTCGAAGATCGTGGCCTTTCCCGTACCGTCGGCGAACAGCACCGTCTTGCCGCCGTGCCGCACCACGTGCCCGGGCTTCGCGCCGTCGAAGCGGATGTCCGTCATGTTCTGCCGGCTCGCGTCGAGAACCCGGAAACCCTGTGGGGTGGACACCATGATGTGCCTGTCGTCACCCGCCGGATTCACCCGGTTGTAACCCGGCAGCGGCACATCCCGGACCACCTTGAGGGATTCGCCGTCGAGTACGTATATCCCGCCGTCGTGGGTGACGACGAGAGGGTCCTTCACCTTCGCGGCCGACTGCTTGCCCTTGCTTTCCGAAGACGCGCTCCCGGGTCCGCCGCCGCACGCCGCCATGAGGACGGAGGCGGCGAGCAGCGCGGTCGCGGCCGCGGCTCTCTTCGTACGTGAACTTCCCACCATCGGTCTTCTTTCCTTTTCTTTGCCCGCCGGCGCTGTTCGACGCACCGGCGCAATCCTCGGCCGGCGCCTAACGCTTCGTCAGCCCTCGCTCTATGGCTTCGGAATTCGACTGCATCATCTCCAGGTACGTGGCGGCGCCCTTCCCGTTTTCCGTCAGGGACTCGGAGAACAGGGGAATCACCGCGACGTCGACATGGCTCTCCCGTTCGAGGACGCGCGCCAGACGGTCCGGCTGGGAGGAGTCCACGAAGATCGCCTTGACGCCCGCCTTCTCGATCGTCGTGGCCAGGTTCTTCATGTCGGCGGCGCTGGGCGAGGCCAGCGTGGTGCCGCTCGGAATCACCGCTCCCACCACGTCGAATCCGTACCGCTGAGCCAGGTAACCGAACACGTGGTGGTTGGTCACCAGTTTGCGCCGTTCCCGCGGTATCCCGTCGAAACGTTTCTTCATCTGCTCGGCAAGGCGCCGGACCTTCTCCTCGTACGCACGGGTCCGCGACGCCAGGGCCTTCTTGTCGATCCCGCCGACTTCCGCGGCCACCTTTTCACCGATGACGCGGACTGCTTTCCGCACCCGGTACGGATCGGTCCAGAAATGCGGATCGGGATGTCCCGCGCTCTCGTCGCTCCGGTACGTGAGCGGGTCCACCGCCTCGCCGACGGCGAGCGTCGCGACGCCCGATTCCCCGGCGGCGGTGACGTGGCGCAGCACGTTCTCCTCCAGCCCCAGGCCGTTGTAGACGACCAGGTCCGCCCGCTCGATCTGGGCGGCCTCGGCGGCCGAGATCCCGAAGGAGTGCGGATCGGCATTCGGCTTCATGAGCACGGTCACGTCGGCCTCGTCGCCGACGATCTGCCGGGTGATATCACCCAGGATGTTGGTGGTGACCACGACGGTGGGGCGCTTGTCCGCCGTACCGGAGCACCCCGCCACGCCGGCGAGCACGGCGCAGACGCACAGGACGACGGCCGCCGCAGCGCCGCGCCCACGCCGCAGAGGGGCCCGCGTGAGTGCGCTCACCGCCCCGTCTCCACCATGGCGGACGGCGCGAAGTCCACGGAGAAGGACCGGGCCTCACGGAGGTCGTCGTTGAAGTCGATTTCGTGGATCTTCTTGTCCGCCACGTCGTTGACATAGGCGCGGCCGGCATCGACCTCGATCACCGGACGCGCTTCCTTCGCGTCGGGCATCCGGGAGACGAGCTTCCTGCCGGCGATCTTCTTGCCGCTCGACACGTCATACGCTTCCAGTACGCCGGTGTCCTTCAGCGCCAGGAGCGGCGCCCCCTCCCCCGCACTGTTGACGGCTGTCACCGGCCCGGTCTCCACGAGTTTCCACTCGCGTTCGGGCACGTTCAGCACCCACACGCCCCGGTCTCCCGCCGTGGCCGTCAGCGTGGAGCCGAGCGACCGGTGCCGGAAGGAGGCAGGACGTTCACCGTCGGGGACGCTCTGCCCGAAGGGTATTTTCTCGCCGCGCGCCTCTCCGTTCTTCTCGGAAACGAACAGCGCCCCGTCGGCGCACCCGAAGACGACACCGGTCCGGGTCACCGCGGCGCCACGGAGTTGTGCACACTTCGCCTTCAGCGCCGACTTCTTGTTCCCCTTCCGGTCACGCACCTCCACCACGGTCTCGTCTCCGGGGCCGCCGGTCGGGACGAGCACGTTTTCCTTGAAGGGGACGACGGGGCCCGCGTCGGCGTCCTCGATGGTGACGGTGGTGCCGATGTCGCCCTTTTCCATCCGCGCGTGGTCCAGCAACCGGGCCTTTCCGTCGGCGAAGGTGACGGCCGTCGAGGACGGACTGCTGTAGATGTGTTGCGGCTTGTTTCCCCGGAGCGCGCCGACTTCGCGCATCGTGGCACGGTAGTAGTGCACATGGTCCCCGTGATCGACCATCCAGGCACCGCTGTCGAATATGTGCGCGCCGGTGTCCGAAGCGGCGTAAGCGAACCGGCCGTCGGTGACCAGCCGGGAGCCGTTCGCCTTCCCCAGCGGCCGGGTCTTCCCGTCGATGAGGTCGAGCACCTTCAGAGCGCCGCTCGCGCCGTCGGCGAGTACGAGACGGGACTGCTGCTCGGCCGTTTCCTGTGCTCCCTCGATGTACCCGTGCGGCGCAGAGGAGGCCGAGGGCTTCTTGTCGCTCTGCTCTCCCGCCCCTCCCCCGCCGCCGGAACATCCCGTGAGCAAAAGTCCCAGCGCCAGGGAAGCCCCGTACGCGGGCGCGCCCTTCTTATGATTCCAGGCCATGACAGGTGTCTGTATTCCCTTCACTTTCGAGTGCCGAGAGCGGTTGCGGATTCCTGACCCGGCGACGCCGGAAGCCGGCGGCGAGCGCGGAGAGAAGGAACAGCAGAACCGCGACGGCCGCGATGGTCGCCCCTGCCGCCGTCCGGAGATGCCAGGACAGCAGCAGTCCGAGGAACGTCGCGCCGATACCGAACAGGGCGGCTCCGCACATCACCCACGGGACCCGCTGCGCCCACGGCAACGCCGCCGCGGGCGGGGCGATCAGGAGCCCGAACACCAGCAGCGTGCCGACCACGTGGAAGGACGTGACGATCGCGAGAGTGACGAGCCCCAGCAGCAATCCGTGCGCCAATCGGGGACGCAGTCCGAGGGTGTGGGCCTTTCGCTCGTCGAAGACGAGGGCCAGGAAGGACCGGTATCCCAACACCGAGACCAGCGTGGCCACGCACAGCGCGACACCGAGATTCACCAGGTCCTGCTCGCGTACCGCCAGCACGTCGCCGAAGAGGAACCCGGTGAGGTCCACGGCGAACGACTGGGACCGCGAAACAATGATCACGCCCAGCGACAGCATGCCGACGAACAGCAGGCCGATGCCGGTGTCCTGGGTGAGGCGCCGCGAGCGTCCGAGAACCGTCACTCCGCAGGCCATCACACCGGCGCTCACCGCGGCGCCGATGAGCAGATTGCCGCCGCAGAGCGAGGCGATCGCCACTCCGGGCAGCATCCCGTGCGACATGGCGTCGCCGAGAAAGGTCATGCCTCGCAGCACGACCCAGGTGCCGGTGGTGGCGCAGATCAAGGAGACCAGAATCCCACTCCACAGCGCCCGCTGAACAAAGGCCACTTCGAACGGGCCGGTCAACCACTCCATGCGCAGCAGGCTACAATGGAAATGGTTTTCATTTCAACACAAGGAGGGTCCGGCTCCATGAGCACCTGCGAGGTCTCGCTCCGCAACGTCACCGCCGGGTACGCCCGCCGCCCGGTCCTGCGCCAACTCACCGCTTCCGTACCGAAGTCGGCGATCACGGCCGTCGTCGGGCCGAACGGTTCGGGGAAGTCGACCTTGCTGAGCGTGCTGGCCGGTGTGCACCCGCCCACCGCCGGCACCATCGAGCGGAGCCACCCTTCCCGGCCGTGCTTCGTCGTACAGCGCAGCGCCGTCTCCGACGCGCTGCCGCTCACCGTCCGCGAGACGGTGACCATGGGCCGCTGGGCCCACCGGGGTGCCTGGCGGCGGCTCACCGCCGGGGACCGCGACGTGGTCGACGCCAGCATGGAGCGGCTGGGCATCGGCGACCTGGCCTCCCGGCAGCTCGGTGAGCTGTCGGGAGGCCAGCGGCAGCGCGCCCTGGTGGCCCAGGGGCTGGCGCAGGAGGCCGGTCTCATCCTGCTGGACGAGCCGACGACCGGGCTGGACGTGACCGCCCGGGGCAGCATCGCGACCGTACTCCGCGAGGTCGCCGCCGACGGGGTGACGGTCGTCCACGCCACGCATGACCTGACCGCCGCCAGGGAGTCCGATCACTGCGTCCTGCTGCGGGACGGCCGGAACGTCGGGGAAGGGAGGCCACGGGAGATGCTCACGGACGGCGCGCTGCGACAGTTCTGGGGGCTGTCCTGACAACTCCCGCGATGAATGCACTTGTTGGGGGGTGCGAGGCCGCCGGGGCCCTCAGTCCGATACGGCCGCGCGGTATCGGGGAGCGAATTCTTCCTCGATGAACCGTTCGATGGAGGTGGGCGTGGACGTGCGGGCGGTACGCGGCTGTTGCATCCGCGTGTGCCGGGAGTTCACGGATACGCCGACCTCGGCCATCATGTCCGCGACGTCGACGGACACGCCTTTGCCGAGGAGTTCGGCGTGGAAGTCGGCGATGCTGGTCTGCACATAGGTGAAGTCGTCCGCACGCACCGCGTTCGCGATCACGCTCGCGGCCTCGCGCATGGTCACGTCGCGTTCGCCCTGGAGTTCCAGGACCTCCGTACCGTGCCAGGTTCCGGTGGCCAGTTCCTCCCCTGCCCGGGCCCCGATGTCGCGGGTGGTGACGAAGGGCAGGGGTACGCCGGGCTCGAAGGGGGCGCTGATGCGGTGGTGGGTCCTGGCCGTGCCGATGTGGTCCAGCAGGTTTTCCATGAAATAGCCGGCTCGCAGCCACAGCGTGTCGGCCTCGGGGACGGCCGAGAGGCGCCGCTCGAAGCGGTGGAGTCCCCTGACCGGCCCGGTACCTTCGGCGTGTTGGGCTCCCCAGCTGCTGAGCCCGACGACGCGCCGCACGCCGGACTCGGCGACCGCCCTGGTCAGGGAGGCCGCCACCTGGTCCTGGAAGGCGCCGAAGTCGGGGTGGTCGGGGATGTAGTTGGGCTGGATCACCGCGTAGATTCCGTCCGCGCCGCGGAAGGCGTCCGCGAGTGCCACGGGGTCGGTCGGGTCGGCCTGCCGCACCTCGGCGCCCCGCGCGGCAAGGTCGGCGAGCCGCCGGGCCGAACGGCCGACGGCCCGGACGCGGTGTCCGGCCGTGAGCAGGTACTCGGCGGCGGCCCGTCCGGTGCGGCCACTGGCGCCGGTAATGACGAACATCGATGATTCTCTTTCCCTTGGCGTGCTGTGCTGGTGCCGGAGGCCGGCCGCGATCGCCCGGTGCCCTGGCGCTTTTCCGGGGGCGGGCAGGGAGGCGGGGCCGGTGTCCGGCAGATGTCCAGGCCATTCGGTAGGCGTTCGGCACGTTAGCCATCCGGAGAACCGGGCGGGTAGGAGTGCTGCACCCACCCCGCAAACGCAGCCGCCGGTCGGTTCCTGCCCGGGGGAAAACGTCTCGTCCTTAAGCTGGTGGCATGAAGGTTTCCAGGGACCACGACGCGGGCGAACCGCTGGCGGAATTCCTGCGCGCCAGACGGAATCGGATACGGCCCGAACAGCACCGGCTGGCCGCGGGAGCGCAGCGTCAGGTGCCGGGGCTGCGGCGGGACGAAGTGGCGTTCCTCGCCGGGATCAGCACCGACTATTACGTACGTCTCGAACAGGGAAGGGAACGCCGGCCGTCCCGCGCGGTGGTGGAGGGCCTGTGCAAGGCATTGCTGCTGGACGCCGTGGCAGCACGTCACCTGCGAGAACTCTCCGTCACGGGGAATTCCGCCGCCGAGGGGAGTTCCGCCGCCAAGGGCGGGGTAAGGGCCGGCATGGAAACGGGTCGCCTTGAGGCCGTGCACCGGCTGCTCGGCTCCATGACGGTGCCCGCCCTGCTGGTGAACCGGTGGCTCGACATCGTGGGCGGCAACACACTCGGCGGTCTCCTCCACGAGGGATTGGAGCCCCGGGACAATTACGCCCGCCTGGTGTTCCTCGCCCCGGGGGCCCGGACATTCTTCACCGAGTGGCCCGAAGTCGCCCGCTGCATGGTGGCGGCCCTACGCGCACAGGCCGGATCGGAAACGGGATCGGTGCGGCTGGGACAGCTCCTGGACGAGCTGACCGCGTACAGCGATGTCTTCCGATCCGCCTGGGGCGAGCACCATCTTTACGAGAAGGCGATGGACCACAAACGTTTTCGGCATCCGAGGGCCGGATCGCTCGCGCTCGACCAGCATGTCCTGGAATTGCCGGGAAGCGAAGGCCACCGGATCTGGGCCTTCCATCCGGCGGACGACGCGACCTCGAACGCCCTGCTCCGCCTGTAAGAGGGCGCGTTGTCCGATCGAGGGCCGCGATCACTCGGCCCCCGACGCCCCGGGTCCGCGGGCCGATGTGCGGCTACAGGGAAATCCATTCGGTGGAGGTGGTGACCTCGTTGAGTACGTCGGGCAGGGGCTCGACGCCGAGGCCGGGGCCGGTGGGGACCTGGAGGTGGCCGTCGGTGAGGACGAAGGGCTCCGTGATGTCGGTGGCGAAGTAGCGGCGGGAGCCGGAGGTGTCGCCGGGGAGGGTGAAGCCGGGCAGGGCGGCCAGGGCGACGTTGGCGGCGCGGCCGATGCCGGTCTCCAGCATGCCGCCGCACCAGACGGAGATGCCGTGGGCACGGGCCAGGTCATGGATGCGGCGGGCTTCGAGATAGCCCCCGACCCGGGCCGGCTTGATGTTGATGATGGAGCAGGCGCCGAGGGAGATGGCCGCCGCGGCGTCGGTGGCGGACTCGATGGATTCGTCCAGGCAGATCGGGGTGCGCAGCAGCTTCGCCAGTGCGGCGTGCTGGACCAGGTCGTCGTTGGCCAGCGGCTGTTCGATCAGCAGGAGGCCGAAGTTGTCGAGTTCGGCCAGCTGCCGGGCGTCCACCAGGGTGTACGCGGCGTTGGCGTCGACCTGGAGGAGCAGGTCGTCGCCGAAGCGCTCGCGTACCGCGCGTACGGGCTCGACGTCCCAGCCGGGCTCGATCTTCAGCTTGATCCGGACGTAGCCCTCGTCGAGGTATCCGGCCACGGCGTCGAGGAGTTCGGGCACCGAATCCATGATCCCGACCGAGACGCCGCAGGGCACCCGGTCGCGGGCGGCGCCCAGGTGGGAGCCGAAGGACTCGCCGGCGCCGCGGAGCAGGGCGTCCAGCACCGCCGTCTCCAGCGCGGACTTCGCCATGCGGTGGCCGGTGAAGGGCTCCAGGACCCGGCCCACCGTGTGCGGGTCCACGCCGTCCTTCGGCAAGGCGGGGATGAGGAAGTTGCACAGGACGTCCACAGCGCCGTCGACGTACTCGGAGCAGTAGCGGGGCTCGGACATGGCCGCGCACTCGGCCCAGCCCTCGCCGTCCGAGGTGACGACACGGACCAGCAGCACATCGCGGCTGGTCTCGACGCCGAAGGAGGTACGGAACGGGGCGACGAGCGGCATCGCGATCCGGCGCAGCTCGATGCCGGAGATCTTCGTCTTCACTGCTGGTGGCTCCTCTGCGGGTGGTCAGGCGTGGATGGTGGGGCGTTGGACCACGTAGCGGCGCCGTTCGTGGAGGCCGACGACGCGGGCGCCTTCCGCGAGCAGGCCGCCCAGGGTCTGCCGGACGGCCCGGCGCCAGGCCTGGGCGGCGCCGGGGTCGGTGCGGCGCAGGGCCTCGATGTCGTCGGGCAGGTCGATGAGTACGGTTTCGGCGTCGGTCGGGCCGGGCTCCGGGCGGCCTTCGTGGTCACGGAGGCCGTGCGCGGCGCCGGGGGGCAGCTCGGTCGTCTCGGGCGGGGCGGGCGCGGTGAGGTCCCAGGCGGCCACGACCCGGTCGGACTCGTCGCCGCCGTTGATGACGTCGTCCATCGGGCCGTAGAAGGAGGTCAGGTACTGCTCCGGCCGGGCGCCGAGTTTGACCAGGTTGAAGTAGGCGTTGCGGCGGATGAGCGGGTCGTAGGTCCAGGTGATGCGCCGCAGGCCGCGGGCGATCGCCCACTGCCGCTGGTGCAGCTTGAGGGCGAGGCCCACGCCCCGCCCCATGACGGCGCCGGTGATGTGGGAGTGCAGGCTGGTGCCCACGGGTTCGCCGAAGAAGGCGACGGACGCCCCGACCAGCCGGCCGTCCTCGTACGCCCCGGCCACGTAGTTGCCGGCGTGGGAGAGGGCCCGCATGACCTCGGCGGAGATGGGTGACTTGTCGGGCTCGGTGCCCCAGATGTCGGCGTAGAGGAGGCTGACGGCGTCGAGGTCCTCCATGAGGTGGAGTTCCCGGATGGTGGCTTCCTTCATCGCAGCGCTCCGAGGAGGTGGGCCAGGAGCCGGCTGCGGGCCGGCATGGCGGCGGCGATGACGTGCTCGTGGTCGGCGTGCGCGCCGTCGCCGACCGCGCCGAGGCCGTCGAGGGTGGGGCAGCCGACCCCGGCGGTGTAGTTGCCGTCGGAGGCGCCGCCGACAGCCGCCTGGCGCAGCGGGCCCAGGCCGAGCCGGGCGGCCTGTTCGGTGGCCAGGGCGAACAGCTTCCGGGACGCGTCGGGGTCCAGGGGCGGCCGGTTGGGGCCGCCGTCGATCTGCAGGCGGGCGCCGGGCACCCGCGGCTCCAGGGCCCTGATGAGCTGGTCGACCGCCTCCTGCGCCGCGGCGTTCGGCACGCGGACGTCCACGTTCAGCTCGGCCTTCGCGGGCACGGTGTTGTCCGATGTGCCGGCCCGCAGCAAGGTGGGAGTGACGCTCGTACCGGGCCCGGTGGCGGCCGTGACGGTGTCGGCGACACCTTTCAGGGCCAGGATCTGATGGGCGAGTTCGGTGGCCGCGTTGACGCCCTTCTCCGGCTCCAGTCCGGCGTGTGCCGCGCGGCCGCGGACGGTGATGTCGTAGAGGGATACGCCCTTGCGGCCGGTCTTCAGGGCTCCGCCGGGGGCCGAGGGCTCCAGGACGAGCGTGGCCGAGCACTGGCGTGCGATGTCCTCGATGAGCGTACGGGAGGTGGCCGAGCCGGTCTCCTCGTCGCCGGTGACCAGGACGCAGAGGCCGTCGAGGGAGGGCAGTGCGGCGAGGGCGTGGAACATCTGGACCAGGCCGGCCTTCATGTCGAAGACTCCGGGGCCGCGGACGATCCCCTGCTCCACCGACCAGGGGTGGTCCTTGAGGGAGCCGGTCGGCCAGACGGTGTCGTGATGGCCCAGCAGCAGGACGCGCGGCGTTCCGAAGGTCCACTGCACGTGGGTGACGCCTTCGAGGACCAGCGTCCGGGGCGTGGCGCCGAGCAGCCGGCGGCCCTGCTCGGCGACCACCCGGCCGCTGCGGGCCACGGCCGCGAAGTCGGCCGAGTAGGACTCGCAGGTGACGAGCTCTTCGAGGTCGGTGAGCATGGCGGCCAGGGCCGGTGTGGCGTCCGTCGGCGCGGATGGGCGTGCTGGGTCGTGCGGCACGGGTGAGTCCTCCGTCAGGTGTGGGATCGTCCGGCAGGCCGGTGTGGCGGATGAGGCCTGGCCCGCGGTGCCCGCGATCGGGTCTTGCTGGGGCGGCGTCAGGCGAGGTGCTTGCTCATGAGCCGTCGCATGTTCTGGCCGAGCACCTTCACGATGTCCGCCTCGGGCATCCCCCGGCGGACCATCGCCTCGGTGACCAGGGGCATGTCGGCCGGGCCCGCCAGGTCGGCGAAGTCGAACCGCGGGTCCTCGTCGTCGGCGTTCTCGCAGCAGGGCGGGGTGACGTCCGCCACCACCTCGCGCAGGAAGTCCGAGCCGAGGCCGACGTGGTCGATCCCGGCCACGGAGACGATGTGCTCGATGTGGTCGACGACCCGGTCGACGCCCACCTTCGCCTCGTCGTCGGTGAGGAAGTCCGGGACGAAGTTCACGCACACGATGCCGCCGGTGCCGGCCACGCCGCGGATCTGGTCGTCGGTGAGGTTGCGGTGGTGATCGCGCAGGGCACGGGCGCAGGAATGGGTGGCGATCAGCGGGCGGGTGGCGAGCTCCAGGACGTGGGAGACGCCGGCGGCCCCCAGGTGGGAGATGTCGAAGAGCATGCCCAGGCGTTCCATCTCGCGCAGCGCCTGGACGCCGGGGGCGGTCAGCCGGCTGCCGGTGGCGTCCTCCCGGCTGCCGTCCGCGAGCGGGGTGCGTCCCCAGTGGGCGATCGAGGCGATGCGTACGCCGAGCCGGAAGAGGGTGGGGATCAGTTCGACGGAGGCGTCGATGCCCGGCGCGCTCTCCAGGGCGAGCACCAGGGCGATCTTGTTCTCGGCGAGGGCCTCGTCGATGTCGGCGCCGTCCGCGCACAGCGCGACCTGATCGGCGTTGGCCTCGGCGAGGACATGGGCGCACTCGATCATGCGGAGGGTTTGCCGGAGCGCCCCCTCGGGGCGGTACTGGTCGTCGATGAACACCGGCAGGACCTGGATGTCGATGCCGCCCTCGCGCAGCTGCGGCAGCCACCGGTCCCGGAAGAAGCCGCCCCAGCGTTCCGGGGAGCGCGCGACCACGGCCATGAGGAGGTCGTTGTGGGCGTCGGCGACGATGGCGCGGCGGTGCAGGTCCAAGGACACGACGGAGCCTTTCGCGTGGCAGGCGGCGGACGTGGCGCGGCGGCCCGCGTGACGGGCCGCCGCGTCGCACGGTACGCACGGCGGTCTCCGGTTTCTTGGTCCGGGAAAACGAACCGGCGGGCCACTCCTTGGACGTACGGACAAATCCCGGCCGCGGCGCGGTTGCAGGGTGCCGCCCGGCCTGCATCTCGGCGGGCCGGGAGGGGGCACGGGAAGGTACTCGTCGTACGACGGATGAATTCAGCGGGCGAAAGGTCCGGCGGCGGCGCGCCTCGTCTTCGGCGGCGGGCGCGGTCTCCACGGCCGGTTGGCGGTTTCGCCGACGCGCTGCCGCCGGCCCGCCTGCTCGCGGTACTGCGCCTGCCGCCCGACGGGCGGGGCGGTCCTCAGCGCTTGAAGGCGACCGTGGAGACGACGTAGACCACCGGGTGCTCCGGTTCGTCGAAGTTCACGGTGATGTTCTGGCTCGGGTGCGGGTCCCCGGCCTTGACGGACGTGCCGGCCCACTGGCCGCCGCTCAGGTCCCAGCCGACCTTCGCCGCCTGCGACCCGGTGATGGTGATCTCCCCGTCCTTGAGGGCGTCGCGGCTGGCCCCGGCCCACTTCAGGTAGTGCTCCAGGCCCCATTCGTTGGTACGGAACTGGACGTAGAGGGAGCTGCGGTGCCAGGCGTTGGCCTCGTAGTAGTAGACCGGCGTGGACCCGGCGGGGACCGGGACGTTGTAGATGCGCTGCTGCACCTTGGAGGGGTAGTCGTTGTAGAGGCCGGTGGCGGCGGCCTCCTCCTCCTTGCTCTGGCCGCTGTCGCGGCTCTGCTCGGCGGAGATGACGATGTACCCCGCCGGAATGGCGATCAGCAGGAAGATCACCAGCGCGGTCAGCCAGCGGCGGCGCCGGCTCGCCGGGGGGCGCGCGGACGCGCCGGACCCGGTCACGGGCGCGGTGGGCGGCTCCGGGCGTTCCGGCGCCTCGCGGGCGGCCTGCCCCGGTTCGTGCCGGGCCGGGTCGTGGTCCTCGGTCATGGCTGGGTCGGCCGCCTCCGTCATCGCCGGCCCGATCGTTCGTAGCGCTCATAGCGTTCCACGCGCCGGCGGTTGGCGCGCCGGAAGCGGCGGGCCACCAGGCGCGCCAGGTCGGCGGCGCCGACCATGCCGGCCTCGGGGCCCAGCTGAGCCTTGGCGATACGGGCCTCGGGGCGGTAGCCGCGGCCGGTCAGGGTCCGCCGGAAGGCGTCCCGGGCGGGGCCGATGAGCAGGTCGTCGGCGGCGCTGACGCCGCCGCCGATCACGAAGCAGGAGGGGTCCAGCGCGGCGGCCAGGTTGGCGATGCCGACACCCAGCCACTGGCCGATGTCCTGGAGCAGTTCGACGCACATGGCGTCGCCCTCGCGGGCCAGCTCGGTGATGAGCGGGCCGGTGATGTCGGGGATGCGGCCGCCGACCCGGTCGATGATGTTGTACGCGACCGGGGAGTCCGCGGCGGCCAGCTCGCGGGCCTCGCGGACCAGCGCGTTGCCGGAGCTGTACTGCTCCCAGCAGCCGCGGTTGCCGCACGGACAGCGGTGCCCGGCCGGCACCACCTGCATATGGCCGAACTCGCCGGCCACGCCGTACTTGCCGCGCTTGACCGCCCCGTCCTCCAGGATCGCGCCGCCGATGCCGGTACCGAGCGTGATCATGACGAGGTGGTCCTCGCCGCGGCCCGCGCCGAAGCGCCACTCGGCCCAGGCGGCCGTGTTGGCGTCGTTGTCGACCATGACGGGGACCGCCAGGCGGCCCGCGAGGCGGTCCCGCAGCGGCTCGTTGCGCCAGTTCAGGTGGGGGGCGAACAGGACGGTGCTGCGCTCGGCGTCGACCCAGCCGGCCGCGCCGATGCCCACCGCGTGCACATCGTGCCGGTCGGAGAGGTCCAGCACCAGTTCGGTGATGACGTCCTCGACGACCTTGGGGCTCTTGGACTTGTCGGGGGTCTCGGTACGGACCTTCTCCAGGATCACGCCGTCCGCGTCGACGACGCCGGCCATCACCTTCGTCCCGCCGATGTCGATGCCGACGGTCGGTACGCGGGGCGCGCTCAGGTGGGAGCGCCGCTCGCGGGTGCCCACCGTGCGCAGCACGGTCGCTCTGGCCGATCCTCGGTGCACCCGGTCCCGGTACGTGCTCATCGACCCACCTCTTCGCCGTTGCGGTGGCGGCGGCTGCGTGCTCGCAAGAGTCGTCTCGTCCCTGCGGGTGTCGGGAGGCCGGGGCCTCGGGCGTGCATGGTCCGGTGTCGTGCTCGTTCGGTGCCGTACGGGTACGGGCGCGCTCCCGGAGCCGGGCCCCGGGTGCGCGGAGCCGTGCCGGCGGCGGTGACGTGCACGGTCCGGTGCGATTGTGCCCTAACAGCGGTATGCGGCGCATGGCGGCGCGGGCCCGCCGGAACCCGCGCCGCCGCCCGCGGGCCGCCGTCCGCTCAGTGCGTGGGGTGGCCGCCGAGGTGGCTGGGCTCGGGCGCGCGGGCCAGTTCGTGGCTGAGCTGTTCCAGCTCGCTGCCGCCCGCCATCTGGCGCGTCAGCTCGTCCAGGCCGATCTCGGACCTGGTGTGGCGGCCCGCCATCGTGCCCCGCTTGAGGAGGACGAAACGGTTGCCGACGAGGTAGGCGTGGTGCGGGTTGTGGGTGATCAACACCACGCCGAGCCCGGCGTCCCGCGCGGCCGCGACGTACTTCAGGACGACGCCGGACTGCTTGACGCCGAGCGCCGCCGTGGGCTCGTCCAGGACCAGCACCTTCGCGCCGAAGTAGACGGCGCGGGCGATGGCCACGCACTGCCGCTCGCCGCCGGAGAGGGTGCCGATGGGCTGGTCCACGTCGCGCAGGTCGATGCCCATGCGCAGCAGCTCGGCGCGGGTGGTCTCGCGCATCAGCTGGACGTCGAGCCGCTTGAAGGGGCCGGCGCCCTTGGTGGGCTCGGAGCCGAGGAAGAAGTTGCGCCAGACCGGCATCAGGGGGACCACGGCGAGGTCCTGGTAGACGGTGGCGATGCCGCGGTCCAGTGCCTCGCGCGGGGAGGTCAGCCGGGTCTGCTCGCCCTCGATCGCGAAGCTGCCCGCGTCGTGCTGGTGCAGCCCCGCGATGATCTTGATGAGGGTGGACTTGCCGGCGCCGTTGTCACCGAGCACACAGGTGATCTCGCCCGCGTGCACCTCCAGCGAGACGCCTTCGAGCGCCTTGATGTTGCCGTAGAACTTGCTGACGTCGGTCAGCTCCGCGAGGGGCGGGGCGGCGTCCGCCGCGGGCGGGGCGTCCGCGGCCGGTGCGGCCTCCGGCGTGTCCGCGCGCTCGGCGCCCCCGGCACCCGCCGCGCTCTCCTGGGTGTCCGGAGTCCCGTCCGGGGCTGTGTCCGGGGATTCGTCCGGGGTGCTCATTTCGTCGCCTCCGCCCGCTTGCGGACCCATGCGTTCAGGAGCGTGGCCAGCAGCAGCATCGCCCCGAGGAAGAACTTGTACCAGTCCGGGTTCCACTGCGCGTACACGATGCCCTTGCTGGCCATGCCGAAGATGAAGGCGCCGACGGCGGCGCCGATCGCCGAGCCGTAGCCGCCGGTCATCAGGCAGCCGCCGACCGCGGCCGCGATGATGTAGAGGAACTCGTTGCCGACGCCGTCGCCCGACTGGATCGCGTCGTACGAGAACAGCAGGTGCTGCCCGGAGATCCAGGCCGCCAGCGCCACGCCCATGTACAGGCCGATCTTGGTCTTGGTGACCGGGACGCCGACCGCCCGCGCGGCGTCCGCGCCGCCGCCCACCGCGAAGATCCAGTTGCCGACGCGGGTGCGCAGCAGAATCCAGGTGGCGAGCGCGACCAGGCCGATCCACCACAGGATCGTGACCTGGATGTCCACGCCGCCGAGGCTCAGGTGGGACGCGAAGAGGGTGCGGGCGGAGTCGAAGCCCTCCATGTCGGCGATGGACTTCGTCGAGACGGTGCCGCTGATCAGCTTGGTGAAGCCCAGGTTGAGGCCGGTCAGCATGAAGAACGTACCGAGCGTGATGATGAAGCTGGGCAGCTTCGTGCGGGTCAAAAGGAAGCCGTTGAAGACCCCGATGGCCAGGGTGACCAGCAACGACACCCCGACGCCCACCCAGACGTTCGCCGTCATCTGATAGCTGAACATCGACGAGACGAGCGCCGAGCTGACGACCATGACACCGGCCGACAGGTCGAACTCGCCGCCGATCATCAGCAGCGCCACCGGCACGGCCATGATGCCGATCGTCGACGACGCGTACAGCACGGTCGAGAGGCTGGACGCCTGGAGGAAGGTGTCGGCGGCGAAGGAGAAGAAGAGGAAGACCGCCACGGCGCCGACCACCGCGCCCAGCTCGGGGCGGCTCATCAGGCGGCGCGCCGGTGACCGGTGCACCAGCCGTTCGTCCGGCCCGCCGCCGGGCTGCGGCCCGCTGTCCCGCACGGGTGTGTCCGCGGTGCTCATCGGGTCCCCCGCTTCGTGTACTCCTGCAGGGCCGCCGCGTCCTTCTTGGTGATCACCTGGGGTCCGGTGAAGACCGGCTTGCCGCCACCGAGGACGTCGGCGTTGTACTTGTAGAGCCACAGCAGGTCGACGGCCTGGTAGCCCTGGAGGTAGGGCTGCTGGTCGACGGCGAAGCCGAGGGAGCCGTCCTTGAGGCCGTCGGCGACCTTGGCGTTCAGGTCGAAGGTGTCGATCTCGGCGTCGCTGCCGGCCTGCTCCCTGGCCTTGACGGCGGTCGGCGCGAACGGCGCGCCCAGGGTCACCACGGAGTCGATGCCGCGGTCCGACTGGAGCTTGGCCTCGATGGTGGACTGGACGTCGGGCATGTTGGTGCCCTCCACGTACAGCTTCTGCATCTCGCCCTTGAAGGTCTTCTTCGCGCCGTCGCAGCGCTGCTCGTGGCCGACGTTGCCCTGCTCGTGCAGGACGCACAGCGCCTTCTTGCGGCCCCGCTCGTTCAGCTCCTCGCCGACGGCCTCACCGGCCACGGTCTCGTCCTGGCCGACGTGGGTCAGGGCGCCGAACGCCTTGGACGCCTCGGCCCCGGAGTTCACGGTGATCACCGGGATACCGGCCTTCTCGGCCCGCGCGACCACGTCCTTCATGGCGTCGGGCTTGGCGAGCGTGACGATCAGCCCGTCCACCTTCTGGTCGATGTAGGACTGCACCAGCTGGCTCTGCCGCTGTGCCTCCTTGTCGTGCCCGTAGACGAACTTGATGTTGTCCTTGAGGGCGGCCTGCTGGGCGCCGTTCTGCACGATGTCCCAGAAGGTGTCGCCATCGCCCGAGTGGGTGACCATCGCGAAGGTCCACCTGGGGGTGTTGACGGCCGCCTTGCCGCCGGCGGTCTGGGCGGCGCGTGCTTCCTCGGCGCGCTTGCCGCCGGTGCTGCTGCACCCCGCCAGGGACGCGGCGACCACCGCTGCCAGCACCGCGGTCACCGCGCGTACCCCTGTCCGAACCCTTGCCACGAGGTCGTGCCCTTCTCGTTGCTGTCGTTGCTGTCACTGTGCGCCGTGGGCGCTGTGCCGGGTTTGGGCCGAAAATGATCGGTCCCGGCCGCCCAAGTATCCGTTACGCCTGTTCCGCGTGAGGTCATCGGGTCCCGCGCCCGGTGTACTCCACCAGCTTCGGTACGTCCTTGCCGGTGACGATCGCCGGGCCGGTCAGCACCGGCTTGCCGCCGCCGAGGACGTTGCCGTTGGCCCGGTGCAGCCACAGCAGGTCCACCGCCTCGTACCCCTGAAGGTAGGGCTGCTGGTCCACGGCGAAGTCGATGTCCTTCTTCTTGAGGAGCCCGACCACCGACGGATTCAGGTCGAAGGTCCCGATCCGCGCCGTGCTGCCGGCCTCGTCGCGGGCCTTGACGGCGATCGCGGCCATCGGCGCGCCGAGGGTGACGACGGAGTCGATGCCGCGGTCCGACTGGAGCCCGGCCTGTACGGAGGACCGGGAGGCCGGCGCGTTCGTCCCGTCGACGTTCAGGTTCTCCACCCGGCCCGAGAAGCTCGCGCGGACCCCGGCGCAGCGGTCCTCCAGGGAGACGTTGCCCTGCTCGTGGACGACGCACAGCGCCTTCTTCCGGCCCCGCCGGTTCAGCTCCTCGCCGACGGCGCGGCCCGCGACGGTCTCGTCCTGCCCGATGTGGGTCAGGGCGCCGTACGCGGCCGAGAACTGTCCGCCGGAGTTGATCGTGATGACCGGGACGCCCTGGGCGACGGCCTTGCGGACGACGGCCGCCAGCGCCTGCGGCTTGGCGAGGGTGACGATCAGCCCGTCGACCTTCTGGTCGAGGTAGGACTGCACCAGCTCGGCCTGCCTGCCGCCCTCCTTGTCGTTGGCGTACAGGAATTTCACGTTGTCCTTGGCGGCGGCCTGCTCGGCGCCGTTGCGCACGATGTCCCAGAAGGTGTCGCCCTCGCCCGAGTGGCTGACCATGCCGATGGTGCTACGGGGCGTGTCGACGGGCCGGCCTCCGGGGGCGCTCGCCTTGTCCTGCGCCTCCTTGCCACCGGAGCCGCTGCATCCCGCGGCGAGCGCGAGGACCATGCCGACGGCCGCCGCGGTGCCGGTGGCGCGGCGCTCGGTGGTACGGGTCTTGCGCACGGTACGCATCATGGGACCGCCCTCTCTCCCGCGCCGCCCGACTGCGGCTGGAGGAGTTCTAGCGGCGGGCGCCGAGCCCCGTCAATACTTTGTCAGAACATTCTGACCCGACCCGGGGCCGGCGCGGCGGCCTCAGGGCCGTACGAGCAGCTGGAAGTCGAAGGCGTACCGCGAGGCCCGGTAGACGTGCGAGCCGAACTCGACCGCGCGGCCGGTGTCGTCGAAGGTCGTACGCTGCATCGTCAGCAGCGGGGCCCCCTCGGGCTCGCCGAGCCGCCCGCCCTCCTCGGCCGTCGCGGCGCGCGCGCCGACGGTCTGGCGGGCGCTGTGCAGCGTGATGCCGGCCGCCCGCATCAGGCGGTACAGGCCGGTCTCCTCCAGCTGTGCGGTACCGAGGTCGAGGAGTCCGACGGGGAGGTGGTTGCGCAGGTGGGCGACGGGCTCACCGTGCGTGAGCCGCAGCCGCTCCACGAGCGCGACCTCGGCGCCCTCCGCGACGCCGAGCGCGGCGGCGATCTCGGCGGTGGCCTCGGTGGTGGTGTTGAGGAGCACGCGGGTGGCGGGCTTCTGCCCGGCTGCCTCCAGGTCGTCGTAGAGGCTGCTCAGCTCCAGGGGGCGCTTGACCTGGCTGTGCACGACCTGCGTGCCGATGCCGCGGCGCCGCACCAGCAGCCCCTTGTCCACCAGCGACTGGATGGCCTGGCGGACGGTCGGCCGGGACAGCCCGAGGCGCCCGGCCAGCTCGATCTCGTTGCCGAGCAGGCTGCCCGGGGCCAGCCTGCCGGTCTCGATGGCCGCCTCCAGCTGCTGGGACAGCTGGAAGTACAGCGGGACCGGGCTGCTCCGGTCCACGCTGAACTGGACGGGGCTCTCGGCGCCCTCGGAGTCTGTATCGCGTTTCCCCACGGCTGGGAGCGTAACCGGCGGAGAAGATGACGGGAAGTCCGGAGGTCACATTGTCCGGACAATCACCACCAGGCCTGGTACGTACCCGTCCCGTGGATCACCTGGTCATCCAGGCGTCCTCGTACTTCTTGTACGTGCCGTCGTGTGTCGCCAGGTGGACCCACTGGTCGACGTACTCCTTGAACTCGGTGTCGGCGCGCGGTACGGCGTAGGCCTTCTCGGAGAAGGTGAAGGGCCGGTCCGGATGGACCGCGCACAGTTCGGGATGGATCGTGGACTGGTAGCGGGTCTCGCTCGCGTCCGTCATCATCACGTCCGCGCGGCCGGCGATGATCTCGTCGAAGACGGTGGTGTTGTCGGGGTGCGGCTTGATGGTCGCGTGCTTGATGACGGAGCGGGTGAACTGCTCGTTGGTGCCGCCGGGGTTGACGACGACGGTGGTGCCCGGCCGGTCGATCTGCCGCAGGGTGCGGTACTTGTCCTGGTCCGCGCAGCGCACGATGGGCGTCTTGCCGTCGGTGCGGGTGGGCTCGCTGAAGGCCGCCTCGCGGGCACGCGAAAGCGTGATCGACACACCGCCCATGGCGATGTCGCAGCGCCCCGCCGCCAGGTCGCCGACCAGTTTCGCCCAGGTCGTGGCCACGTACCGCGGCTCGGCGTCCAGGCTCTCGGCCAGATCGCGCGCCATGGAGATGTCCACACCGCTGTACGCCCCGGTCGCCGGGTCGCGGTGGGTGAAGGGGCGGTAGTCGCCGGTGGTGCAGACGCGGAGGATGCCACGGCGGGGAACGGTGTCGAGGAGGGTGGCGGGACGCGCCGAGGGGTGCGCGGCGGCGGACGGCCGGTCGGGGCGGGCCACCGGGGCGGTCGTCGGTGCGGCGGCGGTGAGGGCGAGTGCGCAGGTCAGGACGGAGAGGGCGGCGGCGCGGCGCATGGGGCGGCTCCTGTACGCGGCGGGGCGTGGGCAACGGGCGGACCGGGCCGTCAGCGTGGCAGAGGGCGGGACGGGAGTGAAGGGCGTGACCGGCTGGTGGGACGGCCGACGGGCCGTCACCCCGCGTCAGGGGCCCAGTGTTCGCGGGCGATACCGGCGAGGGCGGTGAGGACGGCGGTCGGGTGGCGCTCCCGGTGCCGTACGAGGTGGACGCCGAGCGCGGGCCGGTACGTCCACGGCAGCACGGCCACCTCGCCGCGCGCCGTCTCGTCCGCCACCGCGACGGCGGGCAGCAGCGCCACACCGAGCCCGGCCGCCGCGCAGCGCTTGAGTGCCTCCACGCTCAGGAACTCCATCACGGCGGGCCGGATGCCCGCCGACCGCAGTTCCCGGTCCATCAGCTCGCGCTGGGCGCAGGTGTGGTCCATCAGCAGGAGGGTCTGTTCGGCCAGGTCGGCGGTACGGACCCGGGCGCGGCGGGCGAGCGGGTGGCCGGGGTGCGCGGCCAGGACCATCGGTTCGTCCGTGAGGCGTTCGGCGAGCGCGACCGGGTCGCGCACGGACTCCTCCAGCAGGAATCCCGCGTCCAGGGTGCCGTCGCGGAGACTGGTCAGCAGCGTCGTCCTGCTGTCGGGGCCGAAGACGACGCGCAGCAGGGGGAATCGGTCCTGGAGCGTGCGCAGTACGGGCGGCAGGCGGTACGCGCACAGCGTCTCGGGGGCGGCGATGCGCAGGGTGCCGCGGACCTGGTCCGGGTCGTCCGCGCCGCGTACGGCCTCCCGGGCCTCGTCCGCGTACGCGAGCATCCTGCGTGCGTGACCGCGCAGTTCGCGCCCGGCGTCGGTGAGGGTGACGCGCCGGCCGAGCCGGTCGAAGAGGTGACTGCCGAGGTCCTTCTCCAGCGCCTTGATCTGGGCGGTGACGCTGGACTGGACATAACCGAGTTCCTGGGCGGCGCGGGTGAAGCTCAGGTGCCGGGCCACGGCCAGGAAGGTCGTCAGGTGCTTCAGCTCCATGAACCGGATCGTAGGGCCCGGCGGACGGCCTCGGATCGGCTGCGGCGATGCGATGGATCACAAGCGTTCGTTGGACGCGATGCTCGCGGGGGCCGTAGAACGGCAGGCATGGCTGCGTTCACCTCCCTCTTCGTGTCCCGGCGGCGGCCCGGTCCGGCAGGCCGCGCCCGACGGCCCGCCCAGGGCCTGGCCGGGCGGGACTTCCTGCTCCTGCTGCTGGCGACCCTCGGCACGTTCGCCAACTACGCCCCCATGCTGACCGTCGTCCCGCTGTGGACCGCGCGGGGCACGGCGGGCGAGGGCGGGGCGGGCGCGGCGACCGCCGTCACGATGGCGGCGACCGTGGCCGTACAGCTGTGCATGGGGCGGCTGACCCGGCGCTTCACCCTGCGCCACCTGCTGTGCGCGGGTGCCCTGCTGCTCGGGCTGCCGACGTTCGGCTACGCGCTGTCGTCCGGGCTCGGGTGGGTGCTGGCGGTCTCGGCCGTACGAGGGGTGGGCTTCGGCGTGGTGGCGGTGACGGGCAGCGCACTGGTCGCCGAGCTGGTGCCGCCGGAGCAGCGGGGACGGGCCGTCGGCTGGTACGGCGTCGCGGTGGGGCTGCCCCAGGTGGTCGTTCTGCCGCTGGGGGCGTGGCTCGCCGGGAACGGGAATTTCGGCGCGGTCTTCGCGGCGGCGGGCGTGCTGAGCGTGGTGGCCGCGCCGCTGGTGCTGGCGATGTCCGGGCGGCCCGCGGCGCCCGCGGAGCAGCCCGGGCCGGTGTCCCGGCCCGCTTCGGCGGCGCCGTCGGTGGCGCCGTCGGTGGCGCCGTCGGTGGCGCCGTCGGTGGCGCCGTCGGTGGCCAGGAACTACGGTCCGCTGCTCCGGCCGGCACTCCTGCTGGCCGCCGCTTCGGTCGCGCTCGGCGGGCTCACATCCTTCCTGCCGTTCGTGCTGGCCCGCCCGGCCCTGGCGCCCACCGCGCTGCTCGTGCTCTTCGTCGCGATGATCGCGGGCCGGTGGGCGGCGGGGGTGTGGAGCGACCGGCGGGGGCCGGGGCGGCTGGTGCTGCCCGCCGCCGCGGTCTGCGCGCCGGCCGTCGCGGTCCTCGCGCTGACGGCCGGCCAGGAGGGCACCGTGCCGGTGGCGCTCGCGATGGTGGCGCTGTTCGGGCTGGCGGACGGCGCCCTGCAGAACGAGACCCTGGTGCTCATGTTCCGGCGGTCGGGGCCGGACGGCGGCGGCGCGGCGGGCACCGCGTGGAACATGGCCTACGACGGCGGCACCGGGCTCGGCTCGGCCGGTGTCGGCCTGGCCGCGCCCTGGCTGGGGGCCGGTGGCGCCTTCGGCGCCGTCGCGGTACTGATCGCGCTCACCGTCCCGGCCGGTGCACCGCTGCGGCCCGGAGGGCGGGCGCGGCGGGCATGCCGGGGCGGTACGCCCGGTGGCGCACCACCGCGCTCGCACCCGTGACCGAACAGTCCGCGCCGTAGTCGGCTTGGCTGCATTTGCCCCTGCGTGCCGGGCGGCAAAGGTGGGAAGCCTGTGCTGGTTGCGTGCAGTCGTCGCTCCACGCGTTCCGTGAGAGAGGACATCCGTCCATGGCTCCGATCCCGGTCAAGCCCGGCAAGTACAAGATCCACGCGCACATCATCGGCCCCGGCAGCCTGCTGACGGCCACCGAGTACGCGGTCAAGCACGGTGCTCCCGTCATCACCGACCGCTTCAACCCGCTCCCGATCGAGCAGGAGTGGATCATCGACCACCTCGAGGCCGGGCAGGAAGCCCAGACCGGATCGCCGTACGTGATCCACCTCGCCTACCACCCGGCCGCGGGCCTCGTCGTGCCCGAGGACAAGGTCTTCGTCAACAGCGTGCCGCGCGCCGAGTGGTCGCAGTTCTCCTTCGACCAGGTCATCGGCGGCGTCAAGATCCTGTCGGACAAGGGGCTCGCCCTGCGTGCCGGACACCGCGGCGCGCAGATCACCCTCGTACCGCCGAAGCCCGAGTTCCAGGAAACCTGGACCTTGGAGTACGTGGGCCCGATCCCGACGGAGTAGTGGTCACACCGGTGCGGGGCCGCCGCTCACGCGGGCCCCGCACCTTTGCGAACAGCACAACCTAGCGCCAGCGCACCGGCAGGTGGTGGGGGCCGCGGATCGTCATCCCCGGGCGCCAGGTCAGCGCCTCGTTCTCGACGTCGAGCGCCAGGTCGGGGCAGCGCTCCAGGAGGGTGCGGACCGCGATGCGGCCCTCCATACGGGCGAGCGGGGCGCCGAGACAGAAGTGGATGCCGTGGCCGAAGGCGATGTGGCCGCGCGTCTCGCGGGTGATGTCGAAGGTGTCGGGGGCCGTGAAGCGCTCGGCGTCCCGGCCCGCCGCCGCCAGTGAGACGACAACGACCTCGCCGGCCGGGATGACCGTGCCGCCGATTTCGACGGGTTCGGCGGCGAACCGGAAGGTGGCGTTCTCCACGGGGCCGTCGTAGCGCAGCATTTCCTCCACGGCGTTGTCCAGGAGGGAGAAGTCGGCGCGCAGGGCGGAAAGTTGCTCGGGGTGCTGGAGCAGCGCGCGTGTGCCGTTGGCTATCAGGTTGACGGTGGTCTCGTGGCCCGCGACCAGGAGCAGGAAGGCCATGCCGACAAGTTCCTGGCGGGAGAGCTGGTCGCCGTCCTCGTCGCTGGTGCGCACCAGCGCGCTCAGCAGGTCCTCGCCCGGCGACTGCCGCTTGGCCTCGATCAGGACGTCCAGATACGCGGCCATGTCGCGGGCGGCCGCCATCGACGCTTCCTGACTGGTCGGCGAGACCAGCTCGTTGGACCAGACGCGGAAGGTGTCCCGCTCGATGTCGGGCACGCCGAGCAGTTCGCAGATCACGGTCATCGGGAGCGGGAAGGCGAGCGCCTCGACGAGGTCGGCGCGGTCTTCGGGCGCGGCCAGCATGGCGTCCAGAAGGTCATCGGTTATCTGCTGGACGCGGGGGCGCAGCGCCTCGACGCGGCGGGAGGTGAACTCCCGGGCCACCAGCTTGCGCAGCCGGGTGTGCTGTGGCGGGTCGGCGTCGAGCATGTTCATCAGCTGCCACTCGTCCTCCTCGGGGCCCAGGACGGGGGCGGCGGCGTGGGACCAGTCCTTGGCCAGCCGGGGGTCGGCCAGCGCGGCCCGCGCTTCCTCGTGCCCGACGACGAGCCACACGTCCATGTACTCGGGGATGCGGACCCGGTGGACCGGGCCCTGGGCGCGCAGCTTGGCGTAGTACGGATGCGGGTCGGTGACGAAGTCCGGGCCGTACGCGCCCAGGTCGATGATTTCCGGCATGGTCCTGTCCGCCCCTCGTAGGCATTTCCGTCACCGTACGTACACCGCGGGCGGGCGGCATCGGCCCCACGGAGGAGCCGGGTGACCCCACGTCATCCGTGGGGAGTGCTTCACCTGCGGTATCCGGGCGGGCGGGGCGGCCTCAGAGATCGTAGAGGCCCGGCGTCCCCGGTCCGGCGGGCGGCTGCGGCGCGGCATCCGCGAGGCGGGCGAGCAGGTCGGTGGCGCGCTTGGCGACCGTCTCGCGGTCGCCTTCCGAGAGCGCCGAGCCCATGCCCACGGCCACCGCGCCGGCGGCTATCCACTCGGGCGCGCTGTCCACCGTCACGCCGCCGGTCGGTAGCACCGGCGCCTGCGGCAGTGCGGCGCGGACGTCGCGGAGCCAGTCCGGGCGGTGGGCGGAGGCGGGGAAGAGCTTGAGCGCGTCGGCGCCCAGCTCCAGGGCGCGCACCATCTCGGTGGGGGTGGCGACGCCGGGGAAGACCGGGACGCCGTAGCGGTGGCCGGTGCGGATGACCTCGGCGTCCAGGCTGGGCGAGACCAGGAAGCGGGCGCCGGCGTCCACGGCCATCCGGGCCGAGACGGCGTCCAGGACCGTGCCGGCGCCGATGACGGCGTCGTTGCCCAGCTCACGGCTGAGGGTGGTGACGGCCTCCAGCGCGAACGGCGTCGTCAGGGATATCTCCAGGCTGGTGATCCCGGCGGACAGCAGGGTGTCGGCGGTGGCGCTGGCCTCGTCGTAGGTCTCGCTGCGGACGACGGCGAAAACGCGCTGCGCCAGAGCGGCCCGGGTGATCTCCCAGCGGTACACGGCAGTTCGCCGCCTTCCTTGTCTCAATCGACTGAAAACCCCGTCGCCGCGCCCCCGCGGAACAGCCGGGCACACGGCGCCTCCTGGGCCGTGCCGCGCCGCAGGTGACCACCTCCTGGTCCCTTTGCCACCGTTGCCCGCCCATTCGTCGTTTCTACCGAAACGCTACCGGGGACCACTGACAATCCTCTCGCGGGGGTGTGTTCCGGTGCCCGCCGAACGCCGGGAACCGACCGGGCGGAAGGGCCGCGGCACCGGCGGTGACGGCTTCCGGGCCGGGCCGCCCCGGCCCTCGCCGACCGGGAATGTCGGCCACTGCGGCGCCAAACGCGGCGGCGGAGGCCGGGGAAGC
Source organism: Streptomyces sp. NPDC059788 (assembly GCF_042732265.1). Lineage (NCBI taxonomy): Bacteria > Bacillati > Actinomycetota > Actinomycetes > Kitasatosporales > Streptomycetaceae > Streptomyces > Streptomyces sp. NPDC059788. The sequence continues at coordinate 233,741 of NZ_JBHWHY010000004.1, read as the reverse complement.
GCCCCGCCCTCCGCCGCGCCGACCGGATGATCGTTTCAGCAGCTCCGGTCGACCAGGTCGAACGACTTGTAGTGGTCGGCGGTGTAGTAGTCCTCGTTCTTCTTCTCACCGGTCACGATGCGCCGGGCCCCGCGGTCCGGGGAGCCCGGCGTCTTCACGGTGTACTCGTGGTAGTAGCCCTTGCCCTGGGCGGGGAGGATGCCTTCCCGGTTGCTGAAGACCGTCCCGTCCTTCGGGTACGGGAAGGGGCCGCCCTTGGCGATCAGGTGCAGGGTGTCGTGGGCCTGCGAGGGCAGCTTCGAATAACAGATGTCGCCGACCGACGCGACGTGCGCGGCCGGGCGGGCGGTGGCCGTGTGCGCCACGGGGGCGGCGGCCGTCGTGGGTGTGGCGGCGACGGCGGGCCCGCCGACGAGCAGGGCCGACGCGAGGGCGCCGACGGCGCCGAACCGGGTGATGCGTGGGGGGATCTTCATGGACCCAGCATGACGCGCGTAGACAGGTACCTGTCAATGCCAAGGAGCGGATGTTTCCCACGAGTTCACCGGAGGGCGCACGGACGGGCGAGCGATATGTCCCGGAAGCAGTGACTTGCCTGTGAGGCAAAACTTTTGCCCGAGAGGCGAAAGCTGGCTATACCGGATACATGAGCGACACCGCTGCCGGGCCCGCCCCGGGCGACCTCCCCGACGAGCTGCCCTCCGTCGCGCCCCGGCTGCGCGAGCTGCGGCGCCGTACCGGCCTCACGCTGGAGACGGCCGCCCGGCGGGTGGGACTGTCGCCCGCGCACCTGTCCCGGCTGGAGACCAACCAGCGCCAGCCGTCGCTGCCGATGCTGCTGGCCCTGGCCCGGATGTACGGAACAACGGTATCCGATCTGCTCGGCGAGACGGCGCCGGAGCGGGACCCGATCGTGCGGGCCGGCCGCGCCGAGCCGTCCGAGGCGGGCGGCTGGACGTACTGGACGCTGGGCGGCGCCGGGCGGGCCATGCAGGCGCTGCGGGTGCACGTACCGCAGCGCGCGCAGGGCGACCTGGTGCGGGTGCACCCGGGCGAGGAGTGGCTGTACGTCCTCAAGGGGCGGCTGCGGCTCACGCTCGGCGAGACGGCCCACGTCCTGGACCCCGGCGACGCGGCCCACTTCGACTCGCTGACCCCGCACCGCATCGCCGCCGCCACACGCGGGGGCACGGAGCTGCTGTTCGTCCACACGCTGCTGCAGAGCGGCGCGGCCGAGCTGTGCCTCGGCGACAACGCACCGCGCCGCGGCCTGTGACCGAGGAAGGAACCTCTGCCATGTCCGACGACCCGACCCCCCAGGCCGCCCCCGCGACGTCCCCCGCCCCCGCGCGGAAGTACGTGGAGAACAAACCGCCGCGGGGCGTCTACGTACGCGTCTTCATCTACGTCGTGGCCACCCACGTCCTGCTGGCCTTCATGAGCATCATCTTCATCATCGCGAAGAACCGCTGAGGGGGCCGTGACGGGCGGGCCGACTCGTACACCCTGAGCCGGAACGTCCATCCACCCGGCGCAAAAATCCATTGTCCTCCGCCGGTGCCGGGTGAACCCTGCTGTCGCCCGGCGCACACGCACCACGCCGGTTCGCGCACCACGCCGGTTTCGCGCACCTCGTCGTACCGAGGAGGACCGAACGATGCACCGTACGCGCACCGCGGCCACCGCCGCTCTCGCCCTGGCCCTGGCCGTCGCCCCCCTGACCATCCCGCCCGCCGCCGCCTCCACCGGCCCCGGCGGCGGCCGGGACAGACCGGCGGCCGGCGGGGCCGCCATCACCCCGGCCCCGCAGTCCGTCCGTGCCCTGGGCGGCCGGGTCACCATCACCCCGACCGTCACCGTCGTGGCCGGACCGCAGGCGGACGGACCGGCGCTGGAGGTCGTCGAACGGGCGCTGGAACGGGCGGGCGCCGACCGGGTCGTACGGGCGGCGCGGGCGCCCGGCGGCCGGAACCTGACCGTGTACGTGGACGGCGCGGGCGCCGCGCGGACCCTGGCGGACCTCGGCGCGCGGGGCACAGCCGGGCTGCCCGCCGAGGGGTACGCCCTCGCCGTCGGCGGCGGACGGATCGCGCTGGCCGGCGCGGACGCCACCGGCACGTACTACGCCGCCCAGACGCTGCGCCAACTGCTCCCGCGCCGCGACCGCCCCGGCGCCCGGGTCCGCGCCACCGCCGTACGCGACTGGCCCGCCACCCCGCTGCGCGGCGTCATCGAGGGCTTCTACGGCACCCCCTGGTCCCACGCCGCGCGCCTGGACCAGCTCGACTTCTACGGCGCGCACAAGATGAACACCTACGTCTACTCGCCCAAGGACGACCCGTACCTGCGCGAGAAGTGGCGCTCGCCCTATCCGGCGGACCGGCTCGCGCAGATCAAGGAGCTGGTGGACCGCGCGCGGGCCCGCCATGTGGAGTTCAGCTACGCGCTCTCCCCCGGCCTGTCCGTCTGCTACGGCTCGGACGCCGACCTGAAGGTGCTGACCGGCAAGTTCCAGGCGCTGTGGGACATCGGTGTACGGACCTTCGCGGTGCCGCTGGACGACATCAGTTACACGGACTGGAACTGCGCGGCGGACAAGGAACGTTTCGGCACGGGCGGTGCCGCCGCCGGGGCCGCCCAGGCGCACCTCCTCAACCGGGTGAACCGGGAGTTCGTCGCCCCGCGCCGGGACGAAGGGGCGCAGCGGCTCCAGATGGTGCCGACCGAGTACTACGACGTGCGGGCGACGCCCTACAAGGCGGCACTGCGCACGAAGCTGGACCCGGACGTGCTCGTGGAGTGGACCGGGGTGGGCGTGATCGCGCCGGTCATGACCAACGCGCAGGCGGACGCGGCCCGGCAGGTCTTCGGGCACCCGATCCTCACCTGGGACAACTATCCGGTCAACGACTACGTCACCGACCGGCTGCTGCTCGGGCCGTTCAGCGGGCGGGAGCGGGGACTGCCCGGACGGCTCGCCGGGATCACGGCCAATCCCATGATCCAGCCCGCCGCCTCCAAGATCGCCCTGTACACGGTGGCCGACTACGCCTGGAACGACCACGCCTACGACGCCCGCGCCTCCTGGACCGCGGCGCTCCGGGAGCTGTCCGGCGGCAGCCCGCGCACCGAGCGGGCCCTGCGCGCCTTCGCCGACGCCCACTACGGCTCCGCCCTCAACCCCCAGCAGTCCCCAGAGCTCGCCGCCGCGATACGGCGCTTCCGGGACGGCGGCAGCGCGGCGCGCCTGGACGCGGCGCTGCGCGAACTCCAGCAGGCACCGGCCGTACTGCGCGCTTCCCTGCCCGACCGTGGCTTCGTCGCCGACAGCGAGCCCTGGCTCGACGCGACGGCCGCGTGGGGCCACGCGGCCCGCACGGCACTGCGCATGGTCCAGGCGTCCCGTACGGGCGACGAGGCGACGGCGCAGCGCCTGCGCGCACAGCTCCCGGCGCTGGTCGCGGAGGCGAAGTCGCACGTCTACGTCGACATGAAGGGCAAGCGCGTGCCGGTCCTCGTCGCGAACGGCGTGGTGGACACCTTCGTCGCGGACGCCATCGCCGAACAGGACGGCCGTGCGCGGGGAGCGTCCCCCTCGCGCTGACCGTGTCGGCCTCCCCGTACGGGCCGTGCGGCGCTCTAGACTTGCCGGTGCGCACGAGACCGCACGCGGGGAGGCCCGATCATGGCCCGTGAGAACGACGCGTCCGCCTCGGGCAGGCCGGGAGCACCCGGGGCGCCCACCGCCGAAGACCTCCTGGAGTCCGCGGTACGCGAACTGGCGCCCGGCGCGGCGGGCAATCCCCTGGTCGCCCGGATCGCCGCGGGCGAGGCGCCGCGCGAGGTGTTCGCGGTGCTGGCCCTCGAACAGCACCAGATCATCGCCTCGGACCGGCGCAGCTTCCGCCACCTGGCGCGGCGCGCCGACGGCGACCCGCCGGTGACGGCCTTCTTCGAGGCGCTGGCCGAGGGCGAGTCGATGGCGCTCGGCGCGCTGGGCGGCCTCGCGGACGCCTGCGGGCTCGGCGCCGGCGCCGTACGGGACTACGAGCCGCGGCCCGGGTGCCAGGCGTATCCGTCGTATGTGGCGCGGCTGGCGCTGGACGCCGAGCCCGTCGACGTGGTGATCGCCCTGAGCGCCAACTTCGCGGCCTGGGGCGGATATTGCGCCACCGTCGCGCACGCGCTGCGTACCCGCTACGCCTTTCCCGGCGCGGCGTGCGCGTTCTTCGACTTCTTCGCCGAACCCGCCGCGGAACTCACCGCACTCGCCCGCGCCGCCGTCCGGTACGGCCTCGACACGTCGCGGGTGACGCCCCGCCTCGCGCACCGTTACGGCCGGCTGCTCCAGGCGTACGAGCTGATGTTCTGGACGGCCCTCGCGGAATGACCGCCAGCGCCCGGCGCACCGCGGCACCTGTGAGAACAGGGAACTTCATTTTTTCCAATGCCCCTTAGCACCAGGCGTTTTCCCTGTCAGAATGACCGCTCATGTCCACGGGTCAGGGGAGAATCGTGAACCACCGCACCACCATTGCCGTGTCCGCCGCTCTCGTCGCCGCCGCGGGGCTCACCGCGTGCGGAGGCGGCGCCAAGAGCGAGAACCGGCCGGCCGCCGCGGCCACGGGCGCCGGTACCGCGTCGGGGGACGCGGCGCCGTCCAAGGCCATCGAGGACGCGGAGCAGCGCCTCGGAATTCCCCCGAAGCCGAACGCCGCGACACAGGCGCGCTACATAGCCGCCCTGGACGCGATTTCCCGGGACATCGTGAACGGCAAGCCGGAGCGCGCGGTCAGCCGCGGCAGAAGCACCTGCGGCTCGATCCACTCCTTCCCGAAGGACCACGCCAAGCAGGTGGACCTGACGCGGCAGCGTTTCTCGGGGGCCACGCAATTCGACGCGGCGCAGTCGGAGAAGATTCTGCAGGCCGTGCACACCCATCTGTGCCCGAAGAATTAGCGGCGGCGGCGCTTTCGCACCGCTGGTGTTCCCGGCGCCCGCGTGCGGAGCCGTCATTCCTCAACGGCCCCGCCCACCGCGCGCAGATGGTCGCGGAATGTCAGTGCGGGGTTCTGCCGGCGCCCGGCGAGATAGGCGGCGAAGTCCAGCTGCCGGCGCAGCGGCACCCCGGCCCGGATGCGGTCGGCCTGGCGGCGTTCGGTGTCGCGGATCGTCTCCGCGCACGTGAGGAGTCCGGCCGCGTCGGCGGCGGGCAGGAAGAGCACGCCGTCGTCGTCGCCCAGCACCAGGTCCGCGGGGCCGACCGTCCACTCCCCCACCGCGGCGCTGTCCAGGGCGCCGTCCGGGCGGGCGTCCAGGCGCAGCGGGCCGGTCGGGGTCGCGCCCAGGCTGAAGACCGGCAGCCCGATCTCGCGCAGGTCGGCGGTGTCGCGGTGCAGGCCCCAGACGACGATGCCGGCGAGCCCGGCGGCGCTGGCCTCCAGGGCCACGAGGTCGCCGACACAGCTCTCGTCGGTCCGGCCGCCGTTGTCGGCCACCAGCACGTCACCGGGGGCGGCGGCCTCCAGCGCTTCGAGGAAGACATCGACACTGCCCGCGTGCCGGGCGGGCAGCACCCGGCCGGCGAGCCGGCTGCCCGGCGTCAGGGCCCGCAGCGGCGGGGGCGCGCAGCGCACCGGCGTCCGGGTGCGCAGACACGCGTCCGCGAGGTGGGCCGTGGTCAGCGTCGCGAAGCGCCGTAGCAGCTCTTCGTGTTCCATGCCGCTCCTCCCCAGGGCGAGGCAGGCGCCCGGTGACGTCCGGCACCCGGCGCACCGGGCCGCACGGACTCCGGGGACGGTGCCACGTGGACTCCGTAGACAGTAGCGCCGCCGCACCGGCCCGGGAGGGCCTGTGGCAGGCTCGGGCCATGGATCTTGCCACCGAAGCCCCGCCCGTCTCCCCGGAATTGTTCGCGTTCACCGTCCGGCTCGCCACACGCGCCGGGCGGCTGGCCGCCGAGGGTTTCCACGGTGACCTGACGTCCGAACGCAAGGTGGACGGGACCGAGGTGACCTCGGTGGACCTCGCCGTCGAGGACCTCGTACGCAAGGAACTGGCCGCCGCGTTCCCCGCGGACGCGGTGCTCGGGGAGGAAGCCGGGCCGCGGGCCGGGACGTCCGGGCGGCGCTGGGTGATCGACCCCGTGAACGGGACCCGGCAGTTCACCGACCGGGTGCCGACGTTCTCCTGCGACCTGGCGTACGAGGACGAGCACGGGCCCGCGATCGGTGTGGTGCACCTCCCGATGAGCCGTCAGACGGTGGCGGCCGGTCGCGGCCTCGGCTGCTGGCTGCTGCCCGGCGAGGACCCGGACCCGCTGGAGGCGCTGCGGACGGGCCACGGGCGGCTGCGCGCCGGCGGCCGGACGGAGCTGAGCGGCGCCAGGACGCAGGCGCACAACATCGCGGGGTGGCCGGAGTCGCTGCTGACGGCGCTGCACCGGAGGGTGCTGCTCGTACCGACCGGCGGCGGTGTGGTGGACGTCCTCGCCGGGCGGGCGGACGCCTGGGTGATCGCGGGCCCCGCGATGGCATATCACGATCTCGCCCCGCTGCCGGTGATCGTCGCGGAGGGCGGCGGCCGGATCACGGATCTTACCGGCGCGCCCGTCCTGGCGGGGGACGGCTCGGTGCTGATCACGAACGGGGCGCTGCACGACGCGTTCCTGGAGGTCGTGGCGGAGTCCGGGGAGAGCCATGAAGCGCGGGCCCTGCTGGTCGACGCCCATCCGGGGTGGGCGGCCGAAGGGGTCTCGCTCACCGGGGAGTTGCTGTCCGCGCTCGCGCCGGTGGCCACGCGCGCCGAGCACATCGGCAGCACGTCCGTCCCCGGGATGGCGGCCAAGCCCGTCTTCGACCTCCAGGTGAGCGTGACGGACCTGGCGGCGGCCGACGCCGCGTTCGACGCTCCGCTGGCGGCACGGGGCTTCGTCCGCTCACGGCACGAGCGGGACCACGTACCGGCGGGCCGGGACGACGATCCGGCCCGCTGGGCGAAGCGGCTGTGGACGCGGCGCGGCGGGCCCGGACCGGACGTCAACCTCCATGTCCGGTGCGCGGGTTCGCCGAACGAGCGGCTGGCCCTGCTGTTCCGCGACTGGTTCCGGGCGCACCCCGGGGCGGTCCCGGCGTACGCCCGCTTCAAGCGCGAACTCGCCCACCGGACGGCGGACATCGGCAGCTACGCGGAGGTCAAGGACCCGGTCGTGGACCTGGTGGCCGAGGTCGCGGAGGCGTGGGCGGCGGAAACCGGCTGGCGGCCCTGAGGGCGCGCCGGGCGCCGCACGGCGGCCGTCCCGGCACGTTCCCCGGCATCTTACGGCCGTCGGTCCAGCAGTTCCCCCGACGCCGCGGTCAGCGTCCCGCCGTCGTTGATCCGCCGGCCGCGCAGCCAGGTGGACCGTACGACGCCGTGCAGCGTCCGTCCCGCGTATGCCGTGATCTTGTTGCGGTGCTGGAGCCCGGCCGGGTCCACGGTGAACGTCGCCTCCGGGTCGAGCACCGCGAAGTCCGCGTCCCGGCCCGGCGCGACGGCGCCCTTGTGGTGCAGGCCGACGAGCGCGGCCGGGGCGGTGGCCATCCAGCGGGCGACGTCCTCCAGGGTGTGGCCGCGCCCGCGGGCGGCGGTCCAGACGGCGGGCAGACCGAGCTGGAGGGAGGAGATGCCGCCCCAGGCGTCGCCGAAGTCCGGGGTCTTCAGGTCGGCGGTGGACGGCGAGTGGTCGGAGACGACGCAGTCGATCGTGCCGTCGGCCAGGCCCCGCCACAGCGCGTCCTGGTTGGCCGCCTCGCGGATCGGCGGGCAGCACTTGAACTCGGTGGCGCCGTCCGGGATCTCCTCGGCGGTCAGGGTCAGGAAGTGCGGGCAGGTCTCGACGGTGATCCGTACCCCTTCGGCGCGGGCGCCGGCGATCAGCGGCAGCGCGTCCGAGGAGGACAGGTGCAGTATGTGCACCCGCGCACCGGTCTGCCGGGCGAGCGCGATCAGCCCGGCGACGGCGTCGTTCTCGGACGCCCGGGGGCGGGAGGCGAGGAAGTCGGCGTACTTGGGGCCGTGCGGCTGCGGTGCGGCGGCCAGGTGGCCGGGGTCCTCGGCGTGCACGATCAGCAGGCCGCCGAAGCCGGCGATCTCGCCGAGCGCGGCGGCCAGCTGCGCCTGGTCGAGCTGCGGGAACTCGTCCACGCCGGACGGGGACAGGAAGCACTTGAAGCCGAAGACGCCCGCGTCGTGCAGGGGGCGCAGGTCCTTGACGTTGCCGGGTACGGCGCCGCCCCAGAAGCCGACGTCGATGTGCGCCTTGGAGCGGGCGACCTCACGCTTGGTGTGCAGGTTCGCCTCGGTGGTGGTCGGCGGCAGGCTGTTGAGGGGCATGTCGACGAGGGTGGTGATGCCGCCGGCCGCCGCCGCGCGGGTGGCGGTCCAAAACCCCTCCCACTCGGTGCGTCCGGGGTCGTTGACGTGTACGTGGGTGTCGACGAGGCCGGGCAGCAGCGCGTCGTCGCCGAAGTCCTCGACCCGCGCCCCGGCCGGTGCGGGGGCGTCGTGCGGGAGCAGCTCCGCGATCTTGCCGTCCCGTACGGCGACGGCCGCCGCGCGCGTCCCCTGCGGGGTGACGACGCGCGTGGAGCGCAGCACCAGATCGATCCCGGACACCCGGTCTCCCTCCTCGTGTACGGCCCGTGGGCTTCCGCACCACGGAATTCAACTTTCTGTTGAAGGAGTCTTCCTATGGGTCCGCACCCCGTCAAGACCCCTCTTCCCGCGCCGCCGTGGCACGGATCGCGCCGGTCGAGAAAACCGCGCGCGCGGATTGCTTGACGGGAAAACAGCCTCCATGGGCGATTGGAGGATTCCACAGAATGGATACGAAGTTCCGCTCAGCAGAACGTAGCTATGGCCAGTGGCCGGGCCGGGGTGATCGCGGCTAGCGGCCGGGCACGGCCGGAGCACGGGCCCTGACCGGCCAGAACGAGTGTGCGACAGGCGGTGTGTCCGGCAGCGGAGACCGGTAGGCTTCTGCGGGTCGGTCCCGGCACCCGTACACCCAAGCCCTGCGCCGAGCCCGCCACCACCCGCCCCGAAAGGAACGCGTCGTGCCGCCGTCCAGCGCCAGCACTTCCGCCGCCGCAGCCAAGCCCGCAGCCGCCGGCGGTGGCGTCCAGTCCCTTGAGCGCGCCTTCGACCTGCTGGAGCGGATGGCCGACGCCGGTGGCGAGGTCGGCCTGAGCGAGCTGTCCACGAGCAGCGGGCTGCCGCTGCCGACGATCCACCGGCTGATGCGCACCCTCGTCGCCTGCGGCTACGTCCGCCAGCAGCCGAACCGCCGGTACGCGCTCGGCCCCCGGCTGATCCGCCTCGGCGAGAGCGCCTCGCGCCTGCTCGGCACCTGGGCCCGGCCGTATCTGGCACGCGCGGTCGAGGAGACCGGCGAGACGGCCAACATGGCGCTGCTCGACGGCGACGAGATCGTGTACGTGGCGCAGGTGCCGTCCCGGCACGCGGTGCGGATGTTCACCGAGGTCGGCCGCCGGGTGCTGCCGCACTCGACGGGCGTGGGCAAGGCGCTGCTGGCGGGCCATCCGCCGGAGGAGGTGCGCGCGCTGCTCGGCCGTACGGGCATGCCCGCCGCGACCGAGAAGACCATCACCGACCCGGACCGCTTCCTGAACGCCCTCGAAGAGGTGCGCGCACTCGGGTACGCGATGGACGACAACGAACAGGAGATCGGCGTCCGGTGCATCGCGGTGCCGGTACCCGACTCCCCCACCGCGGCGGCCATCTCCATCTCCGGCCCGACCGGCCGGGTGACCGAGGCGTCGATCGACAAGATCGTGCCGGTGCTCCAGGAGATCTCGGCCGAGCTCTCGGTGGCGCTGGCCAACCAGAACCCGGCGTAGCACCGCGGCGCGGACCCCGGCCGGGGATCAGAAGCGGCGCGGCACCTCCCCGTACAAGCCGATCAGCTCGCGCAGGTCCGTGAGCGCGGGCGCCAGCGCGCTGACCGAGCCGACCGCGCCCGCGATCAGCAGCAGGGAGCGGCGCAGCCGGGAGACCTCGGGGTCACCGGCGCTCACCACGGCGTACAGGGCGGCCAGTTCGTCGTCGGCGGTCGCACGATCGGGCAACTCCGCCGGGTGCAGCGCCAGTTCCCGGCGCAGCCGGGCCACCGCGCCGCACAGGGCGACGGCCCGCGGATCGCCCCCGGCTCCTGCGAATCGCCTGTACTTCTGCCTCTGCTCCACAACTACGGCACCCTCCAAGGCCGTTGACCCGCTCCGCGATGCGGGCCAGTTAACGCCACCCTGCGCGGTCCGCGCCACACGGAGAGCGAAATCAGGATCACCGAATTCCGACGCGCGCCGGGCGCCGTCCTGCGATACGGTCCTTGGTCCGGCCCCGCCCCCGCCCGCCACGCCGGACCCCGCACCGCTCCGCCGCGCCCCGTCATGAGGTAAGCAGGCCCCATGGCACACACCCCCTCCGCCGCTTCTTCCGCCCACCGCCCGGTCGCCGGGCTGCTGCTCGCCGCGGGCGGCGGGCGGCGGCTGGGCGGCCGCCCCAAGGCCCTGCTGGACTTCCGCGGCCGGCCGCTGGTCGAGAACGCGGCCCGGGTGCTGCGGGAGGGCGGCTGCGATCCGGTGCACATCGTGCTGGGCGCGGCGGCCGGCACCGTACGGGAGCGGGCCGACCTCGCGGCGTACGTGACGGCCGAGAACCCGGACTGGACACAGGGCATGGGCTCCTCGCTGCGCGTCGGACTGGCCGCCCTGGCGGACTCCGGTGCGGGCGCGGTGCTGGTCTCGCTGGTGGACCAGCCGGGCATCGGCGCGGCGGCGGTGGCGCGCGTGATCACCGCGTACGAGGGCGGGGCCGAGCTGGTCGCGGCGGCGTACGGCGGGCGGCGCGGGCATCCGGTGCTGTTCGGGGCCGGGCGGTGGGCGGCGGTCGCGGCCGGCGCGGCCGGGGACCGCGGGGCGCGCGACTATCTGCGCGAGCACGAGGACGCCCTCACGCTCGTCGAGTGCGCGGACGTGGCCGAGCCGTACGACATCGACACGCCGGGGGACCTGTTCCGCCTGGCGTCGCCGGGCGCGCCGCGGGCAGGCGAGGGGCGGTGACCGCGGTGGCACTCGGAGTCATCCGGCCGCCGCTTCTGTCGACGGAGAGAATCTCGACGTCAACAAACCATTGAAGTTCCGCGATAAGGAAACTACTCTCCACTGGTCAGAAGCGCCCTGAACCCCTACGGCGCCCGCCACCGCCGGCCGCGGCCCACGGCACCCCGTGCCGCGCACCCGCCCCGGCGGCCGCCCGGGCACCGCCGCTGAATGGAGTGACAGCTCATGTCCGCACCAGCGCCGTCCCCGCTGGCCATCGTCGACGTCGACCCCGGCAAGGCCCCCGCCCGCCAGGACGAGATCCTCACGGAGGCCGCGCTCGCCTTCGTCGCCGAACTCCACCGCCGGTTCACCCCGCGCCGCGACGAACTGCTCGCCCGCCGCGACGCGCGCCGCGCCGAGATCGCCCGCACCAGCAGCCTGGACTTCCTGCCGGAGACCGCCCCCGTCCGCGACGACGACAGCTGGCGCGTCGCCCCGGCGCCCGCCGCGCTCGACGACCGCCGGGTGGAGATCACCGGGCCCACCGACCGCAAGATGACCATCAACGCGCTCAACTCCGGCGCGAAGGTCTGGCTCGCCGACTTCGAGGACGCCTCCGCCCCCACCTGGGAGAACGTCATCGGCGGCCAGGTGAACCTGATCGACGCCTACGAGCGCCGGATCGACTTCACCGACCCGGGCAGCGGCAAGTCCTACGCCCTCAAGCCGGCCGAGGAGCTGGCGACCGTGGTCGTGCGCCCGCGCGGCTGGCACCTCGACGAGCGCCACCTCCGGCTCGACGGCACACCGGTCCCCGGCGCCCTGGTCGACTTCGGCCTGTACTTCTTCCACAACGCCCAGCGCCTGCTGGACCTCGGCAAGGGCCCGTACTTCTACCTGCCGAAGACCGAGTCGCACCTGGAGGCCCGCCTCTGGAACGAGATCTTCGTCTTCGCGCAGGACTACCTGGGCATCGCGCAGGGCACCGTCCGCGCCACGGTCCTCATCGAGACCATCACCGCCGCGTACGAGATGGAGGAGATCCTCTACGAGCTGCGCGACCACGCCTCGGGCCTGAACGCGGGCCGCTGGGACTACCTGTTCTCCATCGTGAAGAACTTCCGCGACGGCGGCGAGAAGTTCGTGCTGCCGGACCGCAACGCGGTCACCATGACGGCGCCCTTCATGCGCGCCTACACCGAACTCCTCGTCCGCACCTGCCACAAGCGCGGCGCGCACGCGATCGGCGGCATGGCGGCGTTCATCCCCAACCGCCGCGACCCGGAGGCCAACGAGACGGCGCTCGCCAAGGTCCGCGCGGACAAGGACCGCGAGGCCGGCGACGGCTTCGACGGCTCCTGGGTCGCCCACCCCGACCTGGTCCCGGTCGCCCGCGCGTCCTTCGACGCGGTCCTCGGCGACCGGCCGCACCAGAAGGACCGGCTGCGCGCGGACGTGTCGGTCTCGGCCGCCGACCTCATCGCCGTCGACTCCCTCGACGCCAGGCCCACCTACCAGGGGCTCGTGGACGCGGTCCGGGTCGGCACCCGCTACATCGAGGCGTGGCTGCGCGGCCTCGGCGCGGTCGCCATCTTCGGCCTGATGGAGGACGCGGCGACCGCCGAGATCTCCCGGTCGCAGATCTGGCAGTGGGTGGACGCGGGCGTCGTGTTCGAGAACGGCGAGAAGGCCACCGCGGACCTGGTCCGTAAGATCGCCGACGCGGAACTGGCCGCGCTGCGCGCCGAGATCGGCGACGAGGCCTTCGCCGCCGGCAAGTGGCGGCAGGCCCACGACCTCCTGCTGAAGGTCTCCCTGGACACCGACTACGCGGCGTTCCTGACCCTGCCCGCCTACGAGCTGCTGGACTGAGCGGCGCCGTGTACGCCTGCCTGTAGGCCTGCGTACGGGTCCGACCGGCAGCCCGTCCGGGGAACGCCGTTCTGTTTGAACGGCGTTCGCCCCGGGGCCCGGCGCACGGCTCCCTGTCACTCTTTCGGTTAGGCTTACCTAACCAACTCGGGGAGGGTGTCATGACCGCCGCACAGCCGATCCACATCCCGGATCTCCGCACGACGGAAGCACCGCGCTTCGACCATCTGCTGCACTGCGTACCGGATGTGGCCGCGGCCGTACGGGACTACACGGCGGCCGGACTGCCCGCGCACACCAACCCGGTGCACGAGGGCTTCCAGAACGGCGCCTGGCGGCTGGACGACCGGTACGTCGAGATCCTCACCGTCGTCGACCGCGCGGCGTTCGCGCCCTCCGCGTTCGGCCGGGCGACGGCCGGCTGGCAGCCCCGCGTCGACGCGCTCCTGGCGGCCGGCGGCGGGCCGCTGAACTTCGCGGTCCATGTGACGGACACGGCCGCCACCACCGAGCGGCTGCGCCGTGCGGGACACGCCGTCGACGTACACGACTTCTCCTTCCTGGAAGGCCGGGTCACCTTCCAGGAAGTGATGCTGACGGGCGCCGGGGTGCCGCCCTGGGCCCCGTTCTTCATCACCGTTCGCGCCGACCCCGCGCTGCGCCGCGAGCACGAGGCCTCCGGCCGCGTCGACCGCGGGGCCTTCGACCTCGCCGGTTTCCTCGTCGAGACACCCGACCCGCGCGGCGCCGCCGCCTGGCTCGGCGCGCTCACCGGCATCCCGCTGGACGAGGGCGGCACCGTCGTACCGCTCGAAGGCGGCCGGGTGCACTTCGCCGCCGGACCGGCCGACCGCATCACCACTCTGCTGCTGTCGGGTGACCGGCCGCCGCGTACCGAGATCGCCGGACTGCGGGTACGCGGTACGGAAGAAGGGCACACGCGTTCGCGGTGACCCGGATTCGGGTGGCGAACGGGACCCTTGGACGGGCGGGGCGTGAGAGGCTGAGGGCTCAGGCTCCATTCCTGCTCACCCCTTGTTGAGGCATGATGCGTGTCACCATCGCCGGCGTCTTCTTCTACCTGCAGGCGAACGAGGTGGAGCAGAAGATGAGCGCGGTCGACCCGGAGCCCATCAGCGGCGACTCCGTGCTCGTCGGGTCCGTCGCCTACCCCGTCAAGCAGGTCGGGCGGATCGTGACCGGCCAGGACCCGCGGGACTTCAGCGCCGGGGAGATGGTGCGGGCGCTGCGGCAGCTCGGCTTCACCTGCAAGCCCAGGCCCGCTTCGGCCGAGCCGTCCGCACTCCTGTGACGGCGCGGCGCGCGGGCCCGCGCCGACGGGCCCGCGCTCAGGTCATCGCCGCCCCCAGCCCCACGAATCCGCAGATGAGGACGGCGAGGATGGCCAGCAGCGGCCAGACGAAGCGCAGGTACTTGTTGTAGCCGACCTTGGCCAGCGAGACGCCGCCGATGATGACGGCGGTGGTGGGCACCCACAGGTTCATCCAGCCGCTGGCCGCCTGCCAGGCCGTGACGACCACCGCGCGCGAGACGTGCGCGAAGTCGGCCAGCGGCGCCAGGATCGGCATGGCCAGGGTGGCGTGGCCGGACGTGGACGGGATGAGGAAGGCCAGCGGCAGGTTGACGACGTAGACCATGATGCCGAACAGGGCCGACGGGGTGCCGGAGACGGCGCCCTCGACAGCGTGCAGGACGGTATCCGTAATGCGCGAATTGTTCATGATCGTCGTGACGCCGCGCGCCAGCACGATCACCAGGGCCGGGGAGACGAACTCGGCGACGCCCTGCACGAAGGTCGAGCTGAGCTTCTGCTCGCCCATCCGCGCGATGACCCCGACGAGGATCGAGGCGGCGACGAACAGGGCCGCCAACTGGGGGAAGGACCAGCCCAGTTCGAAGGCGTACGGCGCCGCGTCGGCGTCCCCGGTGAGCGCCCCGGACCACGGGATCACCGAGAAGATCATGAAGGCGAACACCAGTGCCACGGTGACCAGCACGGTCTTGTGCAGCCCGGTCAGCGGCGGCGGCTCCGCCGCGTCGTCATCGGCGGCCCGCGCGCGGTCCCGGTCGCCGGGCAGGAACCCGACGATCGAGCGGTCCGGGTCGGCCCGTACGCGGCGCGCGTAGCGCACCACGTAGCCGATGGTCACGCCGGTCAGGACCAGCCACATCGCCACCCGCAGCGCGATGCCGTCGCCGAGCGAGATATCGGCGGCGGAGGAGGCGACCCCGGTGGCGAAGGGGTTGACGGTGGAGCACAGGACGCCGACGCCGGCCCCGAGGATGATCGTCGCGGTGGCCACCATCCGGTCGTAGCCCAGCGCCAGCATCAGCGGCACGACCAGGCCGTAGAAGCCGAGCGTCTCCTCGGCGAAGCCCTCGACCGTGCCGAGCAGCGAGAAGACCGCCATCACGCCGACGATCAGCAGGGCGCCGCGGTCGCGGAGGCGGTGGGCCAGCCGGCCGATGCCGCGGTCCAGCGCGCCGGTGGAGAAGACGACCGTGATGAACGCGCCGATGGCCAGCACGAACAGGAACACGCCCGCGCTGCCGTACAGCTCGCCCGCCAGCGTGGGGCCGACCTGCCCGGACTTGGCGTCCTGCACTCCGTACAGGCCGTTGACGGGCGACAGGAACAGGTCGTTGAGGCGGTCGGTGAAGGACTGGCCGGAGGGTGTGCGGTGGTAGGTGCCCTGCTGCGGGGCGCCGCCGCCGTCGCGGTCGTAGGCGCCGGAGGGGATGAAGAAGGCCAGGACCCAGACCGCGAGGGTCACGATGACCAGGACGGTCAGGGCGCTGGGGAAGGTGAATCCGCGCCGGGGGCCTTCCGGGCCGCCGTCGGCGTGGGCCGTTTCGCCGGCCGTGGGCTGTTCGGCGGGCCGGGGGTTCTCGTCGGGCATCGGGGCGCTCATCCGGCGGCTCCGCTGCGGAACGCGGCGGCGTACTCGCGCAGGAAGACGGCCTCCGCCAGGACGGCACCGCGCAGTTCCGAGAGCAGCACCCGTTCGTCGGGCGCGTGCAGGTTGCACTGTTTGTCCTCGGCGCCGAAGATCAGGACTTCGGCCTCCGGGACGGCCCGTGCGAGGCCGTTGACGAGCGGGATGGAGCCGCCGCCCGCGGCGTGCACGGGCTCGGCGCCCCAGGCCCGGCGCATCGCGGCCTCGGCGGCGCGGTAGGCGGGTCCGCCGGTACGGGCCTCGAAGCCGGCGCCCGCGTCGCCGGGCGTCACGGTCAGCGGGACGCCGAACGGACGCAGCCGCTCCAGATGCCGTACGAGCGCGTCGAGCGCTTCCTGCGGGTCCTGGCGGGGGTGGCAGCGCAGGTTGAGCTTGGCGCGGGCGTACGGCACGACGGCCGAGGCGGCGCCGTCCACGGAGGGCGCGTCCAGGCCCATGACGGTGACGGCCGGGCCGCTCCACAGGCGTTCGCCCAGGCTCCCGGAGCCCAGGAGCGGCATCCCGTCCCGCACGCCGGCCAGGTCGCGGAACTCGGTCTCGGTGAGGCCGGTACCGGACCACGGTTCGCGGCGCAGCCCTTCGACGGCGACGTCGCCGTGTACGTCGTGCAGGGTGGCCAGGGCCTTGAGGAGGGCGAGCAGCGCGTCCGGGGCGGCGCCGCCGTACTCGCCGCTGTGCACGGCCTCGTCGAGGGTGCGCACCTCGACGGTCAGTTCGGCGGCGCCGCGCAGGCCGGTGACGAGCGTGGGCGTACCGGCGCGGAGGTTGCCCGCGTCGGCGATGACCATGGCGTCACAGGCGAAGCGTCCGGGGTCGGTGGGCGGGTAGTCGTCGAAGGCGCTGCCGTACTCCTCCTGGCCCTCGAAGAGGATCTTGATGCCGACCGGGGGACGGCCGCCGTGGGCGCGCAGGGCGCCGAGGTGCACGAGGAGGTTGGCCTTGCAGTCGGCGATGCCGCGGGCCCGGATGGCGGGGCCGCCGTGCGGGTCGTCGAAGTCGGTCGGCTCGAAGGGCGGTGACGTCCACAGCCGGAGGTCGCCCGCGGGCTGGACGTCGTAGTGGCCGTACAGCAGGACGGTGGGGGCGTCGGGGGCGGGCGGCGGGATGGTGCCCGTGATGACCGGCGCGGTGTCGGGGAGGGCCAGTTCGCCGAGGTCGGTGACGCCGGCGGCGCGCAGCAGGGCGAGGAGTTCGTCGCGCGCCGCCAGGACCGGCTCGGGCGGGTGGCCGGGGAAGGCGACCGAGGGGATCGCCGCGAGGCGTTTCAGGTCGTCGCACAGGCCGGGCAGCAGGCCGTCCACGGTGGCTTCCAGGTCGTCCGCGGCCGGGGGCGCGGGGGCCGCGGCCGGCGCTCCGGCGCGGCCGGGAGGTTCGGCACCGGCCGGCGGACCGGCTCTGCGCGAGGGTCCGGTGTCCGGGTGCCGGGCGTGTGGGTGCTGGGCGTTCGGGTCCACCGCGGAACCCCTCTCCGTGGCGTCGGGCGCACACTTGACGGCATTTCAGGTTCAATGCAGCATATCGGGCAAAACGCCGACGCTTCCGGTGTGCGCCGCCCCTCAGGCCGGCGGTCCACCCGGCGCCGACGCGGCCCGCACCGCCGCGTTCCGCAGGCCCGTCAGCCGCCGCGCGTGCGCCATCCGGTTCATCGGCCGCGCCGTGCGCGCCGGCCGCCGGGCCACGGAACGCCGTTCATGATCATACGTACGCAGGGCCGTCCCGACGCCGGGCGACACTCGCAGGGGCCGCGTCAACTCCACGTCGCCCACCAGCGCTTCGCACGCGCTACGCCCCAGGTCTCGGTGACGGCGCCGGTCCCGCCGCCCACCGCGCCGCGCCAGGACGACGCGCCGACGCACCGGGCGCGGCACCGCGGCCCGAACAGCGTCGTGCGCGCGGCACTGTTGAGGCCGTCGGCCGCGGTCACCACGTCGTACGCGCTCTCCGGCTCCCGGATGTCGTCGAACCGTGCTGCCGAAGGTGACCGATCCCGCACCGTCGGCCGACTCGTAGAGGAGGGTCAGCAGTTCAGGACGGATATCGGGCGGACGATGCCACCGGTGCGCCGTGGAGCACGGCGGTGGCGCGCCCGCCGACGACGGCCGCCGTGCGTGAGGTCAGCCCCCTGTCCACACGCTACTATGTTTATAGTGGATCGGCACTACAGACATAGTAGCGAGGGGTGCGCAGGGTGGCACGACGGCGGGACCAGGTCCTGGACGCGGCGATCGAGGTGCTGGGCACGGAAGGGCCGCGACGGCTGACCTATCAGGCGGTGGACGCGGCGGCGGGCGTACCGTCCGGCACCACCTCCAACTACTTCCGCAACCGCGCCGCCCTGATCGACGGCATCGTCGGCCATCTGGAGGCGCTGGAGCGCCACGACTGGGAGGAGTTCGCCCGGCAGGCCGCCCCGTCGGACGTGCCGGAACTCGCGGACGCCGTGACCCGGTTCGTCCGCTGCGCGACCGGCCCGGAGCGCGCCAGGACCGCCGCCCGCTACGCGCTCCGCCTGGAAGCCTCGGCCCGGCCCGGGCTGCGCCCCGCGCTCGCCAAGGAGCGCGCGGCCGTCGTCGGCTGGGGCACGGAGTGGATGCGGCACTTCGGGTCGCCGACGCCGCGGCGGCACTGCGAGATCCTCTTCGACTACCTGGACGGCATCACCTTCCGCCAACTCTCCTTCCCCGTCGAATCCTTCGACCCCGGGCCCGGCGTCACGGAACTGCTCACCCGGCTGCTCGGCGAGCCCGCGGAGCCGACCGCGGCGCCCTGACCTCCGGAAGCGCCACGCCACGGCCGAATTCGATGGCCGCGGCCCACCGCCTGTGGTGGAGTGACGCCGGTGACCAGACAAGACACCGAGCGTGCACGAGCCGCCGCCTACCGCGCGGCGTACGACGAGCAGATGCGGGACCGCGGGTTCGCCCCGGACACGCCGGGCACCGAGCGGGTCGGCCCCGTACTGCGCAGCACCCTGCCCGCACACGGTGGGCTGATCTTCTACCGCGACCTGGGCGGACTGGACGGGGCGGAGCTGGACGCCTTCATCGCCACCCAGCGCGACCACTTCGCGGCCCGCGGCCTGCCGGTCGAGTGGAAGTACCACGGTCACGACCTGCCCGCCGATCTGCCGGACCGGCTGGCGGCGGCCGGGTTCGTGCCGGACGAGCCGGAGACGGTCGTGATCGGCGAGGCCGCGGAGATCGCCGGGCCCCCCGGGGACGCGCCGCTCCCGGAGGGCGTACGGCTCCGGGACGTCACCGAGCGCGCCGACTTCGACCGCATCGGGGAACTGGCCGCCACCGTCTGGGCCGACGACCGGAGCTGGCTGGCGCCGGCCATGGAGGAGTGGGTGGCGGGGCGGGACGGCGACGCGTGCACGGTGACCGTGGCCGAGTCGCTGGCGGGCGAGGTGGTCTCGGCGGCGTGGGTGCGCTTCCACCAGGGCACCGAGTTCGCCTCCCTGTGGGGTGGCTCGACGCTGCCCAACTGGCGCGGCAAGGGCGTCTACCGCGCCCTGGTCGCGCACCGGGCGGCGCTCGCCGCGGCGCGCGGCTTCCGGTACGTGCAGGTCGACGCGCTGGAGTCCAGCCGCCCCGTTCTGAACCGGCTGGGCCTGGTCGGCGCCGCGACAACTGTTCCGTACGTCTGGCAGCCGCCCGCCGATACCGGGTCAAACTCTGCCGGGGCGGATGGGGTTGACGGGAACTGACGGGTTACGGTCCTCCCCGGAGTCTGGTAGGAAAGGTTCCTAACGATTGGGATCCCTCACCGCTCCGTGGCCGACCGGCCCGCTCCCCACTGGAGGACATCCATGCGTGCCCGATCCATAGCCAAGGCGGTCCGCAAGCCCGCCACCGGCATCACCCTCGGTCTGGTCCTGCTCGCCGTACCGGCGACGGCGATCGCCGGTACGGCCGTCGCCGCCCCCGGCCGGGCACCGGCCGCGCCCCACGCCGCCGCCAAGGCCGCGGCCGGTCTGGACGACCCGGCGAAGAAGGAGATCGCCATGCAACTGGTCGCCAGCGCCGAGAACTCCACGCTGGACTGGCGGAAGAAGTACGACTACATCGAGGACATCAAGGACGGCCGCGGCTACACCGCGGGCATCATCGGCTTCTGTTCCGGTACGGGCGACATGCTGGACCTCGTCGAGCTGTACACCAAGCGCAAGCCCGGCAACATCCTGGCGAAGTACCTGCCCGCGCTGCGCAAGGTCAACGGCAGCGCCTCGCACGCGGGCCTGGACCCGACCTACAAGAAGGACTGGGAGAAGGCCGCCCTGGACCCGGCCTTCCAGCAGGCGCAGAACGACGAGCGGGACCGGGTCTACTTCAACCCGGCGGTCAAGCAGGGCAAGGCCGACAAGATCGGCGTACTGGGCCAGTTCGCGTACTACGACGCGACCGTCATGCACGGTGACGGCAGCGACAAGACCAGCTTCTCCAACATCCGCAAGCGCGCCATGGCCAAGGCCAAGACGCCGGCCCAGGGCGGCGACGAGAAGACGTACCTCAACGCCTTCCTGGACGCGCGGGTATGGGCGATGAAGCAGGAGGAGGCGCACAGCGACACCAGCCGCGTGGACACCGCGCAGCGCGTCTTCCTCAAGAAGGGCAACCTGAACCTGAACCCGCCGCTGGACTGGAAGGTGTACGGGGACTCGTACCACATCGGGTGACCGGGGCGGGCAGTTCGGCGGCCCGTACCGTACCGGGGAACCGGCACGGTACGGGCCCGCCGGCCCGCGCGGCTCAGTGCGCCGGTGCCGTCTCCGGATCGCCCACGCCCCGGTCCGGCCGCCGCGGGATCACCTCCAGCGGGGGCTCGCCGCGGCGCCTGCCGATGTGGTTGAAGGCGAGGTTGAGCACGATGGCGACGAGAGCGCCGGTGCTGATGCCGGAGTCCAGGACGACCAGCATGTCCTTGGGGAAGTCGTGGTAGAACCGCGGCGCCGCGATGGGTATCAGCCCGACGCCGACGGAGGCCGCGACGATCAGCGCGTTCTCGCCCTTGTGCATCGCGGCCGCGGCCAGGGTCTGGATGCCGCTGGCGGCCACCGACCCGAACAGCACGATGCCCGCGCCGCCCAGGACCGGCAGCGGCACCAGGGAGATCACCGACGCGGCGACCGGGGACAGGCCCAGCACGATCAGGATCAGGCCACCGGTGGCGACGACGAACCGGCTGCGCACCCCGGTCATCGCGACCAGGCCGATGTTCTGCGCGAAGGCGCTGTTGGCGAAGCCGTTGAAGAGCGGGCTGAGGGCGGTGCCGAGGGTGTCGGCGCGCAGGCCGCCCTCGATGGTGCGCTCGTCCGCGGGCCGGTCCACGATCTTGCCGAGGGCGAGCATGTCGGCGGTGGACTCGGTCATGCACACCAGCATGACGATGCCCATGCTGACGATGGCTGCCGCGTCGAACTGGGGCGCGCCGAAGTGGAACGGGGTCGGGAAGCCGACCGGGGCCGCCCCGGCGATCGACCCGAAGTCCGTGATGCCGACGGGTATCGCGATCAGCGTGCCGGCGACCAGGCCGAGCAGGATGGAGATCTGCTGGAGGAAGCCGCGCAGCACCCGGCGCAGGACGAGCACGATGACGAAGGTGAGCGCCGCCATGCCGATATTGGTGAGCGAACCGTAGTCCTGCGCGGCGGCATTGCCGCCCTGTGACCAGTTGAAGGCGACGGGCAGCAGGGACACCCCGATCAGGGTGATCACGGTGCCGGTGACCACCGGCGGGAAGAACCGCACCAGCTTGGAGAAGTAGGGGGCGATCAGGAAGCCGAGGACGCCGGCGACGATCACGGCGCCGAAGATGACGGGCAGCGCGTCGTGCGGGCTCTGCGCCTTGCCGACGGCGACCATCGGGGTGACGCCGGCGAACGAGACGCCGTTGACGAACGGCAGTCTGGCGCCGATCTTCCAGAAGCCGAGGGTCTGCAGCAGGGTGGCGATGCCCGCGGTGAAGAGGCTGGCGCCCATCAGGAACGCGGTCTCGGTGGGGCCGAGCCCGCAGGCCGGGCCGACGATCATCGGCGGGGCCACCACGCCCGCGTACATCGCGGCCACGTGCTGCAGGCCGCTGGTGAACATCTTGAAGGGCGGGAGGGTCTCGTCGACCGGATGCTTCCGGTCGCCCTGCGCCGTCCGCCCGGAGGGTGCGGCCACTGCGGGCCTCCTTCGATTTCTGCGCCGCAGGGGGGCGGCGGCGCGAGGCTGTCACGGAGGGCATGCGTCGGGTGCGGTGGGGCAGCGGTCCGCGCTTGTGGCGCGTCGAGCGGGGTGACGGGTCATCACCTGGGTGGGTGCACGGGTCGTTGCACGGCGTGGGGCATGGGTTGGCGCATGGGCGTCAATGGGGGGTG
This sequence comes from Streptomyces sp. NPDC059788, assembly GCF_042732265.1. Classification (NCBI taxonomy): domain Bacteria; kingdom Bacillati; phylum Actinomycetota; class Actinomycetes; order Kitasatosporales; family Streptomycetaceae; genus Streptomyces; species Streptomyces sp. NPDC059788. The sequence continues at coordinate 211,425 of NZ_JBHWHY010000004.1, read as the reverse complement.
ACGATGGTAATAATGCGCAGCATTACCGGGCCGGGGGCACGAAGGGACCTCCGTGCCCCCGGGTTCCGGCGCTTGTGGACCCCGCTCGGATCCACAAGCTCCCGGCCGGGGCCGTCCCCCCGGCCGAGTTCTCGGGTCGCCGCCGGGCGGGGATCAGCCCTCGGCGGCGATACGGGCCAGGCGCCGGGCCTCGGCCCGCGCGGTACGGGCGACGGTGTCCTCGTCGACGTTGGTCAGCCGGCCGTCCTCGACCACCGGCGCGCCGTCGACCAGGGACAGGGTGACGGGCGCCGCGGCGCCGAAGACCAGCGCGGTCACCGGGTCGGCGATGGTGGAGTGGGCCAGGCCGTCCAGCTTCCACAGCACCAGGTCGGCCAGCTTGCCGGCCTCCAGCGAGCCGATCTCCGCCGTACGGCCCAGCACCTGGGCGCCGCCGTAGGTGCCCAGGCGCAGCGCCTTACGGGCGTCCAGGGCCGCTTCCCGGTGCGCGCCGAGGCGGTTGATCAGCAGCGCGTTGCGCAGTTCGGTGTGCAGTTCGCCGCTCTCGTTGGAGGCGGTGCCGTCCACGCCGAGGCCGACCGGTACGCCCGCCGCGAGCATGTCGGGGACGCGGGCGATGCCGGCGCCGAGGCGCGCGTTGGAGGACGGGCAGTGCGCCACGCCGGTCTTCGTACGGGCGAAGGCGGCGATGTCGGAGTCGTTCATGTGGACGCAGTGCGCCATCCACACGTCCTCGCCGAGCCAGCCGGTGGTCTCGAAGTAGGCGGTCGGGCCCATGCCGAACAGCTCGTGGCAGAACTTCTCCTCCTCGACCGTCTCCGAGCCGTGGGTGTGCATCCGCACGCCCTTGCGGCGGGCCAGCTCGGCGCCCTGCCGCAGGAGTTCGGTGGAGATCGAGAACGGCGAGCAGGGCGCCACCGCGATGTGCACCATGGAGCCGAAGGAGCCGTCGTGGTGGGTGTCGATGGCCTCCTCGGTGGCCTTCAGCGCGCCCTCGGTGGTCTCGACGGCGAAGTCCGGCGGCAGTCCCCCGTCCTTCTCGCCGCGGTCCATCGACCCGCGGGCCAGCGTCATCCGGGCGCCGATCTCGCGGACCGCGGCCAGTTCGGCGCCGACCAGGTCGCCGCAGCCGCGCGGGAAGACGTAGTGGTGGTCCGAGGCGGTGGTGACACCGCCCTTGACCATCGTGGCCAGCGACCCCTGGGTGGCCGCGGCGAGCATCGGCGCGTCGATGCGGGCCCAGGTCGGGTACAGGGCCACCAGCCAGTTGAAGAGGTTGTGGTCGGTGGCCAGGCCGCGGGTGATCCACTGGTAGAAGTGGTGGTGGGTGTTGACCAGGCCGGGGGTGGCCAGGTGGCCGGTGCCGTCGATACGGCGGACGACGTTCCGCAGGCCCTCGGGAGCCTGGCCCGCGCCCACCGATTCGATGAGATTGCCCGCGACGACGACATGGCCCGAGGCGTACTCGGTGCCGTCGGCGTCGACGGTCGCGATGGCGCAGTTCTCGATGACGACGCGCCGCGTCGCCGCGCTGTCAGAGGCTGCCGGTGCTGCCATGGTGCTTCCTCCAGGATGGTGGCAGGGGTCCCCCTGCTCCGCGGGAGCTCGGGGAGGGCACGGCATGGCCCTACGGGATTTGAGTGCCGGAGCCGGGCGAGGCGGCTGACAGTACCGCTGCCCCTTGGGTGGTCCGGGTGCCGAGATGATGGAAGAACAGGTTGAGCAGGACCGCGACGAGCGCCCCGGCGCTGATGCCGGAGCCGAGCACGGTCTGTGCCCAGGCGGGGAAGTCCTCGTAGAACCTCGGGGCGGCGAGCGGGATGATGCCCGCGCCCAGCGAGACGGCCACCAGGATGATGTTGGAGCTGTCGTCGAGGCCGGCCTCGGAGAGCGTACGGATGCCGCTGACCGCGATCGAGCCGAACAGGACGATGCCGGCGCCGCCGAGGACGGGCATCGGCACGAGGTTGACGACCGCGCCGAGGACGGGAAAGGCGCCGAGGACGAGCAGGGTGGCGCCCGCGGCGGCGACGACGTAGCGGCTGCGTACCCGGGTCAGCGAGACGACACCGACGTTCTGCGCGAAGGCGCTGGTGGGAAAGCCGCCGAAGACGGGCCCGACGAGGGTGGCGAGGCCGTCGGTGCGCAGGCCGCGGGTGAGGGTGCGCCCGGTCGTGGGCCGTTCGCAGATCTCGCCGAGGGCGAGCATCCCGGCCGCCGACTCGGTCATCAGGACCAGCATCACGATGCACAGGGACAGCACGGCGGCGGGCTGGAACTCCGGCGCGCCGAAGGCGAAGGGGGTGGGCAGCGCGACGACGGGCGACTCGCGCAGCGCGTCGAAGCTCGCCATGCCGAACGGAAGCGCGGCGAGGGTGCCCGCCACCATGCCCGCAAGGAGCGCGATCTGTTTGACGAATCCCCGGGTGAAGCGCTGGATCAGCAGGATGACCGCGAGCGTGAACGCGGCGAGCGCCAGGTGCTTCATGGAGCCGAAGTCGGCGGCCCCCTTGTCGCCGCCCTGCGCCCAGCCGACCGGTACGGGCATCAGGGTGACGCCGATGAGCGTGATGACGACGCCGGTGACCAGCGGCGGGAAGTAGCGCAGCAGTCTGCCGAAGAACGGCCCGACGGCCAGGCAGAAGGCCCCGGCGACCATCACCGCCCCGTATATGGCGGGGAGTTGGTGGCCTTCGGCGGTGGTCTCGGCGATGGCGAGCATCGGGGTGATGCCGGCCGAGGAGGCGGCGTTGACGAACGGCAGCCGGTTTCCGGCGAACTTCCCGGCGCCGAGGGTCTGCAGGAGGGTCGCGAGTCCGGCGATGAGCAGGCTGGCGGCGATCAGCCGGGTGCGGCCGGGGGTGTCCAGGCCGGTGGCCTGGCCGATGATGAGCGGAGGGGTGACGACGCCGGCGTACATGGCGGCGATGTGCTGGAGGGCGGCGGGGACGAGCCGCTTGGGGGCCGGCTTCTCGTCCACCGGGTGGACCGGTGGGACGGGGTGTTTCTCAACGTGCGGTGGCTGTGCGGCCATGGGTCGCGTTCCCCTCAGGATTCGCGGTCCCTCCCCGCTGCGGGACGGGGAGGGACGGGCGCGGCACGGCGCTGCGTCGAAAGCCGTCAGAGGTTGGTCAGATCCATCGGGATCGCGGCTTCGACACCGTCGCGCAGGACAGTGGCTTCTATCAGGCCGTACGGGCGGTCCGCCGCGTAGTAGACCTCATGGTCGTTCTTCAGGCCGAAGGGCTCCAGGTCCACGAGGAAGTGGTGCTTGTTCGGCAGCGAGAACCGCACCTCGTCGATCTCCGCGCGGTTGTTGATGATCCGTGAGCCCATCTGGTAGAGGGTCTGCTGCAGCGAGAGGCTGTAGGTCTCCGCGAAGGCGTGCAGCAGGTGCTTCCTGACCTGGGCGTAGGAGCGTTCCCAGTTGGGCATCCGCTGGTCGTCGTCGGTCCAGTTGAACCGCCAGCGGCCGGACACCTCGGTGGCCAGGATGCGGTCGTAGGCCTCCTTGAGCGTCGTGTACTGATCCTTGATGTAGCCCCAGAACTCGGAGTGGGTGGAGTTCATCACGACGAGGTCCTTCAGGCCGGAGATCACCTGCCAGCGCTCACCGTCGTAGGTGATCTGCGTCAGCCGGGTCTCCTGGCTCTTGCGGGCGAAGGAGTGCCGGACCTCGTCGGCGCCGATGAACCTGGCGCCGGCCTCGGAGGTCTCGATGCGCTCCCAGGCGTACTCCTCGATGCGGATGCGGGCCTTCTTGATCGGCTCCTGGCTGGTGACGAAGTGCCGGGCCAGGTGGATGCCGAACTGCTCGGCCGACTCGATGCCGTGCTCCTTGGCGAAGGCGTACACGGTGTTCTTCGTCGTGTCGGTGGGCAGGCAGTGGGCGTTGGAGCCGGAGAGGTGGACCTCTTCGAGGTCGCCGGAGAGCGCGACCGAGACGTTCAGGTCCTTGATGTGGTGGGTGTCGCCGTCCCGGGTGATCCGGACGACGCGGTTTTCCGCCTTGCCGTACTGGTTCTGGCCGAGAATCGTGGGCATCGGTGCTAGCTCCCTCGGTATACGGAGTAGCCGAACGGGTTGAGCAGCAGCGGTACGTGGTAGTGCTCACCCGGTTTGACGGCGAAGGTGATCGCCACCTCCGGGAAGAAAGCTCCGCTGTCCCTTGCGCGGGGGGCGTCCTGCTGTTCCTCGGCTTGCTGGTCGGCTGTTACGGCCTTGCCGGCGAGGTACGCCTCGGTCGCGAAGTCCAGGCGTACGTGGGTGGTGTCCGCCGGCAGCGCCGGCAGGTCCTTGCAGCGCCCGTCCGCGTCGGTCTCGGAGGCGCCGTGCGCGCTCCAGTCCCCGTCGTGTCCGGAGCGTACCGAGAGCGTGAGGGCGACGCCCTCCGCGGGGCGGCCCACGCTGGTGTCCAGGATGTGCGTGGACACCGACGTCTCGTGCCGGGCCGTCTCGCTGCTCATGGTCGTGCCCCTTCGGCGGCGTCTGCCGGGTCCGTCGCGTCGTCGACGAGGCGGCCCAGCCGGATGCGGTTGATCTTGCCCAGTTCCCTACGCACGATCTCGCGTTCTTGTTCCGGCGTGTTGTCGAGCCGGTTACGGGCGGCGTCACGCAGTTGCGCACCGGTCCGGCCGGTGGCGCAGATCAGGAAGACATGCCCGAACTTCTCCTGATAGGCGAGGTTGAGTTCGAGCATCTCCGCCTTGAGGCCGTCGCCGGCCGCGGACATCCCCCGCTGTTCGCGGGAGGAGGTCGCGTCGCCCGGCGTGGGCCGGCCGATGGGCGGGTGTCCGGCCATCGCCTCGGCCAGGTCCGCCGCGCTCAGCTCGGCCATGGCGGCGTCGCTGGCGGCGAACAGGGCGTCGGTGGTGGCGTACGGGCGCCGGGCGAGGAGCAGGCTCCCCCACGTTTCGCTGGCGCACGCCTCGCGCAGTGCGGCACGGGCCGCACTGTCGGCGGCGGCGTTGAACCGGGCGAGACCCGGCGTCGGAATCGAAGACACGGGAAGCCTCCGTGGCCTGGTGCTGTACGGGCTCTGCTGTGGCTGGAAACAGCTAAGACCTCCGGCAACATCACGTCAACACTTTGTTGAAAACTCGGCAACAAGAAAGCCGCCGTCCGGTTCACCCGGACGGCGGCGGTCCCAGAACCCCCCGAACCGGGGTCAGTCGGCGCCCTTCGCCGCGTTGTCCCTGTTCAGGTAGTTGTAGACGGTGAAGCGGCTGACACCGAGCGCACCGGCGACGGTCTCGACCCCGTGCCGTACGGAAAACGCGCCGCGCGCCTCCAGAATCCGCACCACCGACTGCTTGGTGCGGCGGTCCAGTTCACTGAGCGGCATACCGTGCCGGCGCTGGAGCTCGGCGAGGAGGTGATCCAGCGAGTCGGACAGGTGCGGCAGCCGTACGGCCACCCGGTCCCGCCCCTCCCAGGCCAGGACGACATCGTCACCCTGCGCCTGCTCCGGCGCGACCATCTCCGCGCCCATGGCGTCCACCAGCGGCTTCACCGCCTGGACGAACGGGTGATCGGCGGGCTCGGTCACGTCGCGTCCTCCCCGGCCGGCGCGATCACGTTGACCTGGAGGGAGATCCGGGTGGCACCGGCCTCCAGGGATTTGCGCAGCAGCGCGTCGACCGCGGAGAGCACCTTCTCACCCTCCCCCTCGGCCGTGTTGCCGAACGGACCGACGTCGACGGCGTCCAGCCCGGCACCCGTGATGATCTCGCGCCCCACGACCGCGTGGGCGGGCGCTTCGTCCAGATCGAACGGTTCCGTCGTGAATTCCACTCGCAATCGCACCATGCCCCCAAACTAGCGCCGCCCGCCCACACCCATCTCCGGGCCCCAAGACTCCGCGCACCCACCCGGCGGCGAGCGGCGCCGCGGCTTCGCCCCCGCGGTCCGCACCTCTTGACAGGTCACGAGATTCGCAGGCAATGTTCCAAGCAGCAGAAAGAAAGTTCCGCAATACGGAAGGGCGCTCACCCTCATGGGTTTCTCGGATGCGCGTTTCAACGTCAACCTGTCGATCCTGTTCACCGAGCTGCCGCTGCTGGAACGCCCGGCGGCCGCGGCGGCCGCCGGCTTCGACGCGGTGGAGCTGTGGTGGCCGTGGACCGACGCCCCGGACCCCGGACAGCGGAGGCTGGACGCCCTGCGCGACGCCCTGTGCGACGCGAAGACCCAGCTGGTCGGCCTGAACTTCTACGCCGGACAGCTGCCGGGACCCGACCGCGGCGCCCTGTCCGTTCCAGGGGAGGAGTCCGAGCGCTTCCGGGCCAATGTGGACGTGGCCGCGGACTTCGCGCAGTCGCTGGGCTGCACCGCGCTCAACGCCCTGTACGGCAACCGTGTCGAGGGCGCCGATCCGGCCGCCCAGGACGCCCTGGCCCTGGAGAACCTGACGCTGGCCGCCCGCGCCGCCCACCGCGTCGGCGCCACCCTGCTCGTCGAGGCTCTCAACGCGCCGGAGTCGCCGCACTGCCCGATCGTCTCCGCGCCCAGGGCGATCGAGGTGGTCGACGCGGTCAACGCCGCCACCGGCCTGGGCAACGCCCGCTTCTTGATGGACCTCTACCACCTGGCCATGAACGGCGAGGACCTGCACGAGGTCATCGACCGCCACACCGCGAAGACCGGCCACGTCCAGATCGCCGACAGCCCCGGCCGCGGCGCCCCCGGCACCGGGACCCTCCCGCTGGAAGACCTCCTCGACCGGCTGCGCGCCAACGGCTACGACGGCTGGACCGGCCTGGAGTACAAGCCCGGAGACCGCCCCAGCGCCGAGGCCTTCGCCTGGCTGCCGCACTCCCTGCGCGCCGGCGCCCGCCCCTGAACCCCGCACCGGCCCCCGGCCGGTCCCCCGCCCCCGAAAGGCACCCCGTATGAGCACTCTTCCCAACATCGCGTGGATCGGGCTGGGCATCATGGGCGCGCCCATGGCCGAAAACCTGCTCAAGGCCGGCTACCAGGTCACCGGCTACACCCTGGAACCGGACAAGCTGGAGCGGCTGGCCGCGGCCGGCGGCACCCCGGCCGCCTCCGTCGCCGAGGCGGTCCGCGCGGCCGACGTCGTCATCACCATGGTGCCCGCCTCCCCGCAGGTCGAGGCCGTCGCCTACGGGCCGGACGGCATCCTGGCCCACGCCCGCCCGAACACCCTGCTGATCGACATGTCCTCGATCACCCCGCAGACCTCCGTCGACCTGGCGGGCGCCGCCGCCGAACGCGGCATCCGCGTCCTGGACGCCCCGGTCTCCGGCGGCGAGGCCGGCGCCGTCGAGGCGGTGCTGTCCATCATGGTCGGCGGCCACCAGGACGACTTCGACGCCGCCCGGCCGCTGTTCGAGACCCTCGGCAAGACGATCGTGCGGTGCGGGCCGCACGGCGCCGGGCAGACCGTCAAGGCCGCCAACCAGCTGATCGTCGCCGTCAACCTCCAGGCCTGCGCCGAAGCCGTCGTCTTCCTGGAGAAGTCCGGCGTCGACCTCGCCGCCGCCCTGGACGTCCTGAACGGCGGGCTGGCCGGCTCCACCGTCCTGACCCGCAAGAAGGACAACTTCCGCACCCGCGACTTCCGGCCCGGCTTCCGCATCGACCTGCACCACAAGGACATGGGCATCGTCACGGACGCCGCCCGCTCCGTCGGCGCCGCCCTGCCCGTCGGCGGCGTCGTCGCCGGCCTCGTCGCCGCCCTGCGCGCCCAGGGCGACGGCCACCTCGACCACTCCGCCCTCCTGCGCGGCGTAGAACGGCTCTCCGGCCACACCACCGGCTGACACCGTGGCGGCGACCCGGATTCCCGCCGCGCGGGCGGCCGTCGAGACCCTCCGGGACGCGGGCGTCGGCCTCGTCTTCGGCTCCGCCGGCGCCACGGCCCTCCCGTGGTACGAGGCGCTGGAACGGGCCGACGGCATCGCTCACCTGACGGTCCGTCACGAACAGGGCGCGGCCCACATGGCGGACGGCTGGGCCCGTACGACCGGGCGTGCCGGTGTCGTCGTCGCGGCCCCAGGGCGCTCGGACCGGCCCGGCTGCGGCGTCGAAGGGCTGCTCACCGGGTTGCGCACGGCCCGCGCGGACGCGGTCCCGCTGGTGTGCGTGACCGGCCGGTCCTGTTGGGGATCGCCGGGCGCGCCGCCGCACCTGCGGAGAGCCTCCCGGGCGTACCGCAGCCGCGCACCTCATCCGAGGCGTGAGCCTCCCCTGCACTTCCCGGCGGCGGCGCCGACACCTGTCCTGTCGCGCCCAGGCGCCGCCGCCGGGAACACCACGAACGCGCCCGGAAGCCGCCCGGCGCACCCCCCTCGCGCACCGCCCGGCAACTTTTCAACAAAGTGTTGACGACGCTGGGGGCGCTCCATACGCTCCAACATGCGGAAGCCGACTTCCGCGCTCTCGTACGGAAGGTCACCATGCCGAAGCCCACGACGACGCGCCGTCTCACCACGGAAGCCGGCGCCCCGATCGCCGACAACCAGAACTCCGCCACCGCCGGCGTCGGCGGCCCGCTGCTCCTCCAGGACCAGCACCTCCTGGAGAAGCTGGCCCGTTTCAACCGTGAGCGCATCCCGGAGCGTGTCGTGCACGCCCGCGGCTCCGGCGCGTACGGGTACTTCGAGGTGACCGACGACGTCACCGGCTTCACCCACGCCGGCTTCCTGGGCGCGGTCGGCCGCCGCACCGACCTGTTCATCCGCTTCTCCACCGTCGCCGACAACCTCGGCGGCCCGGACGCCGCCCGCGACCCCCGCGGCTTCGCGGTCAAGTTCTACACCGAGGAGGGCAATTACGACCTCGTCGGCAACAACACCCCGGTCTTCTTCATCAAGGACCCGCTGAAGTTCCCGGACTTCATCCACTCGCAGAAGCGCGACCCATTCACCGGCAAGCAGGAGCCGGACAACGTCTGGGACTTCTGGGCCCACTCCCCCGAGGCCACCCACCAGGTCACCTGGCTGATGGGCGACCGCGGCATCCCGGCCTCGTACCGGCACATGAACGGCTACGGCTCGCACACCTACCAGTGGACGAACGCCGCCGGTGAGTCCTTCTTCGTCAAGTACCACTTCAAGACCAACCAGGGCATCCGCTGCCTGAGCAGCACGCAGAGCGCCGAGCTGGCCGGCCAGGACCCCAACAGCCACCAGACCGACCTGCTCCAGTCCATCGAGCGCGGCGTGTACCCGTCCTGGACGCTGTACGTGCAGATCATGCCGGCGGCCGAGGCGGCGGACTACCGCTTCAACCCGTTCGACCTGACCAAGGTGTGGCCGCACGCCGACTACCCGCTCCAGCGGGTCGGCCGCCTGGTCCTGGACCGCAACCCCGACAACGTCTTCGCCGAGGTCGAGCAGTCCGCGTTCTCGCCGAACAACTTCGTGCCCGGCATCGGCCCGTCCCCGGACAAGATGCTCCAGGGACGGCTGTTCGCCTACGCCGACGCGCACCGCTACCGCCTGGGCGTCAACCACACCCAGCTGCCCGTCAACGCGCCGAAGGCGACCGCGGCGGACAACTACGGCCGGGACGGCCTGATGGCGGCCAACGCCTACGACCGGCACGCGAAGAACTACGAGCCCAACTCCTACGGCGGCCCGGTGCAGTCGGACCGGCCGCTGTCCGCGCCGCTCGCCGTCACCGGCCACGCCGGTACCCACGCGGCTCCGGCACACACCAAGGACGACGACTTCTTCCAGGCCGGCGAGCTGTACCGGCTGATGTCCGAGGACGAGAAGAACCGTCTGGCGGCGAACATCGCCGGAGGCCTCTCGCAGGTCTCGCGCGACGACGTGATCGAGAAGAACCTCGCCCACTTCCACGCGGCCGACGCGGAGTACGGCAAGCGCGTCGAGGCCGAGCTGCACGAGCTGCGCGAGGACTGACCCCGGATCGGCGCGAGGGCGGACGGGAGGTCCGGCCTCTCGCGCGTCCGCGCCGGCCGGACCGCTGAGGGGTGGCCGGCCGGCGCGGAAGGAGGCGCGGGACTCCGCGGGACACCGTCACGGGGCGCCGCCGGCCCTTCGGGGCCGGGCACCCGGGAGACACCAGTGCGGTGGCCGTGCCCGTCCGCGAGGGAAGGACGGTCCGTCTCCCCGACGGTGCCGCGGAGCCCGCGCCCTGCCTGCGCCCCGCAGTTCACCCCTCCCCCATGCCCCGCCCGGCGGTACGACTGTCCTGTCGCGCCCGTCTCCCGTGCCGCCGGGCGGTACCACCCCCGTACGCAGCCCCGGCTTCCGGCAGGATCGGGGGAAAACCGGGTCCACTGGCATACGCCTGCGGTAATGTCGGCCTCTCACCGTGACCCTCCCCCCAACGCCAGCCGCTGGAGGGACCATGGACGGCAGCAGAGCCTGCCGACGTACCTGCCAGGAGCCGCCATGGCCGACAGCGTGCCGGTGCGCTGCCCGACGTGCCGCCGCGAGAACGCCTTCACCCCGCCCACCTTCCCGTGCGCGTGCGGTGCTCCGCTGACCCTGCCGGTGCTGCGCGGCGGCGTTCCGGTGGAGATCCTGCACCGCACGTGGCAGAGCTCGTGGGTGGAAGTGCGCTGCGACACCTGCGGGCGGCTCGACGAGTGGCCGGCGCCGGAGTCCGGCTGCGTGTGCGGAACGGTGGTACGCGTCCCCGTCGTACCGGTACCGACCCCGCCGCCGCCCACCCCGCCGACCCCCGGCAGCCCCGCCTCCTCCGCACCCGCCGCACCGCCCGGCCGGCCGCCGGTGCTGCGCCCCGCCTTCCGCCCGGTCACCATCCGTACGGCCCACGACTGCGTCACCGCCGCGGCGCAGTACCTGAAGTGGCTGGGCTTCGCCGACATCGCGCGGGCCCAGGAACGTACCGCGTCCGGTGTGGACCTGCGCGGCACCGGAGTGGTCGCCCAGGTCGACCCGACGACGCGGGCGACCAAGCTGCGGGAGATCGAGTGCCTGTGGCTCAACGGCCTCAACGAATCCGCGGTCGCCGTCTGCTTCTCCCTGGCGGGCTACTCCCGCGACGCCCGCTCGCGCGCCGACGAACTGCACCTCCCGCTCTTCGTCATGGACCTGACGGGCACCCCGCAGCCCGTCAACGACCCGGCCGACGAGCTGATCAGGGACGGCGTGGGGCAGTAGGCCGCCGGGCGGCGGACGGGCAGGCGCTGGTTAAGGTCGGTGCGACCCACCCGGCGTACGAAAGAGCCCCGATGAAGGCCAGGACCGGCGCGAACGCGCTACTGCAACTGCGCGGTGCCAGCCGCCGCTACGGCGAGCGGCAGGCACTGCATCCCATCGACCTCGACCTGGCCGCCGGCAGTTGCACGGCGCTGTTCGGACACAACGGGTCCGGCAAGTCGACCCTGCTGCGCATCGCGTGCGGGCGGGACGCGCCGACCGCCGGGACCGCCCGGTTCGCGGGCCGCCGGGTCGCGGAGGACGACCCCGAGGTACGGGCGCGGGTCGCGGTGGTCGGCGACAGCGTCGCCTGCTACCCCGACCTCACCGTCCGCGAGCACCTGGAACTCGTCACCGTCGCGCACGCCGTGGACGACGCCCAGGCCTGGATCGACCAGGTGCTCGACGACCGCCGGCTGGCCGGGCACGCCCACGCGCTGCCGGGCTCGCTCTCGTCCGGCCAGTTGCAGTCGCTGCTGCTGGCCGCCGCGCTGGTGCGGCCGCGCGACCTGCTCGTCCTCGACGAACCCGAGCAGCGCCTCGACCCCGACGCGCGGGCGCGGCTGGCCGCCCTCCTGGTCGCCGAGAAGGCAGACGGGGTGGCCGTCCTGCTCGCCACGCACCAGGCGGAGCTGGCCCTGGAGGTCGCCGACCGCATGATCGCGCTGGAGGACGGCCGGGTGATCGGACGGGGCGCTCCGGCGGACGTGCTGAAGAAGCTGGGCGTGCGCTCATGACGGCACGCGATACGCAAAAGGGTCCGGGAACTTCCCCGGCTTCGGACGCGCCGGGGACGGCGGAGGACGACGCCTTCCCTCCTGAGGAGGCCACCGGTCAGGCCGTCTGGAGCGAGGAGGACGACGACCGCACCGACGAGACCCTGCGCTGGCTGCGCGACAAGCGGCGCGCCCACCACCGGCAGCGGCGCCGCGACCGGGCCGTCCTCGCCTACTGCGTCGTCCTCGCGGCCCTGGGCTACGGCAGTGGATATGCCCACCGCTTCCTGAAGGAACTCGAACTCGGCGCGGACCACGGCAGTCTCGGCGCCGACCTCCAGCGCACCCTGCCGGCCGCCTTCGTCGCCGTCACCCTCGCGCTGGCCGTGCTCGCCGCGCGTGACGCGCTGTGGCGCGGGCCGGTCGTGGTGTCCGGGCCGTCCGTCGGCTGGCTGCTCGCGCAGCCCGTACGACGCGGCGCGGTGCTGCGGCCCGGCTTCCGGATCACGGCCGGGCTGACCGTGGCCGCGGGACTGGTGGTGGCGTCGGCCGCGGCGGTGGTGCTCCAGGTCACCGACCTGGCGTCGTTCGGGGCCGGGCTCCTGGCCCTGCTGCCGGCCGCGGTCTGCCTGCCGCTGCTGGCCGTCTCGCTCGGCATGGCGGTGGAGTGCCGGCCGCACCTGGCGCGGTACGTACGGCGCCTGACCGCGCCCGTCGCGCTGCTGCTGGCGCTGTGCGCGGGCCAGGCCGCGCTGGCCGGCGCCGGGCACCGCTGGGCACCCCTGGAGCAGGCCGAACTGTGGTCCGGCCCGTGGGGCTGGGCAGCACAGCCGGTCGTGTCCGTGACGGGAGGCACGGCGCCCGGCTGGGCCGTCGCCGCCGCGCTTCTCGTGGCCGTCACCGCGGCGGCCGTCCTGTACGCCCACCGGGACGCCGCGCTCGTGCCCAACGCCCAGCTGCGCGGCCGCGCGGCGACGGCCACGGCGGTCACGTCCGGTGTCTTCGCGCTGGAGCTGCGGGCCGCGAAGCTGGCCGTCATGGAGGCCGGCGGCGACGAGCCGAAGCGCCGGTTCCGGCTGCCGGCGCCGTCGAACCGGCACCTGGTCGTCGTCTGGCGCGATCTGCTGGCGCTGCTGCGCGCGCCCGGTCGGCTGGGCCGGGCCGTCACCTGGGCGGCCGGGGCCGCCGCCGCGGCGGGGCTCGGCGCGGCGACAGCGGGCGAGAAGCGCGTACTCGGCCTGGTCGTGGGGCTGCTGTGCGGGTACGCCGCGGTCGGCGCCCTCGCGGAGCCGGCCCGCCTGGAGACCGACGACGTGCGGCGGGCGGCCTGGTCGCCGTACCGGCTGCGGACGCTGATGCTGCACCACGCGATCGTGCCGGCGGTGCTCGGCGCGCTGCTGGGCCTGCTCGCGGCGGTGCCGTACGCGCTGGCCGGAGCGGGGTGGACGCTCCTGCTGATGCCGCTGTGCGCGGTGCCGTTCGCGGCGGCGGCGGTCTTCGGCGCGTGCCGCGGACCGGCGCGCACGGATCTGCTGTTCGCGGGCGCCGCCACCCCGATGGGCGGCCCGGGGCCGTTCCTGTTCGCCGCGTGGTACGCCGCCGGGCCCCTGGTGTCGGTCACCGGACTCACCCTCGTCCTGAACCCGGCTCTCGCCCACGGCCCCGACGCGCGCACCACGGGCTCCGTGGCCGTCATGGCGGCGCTGCTCACGGCCGGCCTGCTGTTCTTCGTGACCCGCTCGGCGGACCGTCTCGTCAAGCACTGAACTCCCCTGCCCGGGACGCAATCCGCCCCTCCCGCCGCCGACCTGGCCCGTACGTACGCGGACGCCGTCCAGGGCCGTACCGCCTGATCGGCGGCCCCGCCCCGGAAAACCGGCTGCCGTACGCCGGACGACATGCGACGGTGCTCCCATGCACACACCCGGCATCCGCCCCGCCACCCCCGTCGTCCGCGCGGCCACGCCCGGCGACCTCCCCGCGCTGCGCGCCGTCGAGCGCGCGGCCGGGGAGGCCTTCCGTGACCTGGGCATGGCCCGGATCGCCGACGACGAACCGCCGTCCCTCGCGGAACTGGCCCGCTACCAGCGCGCGGGCCGGGCCCTGGTGGCCTGCGGCGGGGTGCCGGACGCGGCGCCGCTCGCGTATCTGCTCTGGGAACCGGTCGACGGCTGCGCGCACATCGAGCAGGTCTCCGTCCATCCGGACGGCGCGCGCCGGGGCCTCGGCCGGCTGCTCATCGAGCAGGCGTGGCAGGACAGCGGACTGCCTGCGCTGACCCTCACCACCTTCGCGGCCGTGCCGTGGAACGCCCCGTACTACGCCCGGCTCGGCTTCCGCGTCCTGACCGACGCCGAAGTGACCCCGGGTCTGCGCGCGATCCGGCGCCATGAGGCGGCGCTCGGGCTGGACCGGTGGGAGCGGGTGTGCATGCGGCGGGACGGCTGAGCGGGGCCCCGGCAGCCGGGCGTCCGGGCGTCCGGCGGACCGGTGGCTTGGTTGGGTGACCTGCCGACGCGTTCCGCTTGCCCGGTGCTCCGGCCGCGGGGACGATCGCCGGATGAATCCACCCCAACCGGCTTCCCGGCCCACCCCCGGACCTGTCGTGACGGCCCCGGACGGCGAGGCGGCCGGTCCGGGCGGGACGGCCGCGCGCCGTCCGTCGGCGCGGCGGCTGTGCGCCGTGGCCGCGGGCGTCTGCGTCGCGGTGCTCGTGCCGCTGCTCGGCACGGGGCTTGCGGTCGACGAGTCGTACGAGATCCGATTACCCGGGGACGGGGCCACCGCCCTGCTGCGGGCGGTGCTGCTGGCCGCCCTGTGCGTGCACGTCGGTGAGCTGGCGGGAGTGCGGCTCGCGCGGCGGGTGGGCGGGGCTCCGGCGCAGCTGCCGCGGAGCTGGGCCGTGCGGGCCGCGTGGACCGGGGTGGCGGCGGCCGTGGGGCAGCTGCTGCTGGTGGCCGGGAGCGGGTCGCCGGTGGCCGGGCTGTCCGGTCCGGCGCTCGTCGCCGCGTACGCCACGCGGCCCGGCCTGCTGGCCCTCCTGGAGGCCAACGCGTTCCTGCTGGCCGCTCTGTGTGCCGCTGCCAGACGCCCGGGGCGGGCCGCCGTCCCGCTGGCGGCCGTCGTGTGCGGCGAGGCACTGCGGGCCCACCCCGAGACCACCAGCCCGGAGATCGGCACCGCGCTCACCCTCGTGCACCTGACGGCGACGGCACTGTGGGCCGGCGGGCTGCTGCACGTGCTGCGTACCCGGTGGCGGTGGCGGCACGACGCGACGGCCGGCCGGGAGTTGCTGGTGCGGTATGCGCGCCCGGCGGCGCTGCTGTTCGCGGCGATCACGGTGACCGGGGTGTGCAGCACGCTGCGCCGCCTGCCGCTCGCGGAGACGTTCACGTCGGGCTACGGCCGTGTCCTGCTGGCCAAGCTGGTGCTCGTGCTGATCGTGAGCGGGCTGGCGCTGGCCGCGCGCGGGCGGTTGCGGCGGGAGGCGGCCGTGCCGGGGGCGGCCACCCGCCCGGCCCGTGCGGAGGTGGTGGCGCTGGCGGCGGTGGTGCTGGTTTCCGCCGTTCTGACCGCCGTTCCGCTGCCGCCCGCGCCGGTCTGACCGGCGCTCCGGCAGGGCGTACGGGCCCATGGGGCGGCCCCGGCGCGCGCGATAATGCCCGCATGTTCGATGCGAAGACACTGCGGGCGGCCTGTCTGGACTTCAACGGGGCGAGCGAGGAGTTCCCGTTCCCCCGTGCTCCGGAGGTGTGCACGTTCAAGGTCGGCGGCAAGATCTTCGCGCTGACCAGCCTGGACGCCGAGCCGCTGAGCGTGAGTCTGAAGTGCGACCCGGAGCTGGCCGAGCGGCTGCGTGCCGCGCACCCCGAGATCGTGCCCGGCTACCACCTCAACAAGCGGCACTGGAACACCGTTTCGCTGGCGGGCGCGCTGGACGACCGGCTCGTCCTGGACATGATCGAGGACTCGTACGACCTCATCGTGGCGCGGCTGCCGCGGGCGCAGCAGCTGGTGCTGGACTGGCCGGGCCGCGCCTGATTCCGGGGCGCGCGGCCCGGCCGTACCGCCGTCCGGGCGCTTACGTCCGGGCCGCCTCGACGGGTCCCGCGTCGGCCGCCAGCCGCGCCGCCAGCCGCTCCCGCAGCTCGACCTTCCTGACCTTGCCGCTGACGGTCATCGGGAAGGCGTCGAGGACGTGCACGTACCGCGGGACCTTGTAGTGGGCCAGCCGTGAGCGGCAGTACCGGGCCAGCTCGTCACGGGTGAGCCCGTCCGCGGCGTCGCGCAGGATGACGCAGGCGGCGATCTCCTCGCCGTACTTTTCGTCCGGGACGCCGACCACCTGCACGTCCGCGATCTTGGGATGGGTGTAGAGGAACTCCTCGATCTCGCGCGGGTAGACGTTCTCACCACCCCGGATGATCATGTCCTTGATGCGGCCGACGATCCGCAGGTAGCCGTCGTCGTTCATCACCGCGAGGTCGCCGGTGTGCATCCAGCGTTCCGCGTCGATCGCCTCGTCCGTGCGCTCCGGCTCCTCCCAGTAGCCCAGCATCACGCTGTAGCCGCGGGTGCACAGCTCGCCCGGCTCGCCGCGCTGCACGGTCGCGCCGGTCGCCGGGTCCACCACCTTGACCTCGATGTGCGGCAGCACCCGGCCGACCGTGCCGGTGCGGTGCGCCAGGTCGTCGTCGCGCCGGGTCTGGGTGGAGACCGGCGAGGTCTCGGTCATGCCGTAGCAGATGGAGACCTCGGCCATGTGCATCTCGGAGACGACCCGCCGCATCACCTCCTCCGGGCACGGCGAGCCCGCCATGATCCCGGTGCGCAGGGACGACAGGTCGTACGTGGCGAAGTCCGGGTGGTCCAGCTCGGCGATGAACATCGTCGGTACGCCGTACAGGGAGGTGCAGCGCTCCTCCTGGACGGCCCGCAGGGTGGCCGCCGCCTCGAAGGCCGGGGCCGGGATGACGATGCAGGCGCCGTGCGAGGTGGCGCCGAGGTTGCCCATCACCATGCCGAAGCAGTGGTAGAAGGGCACCGGCAGGCACACCCGGTCGTGTTCGGTGTAGCCGACCGTCTCGCCCACCCAGAAGCCGTTGTTGAGGATGTTGTGGTGGGAGAGGGTGGCGCCCTTGGGGAAGCCGGTGGTGCCGGAGGTGTACTGGATGTTGACGGGGTCGTGCGGCGACAGCTCCTTCGCGCAGGCGGCGAGCTTCTCCCGCGGCACCCCGGCACCGGCCGCCAGCAGGCCGTCCCAGGTCGGGTCGTCGATGTAGACCACATCGCGCAGGGCCCGGCTCTCGGCCCGTACCTGCTCGATCATCCGCCGGTAGTCGCTGCTCCGGTGCGCGACGGCGGAGACCAGCACGCTCATCCCGGCCTGCTTGAGCACGTACGCCAATTCGTGCACACGGTAGGCGGGATTGATGTTGACCATGATGGCGCCGATGCGGGCGGTGGCGTACTGCACCAGCACCCACTCCGGGCAGTTGGGCGCCCAGATGCCGACCCGGTCGCCCTTGCGCACGCCCTTGGCGAGCAGGCCGAGCGCGACCTCGTCCACCGCCCGGCCCAGCTCCGCGTACGTCCAGCGGCGCCCGCCCGCCACGTCGACCAGCGCCTCGCGGTCGCCGAAGCGGCTGATCGCACGCTCCAGGTCGGCGCCGATGGTGCGGTCGAGCAGCGGCCGGCCGGTCTCGCCCCGCGCGTACGCCGCCCGGTGGCCCTCGGCGCCACTCTCCCCGGTCTCCCGGGGTCCCGGCGGGTGGCTCGGCGGCCTGCTCATGTCGGTCATCGGTGGTCTTCCTCTCGGTACTCGGCGGCGCCGCCGCCCTCGTCGGCGGTGCGCTCGCGCAGTTCCACACGGCGGATCTTGCCCGACACCGTCTTGGGCAGGTCCGCGAACTCCAGTCGCCGCACGCGTTTGTACGGGGCGAGCACCGCGCGGGAATGGGCGAAGAGCACCGCCGCGGTCTCCGGTCCGGGCTCCCAGCCGGCCGCCAGCACCACGTACGCCTTGGGAACGGCGAGCCTGACCGGGTCGGGCGCGGGCACCACGGCGGCCTCGGCCACCGCCTCGTGCTCCAGGAGTGCGCTCTCCAGCTCGAAGGGTGAGATCTTGTAGTCGGATGCCTTGAAGACGTCGTCGGCGCGGCCCACGTAGGTGATGTAGCCGTCGCTGTCGCGCGAGCCGATGTCCCCCGTCCGGTAGTAGCCACCGGCCATCGCCTCGGCGGTGCGCTCCGGGTCGCCGTGGTAGCCGGTGGTCAGGCCCACCGGCCGGGCCGACAGGTCGAGGGCGATCTCGCCCTCGTCGGCGGGCCGGCCGGTCGCCGGGTCCAGCAGGACGACCTCGAAGCCGGGAGTGGGGCGGCCCATGGAGCCCGGTTTGAGGGGCTGGCCCGGGGTGTTGGCGACCTGGACGGCGGTCTCGGTCTGGCCGAAACCGTCGCGGATGGTGACGCCCCACGCCTCCCGCACCCGCTCGATGATCTCCGGGTTGAGCGGTTCGCCGGCCGCGACGATCTCCCGCGGCGGGTTCTTCAGCGCCGTCAGGTCGGCCTGGATGAGCATCCGCCACACGGTCGGCGGGGCGCAGAAGCTGGTGACGCCCGCCCGGTCCATCTCGGCCATCAGCCGGGCCGCGTCGAAGCGGGTGTAGTTGTGGATGAAGACGGTGGCCTCGGCGTTCCAGGGGGCGAAGAGGTTGGACCAGGCGTGCTTGGCCCAGCCCGGGGAGGAGATGTTCAGGTGGACGTCGCCGGGCTTGAGGCCGATCCAGTACATCGTGGCCAAGTGGCCGACGGGGTAGGAGGTGTGGGTGTGTTCCACCAGCTTGGGGCGGGCCGTGGTGCCGGAGGTGAAGTAGAGCATCAGGGGTTCGTCGGCGCGGGTGGGGCCCGTGGGCTCGTACGTCTCGGGAGCGGTGTACGCGTCCTCGTAGGCGAGCCAGCCCGCGGCGGCCGTCTTGGCGTCGCCGCCGACCGCGATCCGCGTGTAGTCGCCGGGGACGTCCGCGAACTTGCCGGTGTCCGCGGCCCGTACGAGCACGTGCCGGGCCCGGCCGCGCTCCACGCGGTCGGCGAGGTCGAGCGGGCCGAGCAGCGGGGTGGCGGGGATGACGACGGCGCGCAGCTTCATCGCGGCGAGGGCGGTCTCCCACAGCTCGGCCTGGTTGCCGAGCATGACCACGATCCGGTCCCCGGCCCGTACGCCCTGGGCGGCGAGCCAGTTGGCGGCCCGGTCCGAGACGCGGCGCAGCTGGTCGAAGGTGCGGCGGGTGTGGGTGCCGTCCTCCTCGACGATGTGCAGGGCGGTGCGGTCGTTGCCGTCGGCGATGCGGTCGAACCAGTCCAGCGCCCAGTTGAAGTGCGCCGGGCGGGGCCAGCCGAAGCCCGCGCGGGCGCCGTCGTAGTCCTCGCGGTGGCGCAGGAGGTGGTCCCGGGCCGCGCGGAACTGCGCGGTCGGGTCGGCGGGCGCCGCGCCCGTTCCGGGCGATGCCGCGGCCGTGGTGTCATCCGCTGCCGTGGCGTCCGCCGCTCCCGTCACTTCCGCAACAGGAACAACCCCGCCCATACCGTCCGTACCGCCCGTCGCACCTGTCGTATCCGTGTCCGCCATATGTCCTCCTCATTGCCGCACCGCCTACCGCCATCGTGTAATCAGTGACGCAGGTCTCACCACCCCCGAACGGGGGGAAGCGGAGGTTTCGACGTGCGGGTCGAGTCAGAGTGTGGCGGGTCCGTCGACGTACGGGCGGCGCTGTCGCGGCTGCGGCGGACGAGCGGGCTGCCGGTGGCGTTCGGCGGGCTGCGGTACGGCCCGGGCCGCTATCGCATCAGCGAACTGTCGGGCACCACCACCACGGCGCTGCACGGGCTGGCCATCCGGCACGGCAACGGCCTCGGCGGCAAGGCGGCCGTGCTCACCCGCCCCTTCGCGGTGACCGACTACCACTCCTCCCCCGTCATCAGCCACGAGTACGACGCGGCGGTGGCGGCCGAGGGCCTGTACTCGGTGCTCGCGGTACCGGTCGTGGTGCGGCGCCGGGTGCGCGGGGTCCTCTACGGGGCACTGCGCCATCCCGTACGGCTCGGTGACCGCCCGCTGTCCGCCGCGATGGAGGCCGCCCGCGAACTGGAACAGGCCCTGCTGCTCCAGGACGAGGCCCAGCGGCTGCTGACGGTCGCCCGGCAGCCGGCGACCGCCGACCCGGCGGTGTGGGAGGAGGTGCGCGAGGCGCACGGCGACCTGCGGGCGCTGGCGCAGCGGATCGCGGACCCGGCGCTGCGCCACGAGATGCTGGCGGCGTGCGGGCGGCTGGCGGCGGCGTCCGCTCCCGGTCGCGGCAGGGCGGACGGCCCGGCGCTGGCACCGCGCGAGGTGGACGTCCTGGCGTGCGTGGCCTCGGGCGCGACCAACGCGGTGGCCGCGGAGCGGCTGGGGCTGCGTCCTGAGACGGTCAAGAGCTATCTGCGGTCCGCCATGCGCAAGCTCGGGGTGCACTCGCGGCTCCAAGCGGTGGTGGCGGCGCGCCGGGCGGGGCTGCTGCCGTGACCGGAGCGCGGACGAGCGGGGCCGGCCGGGACGACCGGCCGGCCCCCCTCGCGGTGCGGGGTGTCACTTGTGGTGCGGCTGGTAGTACGAGCCGAGTTGCTGGTGGTAGTCCGGGTTGCCGAGGTGCTTCTCCTTGTCGAACTCCGGGGAGTTCTTGATCTCCGCCTTGGTGCGGGAGACGTAGATCTTGCGTTCGGCGGTGTCCACCGAGGCGATGACCCCGGCCGGCAGCAGGACGTGCTTGCCGAAGATCCATACACCGGTGTCGACCACGATCCAGGCGGAGCCCACCTCGTCGGAGTGCTTGTCGACCTTGCCGATGCTGCCGTCCGTGGCCTCGACCTTGAACCCCACGAGGTCCGTGCCGGCCGTGTGGCCGGCGGAGGCCGGGTAGCCCCAGATGTCGGTCATGGAACGCTCCTTCGCACGATCGGGACTCGGGACACGGCGCCGGGTGCCCGGCCGCACCCCACCCAAACGGCGGTACGAACCGGTGCGCCGCTTCCGGCCACCGCGCCGCGCGGCCACCCGTCCGGGCAACAGCCCCCGGTGCGCCGGCCGTCCCTCAGTCGCCGGTGAACGGCAGGTACTCCGTCTCCAGCGCGGCGTCCAGCAGCCGGGCCGCGCCCGGCGTACGCTCCTCGGCCAGCCCGGCCCGCACCAGCCGCCGCAGCGGGGTGCCGCCGAGGTAGCAGGAGGCCAGTTCCCGTACGTCCAGGGCCAGGTCGGCCGGGCCGTCGGCGGGCTCGTACACGGCGCCGGACGGGTCCGCCGTCAGCCGGAAGCGGCCGGCGTTGGCGGGCAGCGTGGCGTCGCGCACCTCCAGTACGAGATCGACGGGCGCGGCCCAGGACCGGGCGGTCAGGGCCTGCGCCACGTCCACCAGCCGGAGCCACATCGCGGGCCACTGGCCGGTGACGCGCACCTGGTCGCGGTCGGCGGCGAAGTGCAGCAGCGGGTCGTCGGGGGCCACCGTCCAGGCCTGTATCTTGCGGGTCAGGTCGATGGACGCCAGATACGACCAGAGGGCCGCCGCGGCCGGTGCGTCGGCCGCCTCCAGCTCCCCGACGGTCACGGTGCCCTTCTCCCCCACCCGGTAGGTGACGTAGCCGACGGCGGGGGCGCCCTTGTCGCCGAGGACGACGACGCGCTTCGGGCCGTCGTTGTCGTTGTCGTCGTCGTCCTCGCCGTCGGACCGCACGGACCACCGCCACCACGCCTCGTCGCGGGAGAGCCGCCCGCTGCGCCGCGCCCGGCTCGCCTCGTACAGCGGCGCGATCACCGGCACCGCCGCCGCCGGATCGAGCAGCCGCAGCGGGCGCCGGTCGGGCGTGATGCGCAGGTCCAGCGGCCGGGTGGAGTCGATCTCGACGTTGTACGCCTCGGTGGCGGGGCCGAAGCCGAAGCGGCCGTAGATCGCCTCCTCCGACGCCCACAGGCAGGCCAGCGGCCGGCCGTCGGCGGCGCAGCGGCGCCACAGTTCGCCGATCATGCCGGTCAGCACGCCGCGCCGCCGGTGGGTGGGCGCGACCGAGACGAAGTCCAGTTCGGCGACGGGCAGTTCGCCGCCCGGCACGGAGAGCCCCAGGCGGTGCGCCGCGGTGAAGCCGACGATCTCCTCGTCCTCGTAGGCGCCCACCCGCTCGCAGCCCAGCAGCAGTTCGCGCTGACGCTTGCGGGTGGCGTCGCCGACCTTCGCGTGGAAGGCGAGGTGGGCGAGGTCGAGGGCACGGTCGACATGTGCTTCGGGGATGTCCCGGATGTCCGTGGTCACCCCAAGGACGCTAACCCCGGTCCGGCTCGCCGTCACCCGGTTTTCGGCGGCGGTCCGCCGGAGCCGCCGGGTCCGCCGGAGCCCGGCCCGCCGGGCCCCGAGAAGAAGTCCCGCACCCGGTGGCGGCGCCGGGGCGGCGGCCGGTCGCGGTAGCCGTCACCGTAGGTGCCGTCGAAGTCGTCCTCGCCGCCGTCCGGGTTGTTCACGACCGTCCAGCTCACGGCCGACACCGCGGGCTCCAGCGACAGCCTGCTGACCGCCTCTTCGAGCAGGCTGTCGTCGCGCCGTTCGGTGGTCAGCTCGGCGGCGACGGTGACCCGCGGCGAAGCCGTGTCGCCCTTCCCCGGCGTGCCGTCGTCGTGGCTGTGCACCGCCCGCAGCCGAAAGCCCGGACGGCTGACGGCCTGTACGACCAGGGCCCGGATGTGCGCCTCCTCGGGCTCGGCGCACACCGCCTCGAAGTAGTAGTCGGTGGCGACCTCCGCGCCGCCGCCCGGCTCCCGGTCCATCCGCCGGCCCAGCGGCCGCAGCACCAGGTTGGCGCCGACCACCCCGGCCGTGCCGAGCCCCGCGACCACGTACAGCCCGGTGCCGGCCAGGGCGCCGACCGCGGCCGAGCACCACAGGGTGGCCGCGGTGTTCAGGCCGCGTACGTTCAGCCCGTCGCGCATGATGACGCCGGCGCCGAGGAAACCGATGCCGGAGACGATCTGCGCGGCGACCCGCGAACCGTCGTAGCCCGTGGTGCTGGTCGCGGCCGCGAAGCCGTACTGCGAGAGCAGGACGAAGAGCGCGGCACCGGCCGCGACCAGCGCGTTCGTGCGCAGTCCCGCCATCCGGGCACGCCACTGCCGTTCCAGGCCGATGACCGCCCCGAAGCCCAGGCCGGCGGCGATGTTGCCGGCCAGCTGCCACTCGTTGACCATGATCCGCGCTCCTCCTCCAGGTGCCCGCGCGGGGCCGCCCGCAGGCGGCCCCCTTTCTCCTTCGGCGGCTCACAGCCAGGTGTTGAACCGGCGGACGTACCAGGTCTTCACGCCCTGGGTCAGCAGGCAGTACGCCAGCAGCGTCCCGGCCAGCCACGGGAAGTAGCTCACCGGCAGGGCCGTGAGCCCCAGGGCCGGGGCCAGCGGCGAGAAGGGCAGGGCGATGCCGAACGCCATGACCAGGCCGGTCATCAGCAGCACCGGCCAGGTGGCCCGGGACCGCAGGAACGGCACCTTGCGGGTGCGCAGCATGTGCACCACGAGCGTCTGCGTCAGCAGCCCCTCGACGAACCAGCCGGACTGGAACAGCGCCTGGTGCGCCTCGCTGTCCGCCCCGAAGACGTGCCACATCAGCAGGAACGTGGTGATGTCGAAGACCGAGCTGGTCGGGCCGAGGACGAGCATGAACCGCCCGATGCCCCGGGCGTCCCAGGTACGCGGCTTGCGCAGGTACTCGGCGTCCATCCGGTCCCAGGGCGTGGCGAGCTGCGAGATGTCGTAGCAGAGGTTCTGTACGAGCAGCTGGGTGGCCAGCATCGGCTGGAAGGGGAGGAACGCGGAGGCGGCCAGCACCGAGAAGACGTTCCCGAAGTTCGAGGAGGCCGTCATCTTGAGGTACTTGATGGTGTTGCCGAAGGTCCGGCGGCCCTGGAGCACGCCCTGCCCGAGGACGGTGAGGTCCTTCTCCAGCAGGATGATGTCCGCGGACTCCTTGGCGATGTCGACGGCGGTGTCGACGGAGACGCCGACGTCCGCCTCGCGCAGCGCCGCGGCGTCGTTGATGCCGTCGCCGAGGAAGCCGACGGTGTGCCCCGCGCTCTGCAGCGCGCGGACGATCCGGGCCTTCTGTACGGGGTTGACCTTGGCGAACACAGTGGTCGTACGGACCAGCCCGGCCAGCTCCGGCTCGTCGAGGAGGTCCAGGTAGGGCCCCGTGACGACGGTGCCCACCTCGATGCCGACCTCGGCGCACACCCGCGCCGCGACCAGCTCGTTGTCCCCGGTGACGACCTTGACGGCGATGCCGCTGCCGGCCAGGCCGCGCAGCGCCTCGGCGGCGTCCTGCTTCGGCGGGTCGAGGAAGGCCAGGAAACCCCGCAGGGTCAGCTCCGCCTCGTCGGCGACGCCGTACGCGTCACCGGCCGCCGGAAGCGTACGGGTCGCCACCGCCAGGACCCGCAGTCCCTGCCGGTTGTGGTTCTCGGCGATCAGGGTGACCTGCCGGCGCAGCGCGTCGGTCAGCTCCACGCGCTGCCCGCCGTCGGTGAGGTGGGTGCAGAGCGCGAGGACCTCCTCCACGGCACCCTTGGTGACGAGGAGGTGCTCGGCGGCCGGTCCTTCGAGGTCGTTGCGGCGGAGCACCACCGACATCCGGCGCCGCGCGAAGTCGAAGGGGACCTCGTCGACGAGCGTGAACCGGGCGTCGACGACCACCTCCTCGGCCTCATGCATCCGGTCGACGACGGCCTGGTCCATGAGGTTGCGCAGCCCCGTCTGGAAGTGGCTGTTGAGGTAGGCGTACTCCAGCACCTCGCCGTCCTCGTGGCCGCGTACGTCGAGATAGCGGTCCAGGACGACGCGGTCCTCGGTCAGCGTCCCGGTCTTGTCCGTGCACAGCACGTCCATCCCGCCGAGGTTCTGGATGGCGTTCAGGCGCTTGACGACGACCTTGCGCTTCGCCATGGCGACCGCGCCGCGCGCCAGGTTGGTGGTGACCACCATCGGCAGCATCTCGGGCGTCAGACCCACCGCGACGGCCACCGCGAAGGTGAACGCCTCGGCCCAGTCGCCCTTCGTCAGACCGTTGACGGCGAAGACCAGCGGCACCATCACCAGCATGAAGCGGATCAGCAGGAAGCTGACCTTCTTCACCCCGGCGTCGAAGCTGGTCTCCGGGCGCTCGCCGGACAGCGAGCCGGCCATCGACCCGAAGTAGGTGTCCGCGCCGGTGGCCACGACCACTCCCGTCGCGGTGCCGGAGGTGACGGACGTGCCCGCCAGCACCAGGTTGTCCGCCTCCACCGGGTCGGCGGTCAGGTCCCGGCCGTCGTCGCCGGCCCGCGTGTCGGCCTTGGCGACGGGCAGCGACTCGCCGGTCAGCGCGGCCTGGGCGACCATGAGGTCCTTGGCGGACAGCAGCCGCAGGTCGGCCGGTACGAGGTCGCCCGCGGCCAGTGCGACGACGTCGCCGCGCACCACGTCCGCCACGGGGATCTCGGAGGTGACCGGCGCCTGGGCCCGGCCCGCCCGGCGCTGTACGGCGGTGGTCGTGGTGACCAGGGCGCGCAGCGCGGCGGCGGAGCTGCCCGAGCGGTACTCCTGCCAGAACCGCAGCAGCGCGCTGATCAGCACCATCGCGCCGAGGATGGGAATCTTCGCGTCGAAGGGCTCGGTGTCGGCGACCTGGAGCCACTGCACGTACATCACGGTGGCCAGGGCCGCGAGCACGAGGATGAACGGGTTCCAGAACGCCTTGGCCAGCTGCACGTACCAGCGCGGGGCGCGCTCGTGCGCGACGACGTTGGGGCCGTCGCGGTGCAGGCGCGCCACGGCGTCCTCGTGCAGCAGCCCGTCCCGGCCGGTGCGCAGGTCGTGGAGGACCCGGGTGGCGGGGCGTGCGCTGATCGCGGCCAGGTACTCGCCGGCGGCGCGGGTACGGGCCGCCAGTTCGGCGGCCTTCTGCTCGCGGCGGCGCGGGCGGCGGCCGGGCGGCGCGAGCTTCTCGGGGGTGAGCAGGTCGGTCATGACAAGCCTCCCTCCGTACGGGGGCGTGGCGGCACCGGGGCATGACGGCATGACCCGGCGGCGCACGGCCCCGCGACGAGGATGTGGACGAAAAAAGACTGCGGAAAAGGAAAAGCGGAACGGGAAATGCGCAGGGGAAATCGCCGCGGCGAAAATGCGCGCATTCAGCGCAGGGCGCTGCGGAAAAACGTGCGGGAGGGCACGTACACGTACCGGAAGGCCGAACGCGCGGAATCAGCCGCCGACGGCGCCGGGAGCGGCGTACGGACGCACACCGCGGGGACGCACAGGAAACGGCCGCCGCTCAGCGGTGGCTGCACGCAGCGCGGCGCACCGGGCCCCAGCGGGGGCCGCGGTGTCGGCCTTGCGCACGATGAATTCGGGCAGTGCGGTCAGCACACTGCGACGCTGCGGCAAGGACTTCCTTCGGGACTCATCCCGATCACCTCCTTGCTCGCGCGGACACAAACCGGGTGCCGCACCTTCCGGCACCCGCTCCCCGAATAATGCCATACCCGCCCCGCCGGCCTCTCCCCTTTTCGGCCAAGAATTCGCCAAGCACCGGTGTGATTCACCTCGCACCCGCCGGCCGGTACGGCATCATCGTCCTATGGCGACGGGAATTACCACGGCCGCTGCGACCGGTACGGCACCACGACGGCCGCGGGCGGTCCCGGCCGGCGCGGGCGTGTTCCTGCTCGTCGCCACCGTTCCCCTGGCGTTCCGTGCCGCCGGCGCGGACGGTGTGACACCCGTACCGCAACTGCTGGCCTTTCTGCCGTGGTTGCCGGTGCCCGCCGGGCTCGGCCTGGCGCTGTCCCTGGCGGCACGCTGGCGGCCCGGCCTCTTCTGGGCCGCCGCCGTCCTGCTCGGGCTGGCCGCGTTCGTCCGGCCGTACGGCGGCGACGCCCCCGTATCGCACGGCCCGGTCCTCGCCCACCTGCGCGTACTGACCGCGAACCTGGAGTTCGGCCGGGCGACGGACGGGCTGCTGGCCACGCTGCGCCGGGAGGGCCCCGACCTCGTCGCGGTCCAGGAGTGCGATCCGCTGCGCTGCGCCGCCGCCCTGGAATCCGCCGGAGTACGCGCCGCCTACCCCTACCGCCTGCTCGCCGGGCACGGCGACGCCGAGGGCTCCGCCGTACTGAGCAGGTTCCCGCTCACCGCGGACGGCCGGGTCACCGGCGAACTCGCCATGCCGCGCGCGGCCGTCACCGTCCGGGGACACCGTCTGCGCTTCCAGGTCGCCCACCCCATGCCCCCGCTGCCCGCCTCCCTGGACACCTGGCGCACCGAACTGGGCCGCCTGCGCGCCCTCGCCGCCTCCCGCGGTCCCGAACCGCTGATCGTCGCGGGCGACTTCAACTCCTCCCAGGACCACGCCGCCTTCCGCGCCGTCCTGGACACCGGCCTCCGCGACAGCGCCGGCCTGGCGGGCCGCCCCCGCACCCCGACCTGGCCCGCCCGCACCACTCCCGTGCTGGGCGCCCAGATCGACCACGTCCTCGTCAGCGAGACCCTGCACCCGGGCGCGGCGCGCTTCCTCGACCTGACCGGCACGGATCACCGGGCACTCCTCGTCGACCTGGAGCTGCGCGCCGCGCGCTGAGTCCTCTCCCTCCGTCAGCCCTGCCCTTCCCGCTGGTCCCGCTCGCGGCGGTCGTACGCGGCGCGGGCCCCGGCGATCTCTTCCTGGTGCTCCTCGGACCAGGTGACCAGGGCCTGGATGGTGTCGTGCAGGGTCGTGCCGAGCGGCGTCAGCTCGTAGTCCACCCGGGGCGGGACGACGGGGTGCACGGTGCGGCGGACGAGGCCGTCGCGTTCGAGCCGGCGCAGGGTGACCGTCAGCATCCGCTGGCTGATGCCGTCGACCTCGCGGCGCAGTTCGGTGAAGCGCAGCGTGCGGCGGTCCAGCAGCGCGATGACGAGCAGCGACCACTTGTCGGCGACGCGGTCGAGGATCTGCCGGACCTCGCAGCCCTCCCGTACGTCCCACTGCCGGGCGTCGTAGTCACAGTCGGCGCCGGGGGCGTCCCCGTACGCGCCGTCGGCGCACGGCTCGGGCGGACGGGTTACTCCGGGGTGCCCGGGTGACTTCGAAGTGCCTTCTTCCATGGCCGAACACGGTGCCGGAAGATGCGGTCGGTAACAAGAGGTAACCGACCTGCGTGGAAGGAACCGAGCCATGAGGCCCACCACCACGGCCCGGCCGCCCGGGGACGACGCCCGTATGAGCGGCCGCACCTGGGGCGTGCTGCTCGTCCTGTGCGGCGCGATCTTCCTGGAGGGGATCGACGTCGCCATGCTGAACGCGGCACTGCCGTCGATCCGGGACGAACTCGGCCTGTCCACCGGCGCGTTGCAGTGGGTGGTGAGCGCGTACGCGCTCGGCTACGGCGGCTTCATGCTGCTCGGCGGGCGGGCCGCCGACCTGTTCGGACGGCGGCGGATGTTCCTGCTGCCGCTCGTGGTCTTCCTCGTCTTCTCCGGCCTGGGCGGCCTGGCGGGCGACGGGTGGACGCTCGTCCTCGCCCGGTTCGTGACGGGCGCGTGCGCCGCGTTCATGACCCCCGCCGGGCTGTCGCTCATCACCACCGGCTTCCCCGCCGGGCCGCACCGCACCAAGGCGCTGCTGGTCTACTCGGGCACCGGGGGCGCCGGCTTCTCGGTCGGCCTGGTCGTCGGCGGTCTGCTGGCGGCGGCCGGCTGGCGGTGGGTGTTCTTCGCCCCGGTCGTGCTGGCGGCCCTGATCCTGGCCGCGGGGCTGCCGCTGCTTCCGCGTACGGAGGTCTCCCGCTCACCGCGCACGCGTCTGGACCTGCCCGGCGCGCTCACCGTGACCGGCGCGATCCTGCTGTTCGTCCTGGCCGTCGAGCGCGCCACGCACGCCCCGCCGGTGCAGACCCTGGCCGCCTTCGCCGCTTCCCTGGTCCTCCTGCTCGCGTTCGTACGGATCGAGCGGCGCTCCCCCGCCCCGCTGGTGCGGCCCGGCATCTTCCGTACGCGCTCCCTGGTCCGCGCCGGCCTCACCGGACTGCTGTTCACCGGCGGGTTCTTCGGGTTCCAGTTCGTCGTCGTGCTCTACCTGCGTGAGCTGCGCGGCTGGTCCGCGCTGGAGACGGGCTTCGCGATGCTGGCGATGGGCGCCGACGCGGTGCTGGCCCCCGTCCTGACGCCCCGCCTCGTCCGGCGGTTCGGCACCGCGCGGGTGATCCTGGGCGGTCTGCTGCTGACGGTCGTCGCGTACGCCGCCTTCCTGCCGCTCGGCACGGACCTCGCGTACGCGGCGATGTTCCCGAGCCTCCTGCTGATCGGCATCGCCTTCGCGCTGGCCTACGGCCCCCTGACCATCGTCGCCACGGACGGCATCGACCACCGCGAACAGGGCCTGGCCGGCGGCCTTCTCCACACGTCCTTCCAGTTCGGCGCGGCCCTCGGCCTGGCGGCGACCACCGCCGCCATGTCCCTGGGCGGCCCGGACCCCCTCAGCGCCTACCGGACCGCGCTTCTGGTCCCCCTTCTGTCCGCCGTACTCGCCGTGGTCGTCAGTCCTCGGTGGCGCGCCCCCTCACGCCGCCGGGACCGGCCCGATGCGGTCCAGGGGCGCCGGCGCGTCATGGTGAATAGGGGTGTGCGCGCCCGTGAGGGGCGTGCCGGTGCCGCCGCGGCGGTTGGCGATGATCTCGGCGGCGATGGACAGGGCCGTCTCCTCGGGGGTGCGGGCGCCGAGGTCGAGGCCGATGGGTGAGCGCAGGCGGTTGAGTTCGAGTTCGGTCAGGCCGACGTCGCGCAGGCGGGCGAGGCGGTCCAGGTGGGTGCGGCGGGAGCCCATGGCGCCGACGTAGGCGACGGGCAGGCGCAGGGCGCGTTCCAGGAGGGGGACGTCGAACTTGGCGTCGTGGGTGAGGACGCAGAGCGCCGTGCGGGGGTCGGGGTGCTGGGTGTCGAGGTAGCGGTGCGGCCAGTCGACGACGATCTCGTCCGCGTCGGGGAAGCGGGCGCGGGTGGCGAAGACGGGGCGGGCGTCGCAGACGGTGACGTGGTAGCCGAGGAACTTGCCGGCGCGCACGAGCGCGGCGGCGAAGTCGATGGCCCCGAAGACGATCATGCGGGGCGGGGGGACGGAGGACTCGACGAGGAGGAGGACGGGCTCGCCGCAGCGGGAGCCGTCCGCGCCGATCCCGACGGTGGCGGTGCGGCCCGCGTCCAGGAGTGCGCGGGTTTCGTGGACGGCGGTGCGGTCCAGTTCCGGATGGCCGCCGAGGGTGCCGGTGACGCCGCCGTCGGGGCGTACGAGCAGGGCCCGGCCCAGGAGGTGGGCCGGGCCGCTGACGACGCGGGTGACGGCTGCCGCCTCCCCCGAGGCGGCGGCGGCCAGGGCGGTGGTGAGGACCGTGGCGGGGGACGGTCCGGCGGGCGTGCGGGGGGCACCGTGCTCCGTTCCCGCCTCCCCTTCGGCATCGCCGTCCTCCGGTGCGTCCGTGCCGTACGGCCGTACCGGAGTGACGAGGATGTCGATGACGCCGCCGCAGGTCAGGCCGACCGCGAAGGCGTCCTCGTCGCTGTAGCCGAAGCGCTCCAGAACCGTTTCCCCGGTCCGCAGCGCTTCCTGGCACAGCTCGTAGACCGCGCCTTCCACGCATCCGCCGGAGACCGACCCGACCGCCGTGCCGTCGCTGTCGACGGCGAGTGCGGCGCCCGGCTGGCGGGGCGCGCTGCCGCTGGTGGCCACGACCGTGGCCACCGCGAAGGGGCGCCCCTGCCGGGCCCACCGGTGCAGCTCGTCGGCGATGTCCAGCATGTCGGTCTCCTTACGGGTGGGGGCGGACCGGGCGTTACTTGACGCCCAGCCAGTTCTCGATGGGGTGCAGCGAGAAGTAGACGAGGAAGATCAGGCAGAGTATCCACATGAAGGCGCCGACCTCCCGCCACTTGCCCTGTGCGGTCTTGATGGCGGCGTAGGCGATGACGCCCGCGCCGACGCCCGCGGTGATGTTGTACGTGAAGGGCATCAGCGCCACGGTGAGGAACACCGGGACGGCCACCGATCGGTCGCTCCAGTCCACATGCTTGGCGGCGCCCATCATCATCGAGCCGATGACGACGAGGGCGGCCGCGGCGACCTGGGCGGGCACGAGCTGGGTGAGGGGGGTGAAGAAGAGGCAGGCCGCGAAGAACAGGCCGGTGACGACGGAGGACAGACCGGTGCGGGCGCCCTCGCCGACGCCGCTGGCCGACTCGATGAACACGGTCTGGCCGGACGCGCCCGCGACACCGCCGATCGCGCCGCCCGCACCGTCGACGAACAGCGCCTTGGACAGGCCCGGCATCCGCCCCTTGTCGTCGGCGAGCTTCGCTTCCGTACCGACGCCGATGATGGTCGCCATCGCGTCGAAGAACCCGGCCAGCACCAGCGTGAAGACGATCATGCCGACGGTCAGGGCGCCGATCCGGTCCCAGCCGCCGAACTCGACGTGCCCGAAGAGCCCGAAGTCGGGTGCGGCGACGGCGCTGCCGTGCAGTTCGGGGGAGGCGCCGCCCCAGTCCTTGTCGGTGAGGCCGCCGAGGGTGGTGGCGAGCACGGACAGGACCGTACCGGCGACG
Organism: Streptomyces sp. NPDC059788; assembly: GCF_042732265.1. Lineage (NCBI taxonomy): Bacteria > Bacillati > Actinomycetota > Actinomycetes > Kitasatosporales > Streptomycetaceae > Streptomyces > Streptomyces sp. NPDC059788. Next base: position 179,879 of record NZ_JBHWHY010000004.1, on the reverse strand, counting down.
ATGCCGATGAGGATGGCGCCGGGGACGTTGCGGGCCTGCAGCATGAAGATCAGCAGCAGGGTGACGGCGAAGAAGAGGACCGGCCAGCCGGAGAGTTCGCCGGTCAGGCCGAGCTGTACGGGGCCGCCGGCGCCCTTGCCGACGAAGCCGGCCTTCACCAGGCCGAGCAGGGCGACGAACATGCCGATGCCCATGGTGATGGCGTGCTTGAGGGCCAGCGGAATGGCGTTCATGATCATCTCGCGGAGGCCGGTGACCACCAGGAGCATGATCACGACGCCGTACATGACGCACATCCCCATGGCCTGCGGCCACGTCATGTACGGGACGACCTGCGAGGTCAGCGCCGCCGAAACGTTCAGTCCGGCGGCCAGGGCCAGCGGCACCTTGCCGAAGAAGCCCATGAGCAGCGTGCAGAGCGCCGCGCCGAGCGCCGTGGCCGTCACCACGCCGGCGCTGCCCAGGGTGTGCCGCTCGACGTCCGGCGTGGCCAGGATGAGGGGGTTGAGCAGGAGGATGTAACACATCGCCATGAAGGTCGTGATGCCGCCGCGCACCTCACGCGCGACCGTGGACCCTCTGTCGGATATGTGGAAGTACCGGTCGAGCCAGGACCGGCCGGCGGGCTGACGCGTGCCCGCGCCCGCGTCCTCCGCCATGGTCGGTGGCTCCAGGGACTGCTGGGTCATGGTGCCTTACTCCCAAGGTTCATAGGGGCCCTCGCGTCACGCGCGCACCGCGTCGCGAGATTTGGGACAGAACATCGGCGGTATGACCCGGGGGACGGCCCAGGTGCCCGCGGCGGGCAGCCGTACGGCGGTGAGCGGCACCGCGTACGGCTGCCCGCCGCGGGTCAGGTGCCGGTGAGGTGCTCCGGGCGGACCGGAGTCCGGTTCAGTTCCAGCCCGGTCGCGTTCCGGATCGCCGCGAGGACGGCCGGGGTGGACGACAGGGTGGGGGCCTCGCCGATGCCGCGCAGCCCGTACGGGGCGTGCTCGTCGGCGAGTTCGAGCACGTCGACCGGGATGGACGGCGTGTCGAGGATCGTGGGGATCAGATAGTCCGTGAAGGAGGGGTTGCGCACCTTCGCGGTCTTCGGGTCGACGATGATCTCCTCCATCACCGCGACGCCGAGGCCCTGCGTCGTACCGCCCTGGATCTGGCCGACGACGGACAGCGGGTTGAGCGCCTTGCCGACGTCCTGGGCGCAGGCCAGTTCGATGACCTTGACGAGGCCGAGTCCGGTGTCCACCTCGACGACCGCGCGGTGCGCGGCGAAGGAGTACTGGACGTGGCCGTTGCCCTGGCCGGTGCACAGGTCGAACGCCTCGGTGGGGCGGTGCCGCCACTCCAGCTCCAGGTCGACCGCCTCGCCCTCCAGGACGTCCACGAGGTCCGCGAGCACCTCGCCGCCGTCGGTGACGACCTTGCCGCCCTCCAGGAGGAGTTCGGCGGTCGCCCACGCCGGGTGGTACGTCCCGAACCTGCGCCGGCCCAGCTCCAGGACCTTCTCGCGCACGTGCTCGCAGGTGTTCTTCACCGCGCCGCCGGTGACATAGGTCTGCCGGGAGGCGGAGGTGGAGCCGGCCGAGCCGACCCGGGTGTCCGCCGGCTGGATGGTGACCTGGTCGACGCCCAGTTCCGTACGGGCGATCTGCGCGTGGACGGTGACGCCGCCCTGGCCGACCTCCGCCATCGCGGTGTGCACGGTCGCGACCGCCTCACCGCCGACGACCTCCATGCGGACGCGGGCGGTGGAGTAGTCGTCGAAGCCCTCGGAGAAGCCGACGTTCTTGATGCCGACGGCGTAGCCGATACCGCGTACGACGTCCTCGCCGTGCGTGGTGTTGGACAGTCCGCCGGGCAGCGCGCGGACGTCGGCGCCCTCGGTGGTCTCCCACTGGTTCTCCGGCGGCAGCGGCATCGCCTTGACGCGGCGCAGCAGTTCGGCGACCGGCGCCGGGGAGTCGACCACCTGGCCGGTCGGCAGCAGGGTGCCCTGCTCCATGGCGTTCAGCTGCCGGAACTCGACCGGGTCCATGCCGAGCTTCTTCGCCAGCTTGTCCATCTGCGCCTCGTACGCGAAGCACGCCTGGACGGCGCCGAAGCCGCGCATGGCGCCGCAGGGCGGGTTGTTCGAGTAGAGGGCGACGGCCTCGATGTCCACGTCGTCGACGACGTACGGGCCGACCGCGAGCGAGGAGGCGTTGCCGACGACGGCCGGGGAGGCGGACGCGTAGGCGCCGCCGTCCAGCACGATGCGGCACTTGAGGTGGGTGAGCTTGCCGTCCTTGGTGGCGCCGTGCTCGTACCGGAGCTTGGCGGGGTGCCGGTGGACGTGCCCGAAGAACGACTCGAAGCGGTTGTAGACGATCTTGACGGGCTTGCCGGTGCGCAGCGCGAGCAGACAGGCGTGGATCTGCATCGACAGGTCCTCACGGCCGCCGAAGGCGCCGCCGACGCCGGACAGCGTCATGCGGACCTTGTCCTCGGGCAGGCCGAGGACGGGCGCGATCTGGCGCAGGTCGGAGTGCAGCCACTGGGTGGCCACGTACAGGTCGACGCCGCCGTCCTCGCCGGGCACCGCGAGTCCGGACTCCGGGCCCAGGAACGCCTGGTCCTGCATGCCGAAGACGTACTCGCCGGAGACGATCACATCGGCGCGGCGGGCCGCCGCGGCGGCGTCGCCGCGCACGATCGGCTGACGGTGCACGATGTTCGGGTGCGGTACGTGTCCGGCGTGGGAGTCGTCGCGGTTCTCGTGGACCAGCGGCGCGCCCTCGCGGGTCGCGGACTCCTCGTCGGTGACCAGCGGCAGTTCGGCGTACTCGATCCTGATCCTGGCGGCGGCGCGGCGGGCGGTCTCCGGGTGGTCGGCGGCGACCAGCGCGACCGGCTCGCCGTGGTGGCGGACCTTGCCGTGCGCCAGTACGGGCGTGTCCTGGATCTCCAGGCCGTAGTTCTTCACGTCCGTGGGCAGGTCGTCGTAGGTGAGCACGGCGTACACACCGGGCTGGGCGAGCGCCTCGGAGGTGTCGATGGAGACGATCTCGGCGTGCGCGACGGTGGAGCGCAGGGTGAAGCCCCACAGCATGTCCTCGTGCCACAGGTCCGAGGAGTACGCGAACTCGCCGGTCACCTTGAGGGTGCCGTCCGGGCGCAGCGTGGAGGCGCCGATGCCCGCGCCGGTCTTGCCGCCCTGGGTCAGCTGGGTGGGTGTGCGGGTGACTCCGGTCATGGTCAGGCCCCCGTTCCGGTGGTCTGCGCGTCGCCGCGGGCGGCGGCGAGCCGGACCGCGTCGAGGATCTTCTCGTAGCCCGTGCAGCGGCACAGGTTGCCGGACAGCGCCTCGCGGATGTCCGCGTCGGACGGCCGGCCGTTGCGCTCCAGCAGTTCGTCGGCGGCGACGAGCAGGCCGGGTGTGCAGAAGCCGCACTGGACGGCGCCCGCGTCGATGAACGCCTGCTGGACCGGCGACAGCCGTACCTGTTCGCCGCTTGGGCTGTCGGCGCCCGCGGGCTTGGCCTGCCAGCGCTGCGCGGTGTCCATGCTCGTACCGGCGGCCGTGCCGCAGGCCCCGGTGGCGCAGCCGCCGCGCTGCGCGCGCTGCTCGGCGAAGTCCGCGAGCCCCTCGACGGTGACGACCTCGCGGCCCTCGGCCTGTCCGGCGGCGACCAGGCAGGAGCACACCGGCACGTCGTCCAGGCGGACCGTGCAGGAGCCGCATTCGCCCTGCTCGCAGGCGTTCTTCGAGCCCGGCAGGCCCATCCGCTCGCGGAGCACGTACAGCAGGCTCTCGCCTTCCCATACGTCGTCGGCCTGCTGTTCGCGGCCGTTGACGGTGAACTTCACGCGCACTGGGCGCTCCTCTCGTTGCCGCGGTAGGACTCCCAGGTCCAGCCGAGGGTGCGGCGCGCCATGATCCCCACCGCGTGGCGCCGGTACTTCGCGCTGCCGCGCACGTCGTCGATCGGGTTGCAGGCACCGGTGGCCAGCTCGGCGAACTGCTTGGCCACGGACGGCGGAATCGGCCGCCCCGATTCCCAGAAGCCGCCCTCCGCCAGCGCCGCCGTCAGGAACTCCTCGGCGGCCTTCGCCCGTACGGGGGTGGGCGCGGCCGAGCCGATGCCGGTCCGTACCGTGCGGGTGCGCGGGTGCAGCGCGAGGCCGAAGGCACACACCGCGATGACCATCGCGTTGCGGGTGCCGACCTTGGAGAACTGCTGCGGGCCGTCCGCCTTAGGCAGGTGCACCGCGCGGATCAGCTCGTCCGGCTCCAGCGCGTTGCGCTTGACGCCCAGGTAGAAGTCGTCGACCGGGATCATGCGGCGGCCGCGTACGGATTCGGCCTCGACCTCGCCGCCGGAGGCGAGCAGCGCCGGGTGCGCGTCGCCCGCCGGGGAGGCGGTGCCCAGGTTGCCGCCGACGCCGCCGCGGTTGCGGATCTGCGGGGAGGCCACCGTGTGCGAGGCGAGCGCGAGGCCGGGCAGCTCGGTCCGCAGGTTCTCCATGATCTGCGTGTACGGCACGGACGCGCCCAGCCGTACGGTCTCCTCGCCCACCTCCCACTCCCGCAGGTCGTCGACGCGGTTCAGATCGAGGAGGTACTCCGGGCGGCGGTGGTCGAAGTTGATCTCGACCATCACGTCGGTGCCGCCCGCGATCGGTACAGCGGTGGGGTGCTCGGCCTTGGCGGCGAGCGCCTCCTCCCAGCTGGCGGGGCGAAGGAAGTCCATACGGGGCTCTCTTCCACGTCTCTTCGGCGCGTCGCGGCGCCGGGCCGGCCGGCTCCGGTTCCACTCGCGAAATCCAGGTCGTCCGCTGCCCGGACCGAGGACTTTCGGCCCTCGCGTCCACCGGGCTGTTCATGTCGTGTTTACGCGGTCGGGCCCAGTGAACGCGCCCCGTACCCGCCGGGTGCAGTCACCGAAACCATGAAGCGGTTGGCTGGCCACGGCGCATGTCTTGTAGATTCGAACGAAAGGCGGGGCGCAGAAACCTCGCGCTATTCCACCGGCAACACCAGACAGAAAAGAACGGCGGGCGAGAGACCATGCGGCTCCGCGCACTCCTGGACACCGGCACTCTCGGCCTGCGGCTGCTGGGCGGCGAGGAGGAACTGGACCGTACCGTGCGCGGCGTGATGACCACCGACCTGCGCGACCCCAGCCGCTATCTGTCCGGCGGCGAACTGGTGCTGACGGGACTGGCCTGGCGGCGCGAGCCGGAGGACTCCGAGCGGTTCGTGCGCATCCTGGCCGCGGCCGGGGTCGCCGGGCTGGCCGCGGGCGAGGCCGAACTGGGCTCGGTGCCCGACGACCTGGTGGTGGCCTGCGCCCGGCACCGCCTGCCGCTGTTCTCCGTCGTCGAGGACGTCTCGTTCGCCTCAATCACCGAGTACGTGGTACGGCAGGTCTCCGGCGAGCGCGCGGGCGACCTGGCCGCCGTGGTGGACCGGCACCGCCGCCTGATGACCTCCGGGCCCACCGGCGGCGGCCCCGAGGTCGTCCTCGACCTGCTCGGCTCCGACCTGGACCTGCGCGCCTGGGTCCTGTCCCCCACCGGCCGGCAGATCGCCGGGTCCACGCTGGCCGGATCGGGCCCCGAGCTGCCCGCCGAGACCGGCGCCCGCCTGGCGGGCGAGCACCTGGCCGCCACCCGCACCGGCCGCCGCGGCCCCTACCGGCTCCCGCTCGGCGGCACCACGTACTCCCTCTTCCCCATCCGCGGCACCGGCCGCGACCTGCGCGAGACCGTCCTGTCGGACTGGCTGCTGGCCGTCGAGGCGGACGCGGGCGACTGGGCCGAGGAGCGCCTGGACCTGCTGCACGGCGTCACCCAGCTGATAGCCGTCGAACGCGACCGCCGCGACGCGGCCCGTACGGTGCGCAGACGCCTCGCCCAGGAGGTCCTCGAACTGGTCCAGACGGGTGCCGCCCCCGCCGAGATAGCAGCCCGCCTGCGGGTGGCCGCCCCGGTACTGCTGCCCGGACTGGGCACCGCCCCGCACTGGCAGGTCGTCGTCGCCCGTGTCGAGTGGGAGGGCGGGGACGTGCCCGGCGGACCGGTCGCCCAGACGCTCCTGGAAGAGGTGCTGGTCGACCCCGGCACGTTCGGACCCGACCCGTCCGACCGGATCGCCGTCGCGCACACCGGTGACGAGGCCGTGGCCCTGGTGCCGCTGCCGGCCGTGTCGGAGGACGGCGAGGCGCGGGACGGCCGGGACGCGTCCGCCGCCGGTCTCCAGGCCGACACCCTGCTGTCCGTCGTCCAGGACCCGCTGACGCGCGGGCTGGCCGACGACGGCCGCCTGACCATCGGCGTCAGCGCCTCCGTGCACTCGGCGGAGGGTCTGCGCGGCGCCCTGGAGGAGGCCCGGCACGCCCGCCGGGTCGCCGCCGCCCGCCCCGGCCGGGTCTGCGCGGCGGGCCACGAGGAGCTGGCCTCCCACGTCCTGCTGCTGCCCTTCGTCCCCGACGACGTACGCCGCGCCTTCACGGCCCGCCTCCTGGACCCGCTGCGCGACTACGACCGCCGCCACCGCGCCGAACTGATCCCCACCCTGGAGGCCTTCCTCGACTGCGACGGTTCCTGGACCCGCTGCGCGACCCGCCTCCACCTGCACGTCAACACCCTGCGCTACCGGGTCGGCCGCATCGAGCAGCTGACGGGCCGCGATCTGGCCCGCCTGGAGGACAAGCTGGACTTCTTCCTGGCGCTGCGGATGAGCTGAGGCGCGGCCCGCCCGTCGCCCGCGGGCCGGATCCGCCGCGGTGCCGTACGGACGCGACACTTCCGGCCAACCCTGAATGGCCCGTATGCGCCATCCGGCGGCCGACACGCAACGGGTCGCCACCCTGCGTAAGTTGACTCTGTGTCAGCAAGGGCGCCGATCCGCGAAGCGGCGTCACCCGATCGGGCGTATCCCGGCAGGCCCGCCCAACCGTGCACATCCCGGCCCCTCCCCCGGCGGCGCCGCGCCCCGCCCGTTCTCCCACCGCGTCGTCCCCTCCGAAGGGCGCCGGAGAGATTGTGAAATCATTCACCTTCCCCCTTGGCCGGGCGGCGGAATTCGTGCTGAGATGCGCCCACTGCTTCTCAGTTCCAGCTCAACGGTGCGCTCGGGGAGGGCAATGTGGCGGACACCGCCATGTCAGGAGCCGCAGAGTCCGCGGGAACCGCGGACCCCGTGGAATCGGTGCCGGGAGTCCCGGCGGCCAGATCGGCGGCGGGGGCGGACGCCCTGGACCGCGCCGTGTGGCGGCTGCGGTCACGCGGCTGCTGGGACGACGCGGCGGCTCTGCTGGAACCACACGCGGCGGGGAGCCCCCCGTACGCGATCCGCCGCGCCGCGCTGCTCGTGGAGCGCTGCATGTTCACCGCCACCGGGTGGTCCACCGCCGAGGACGCGCTGCGCGCCGCCGAAGCGCTGGCGGGGGACGACGACGAGCGCGGCGCCGCGGCCTGCGAGCGCGGCCACCTCGCGTACGCCGCCACGGTCCTGGGCGTACGCGACCGCGCCGACGAGGCCCGCTCCGCGCTCGGCCGCGCCGCCGCGCTGCTGGCACCGTCGGCGCCCGGCCGCCCGCTGCTGGACTTCCGGCGCGGCCTGATGGCCGAACACGTCGCCGACAGCCCGGATTCCGCGCGCGCCGCCTACCGCCGCGCCCACGCCGGCGCCACCGCGCACGGCAACCCCCTGCTGCTGTCCTCCACCTGGCGCCACCTCGCCGGACTGGCCCTGCGCGACGGCGAACTGGCCGAGGCGCGGCACGGGTTCGGCGAATCGCTGCGCATCCGCGAGGAGCTGGGCTTCCTGGTCGGTACGGCGCCGGCGCTGGTCGCCCTCGCCGACGCGGCCCCGCCCGTCGAGGCGGAGGGGCTGCGGGCCGAGGCCGCGCGGCTCTTCCGGCTCATGGGCGGCGTGCCGACCTGGCTCGCCGAACACCTCGCGGACGTCCCGGCGGCGCCCTCGCCCTCGTAGGCGGTGGGCCCGCGTGCCGTCCGGCGGCCCGTCGCCGGGCCATGGGCCGTCGGGCGGCGGGCGTCGCGGGGCATGCCGCCCGGCGGGGGCGTACGGCAGGCGGCGGGCACCGCGGGGCACGCCGCGCGGGGGACATACGGCAGGCGTCGTACGGCAGGCGGCGGGCGGCAGGCCGCCGGCGGCCGGGCGCACGACAGGGGCATATTTCGCTCCGCCCGCCCCACCCACCCCGAATTTGGCCTCAAGTCGCACTGTCCGTAGGCAACTTGGCCCTGGATGCTGGTGCGGTTGACTCCCAACCATCGGCAGCGCCTTTCAGGAGGCCACACCTTGGCAGCAGGAGCACCGCACCCATCGGCCGGCTCGGACTGGGGAAAGGCGGATTTCGAGGCCATCTACGACTGCCCTGATCCCCGTATGTACTTCCGGACGCTGCGCCCGCTCGACTACCAGATCCCGCACCACGGCCAGGGGGTCTTCCGCGCCCTCACCGAGTCCCTGCAACGGCGGCGCCGTACCGGGCGTCCGCCGCTCCAGGTCGTCGACCTGTGCTGTTCCTACGGCGTCAACGCCGCGCTGCTGAACCACAAGCTCAACCTGGCCGACCTGTACGACCGGTACACCGACGCCCAGGAGACCGGCGGCCTGCCGCCGGCCCGGCTGGCCGACGAGGACCGGGCGTTCTTCGACGAACTGCGCCGCCCGGAGGCCGTACGGACCATAGGCATCGACGCGGCCCGGCACGCGGTCGCCTACGCCGAGCGGGTGGGCCTGCTGGACGCCGGGTTCGCCGAGAACCTGGAGGCCGCGGAGCCCACCGCGCGGCTGCGGCAGGTCCTGGCCGGTACCGACCTGATCACCGTGACGGGCGGCGTCGGCTACATCTCCGCCACCACGTTCCGCCGGCTGCTCTCCTGCACGCCCACCGCGCCGTGGATCGCCGCGCTGGTCCTGCGGACCGTGTCGTACGCGCCGGTCGCCGCGCTGCTCGCCGAGGCGGGCCTGGTGACCGAGCAGTTGCCCGCGCGGACCTTCCGCCAGCGCCGGTTCGCCGACCTCGCGGAGCGCCGGGCCGCCTTCTGCGCGCTCCAGGCACGGGGCCTGGACACCACCGGCAAGGAGTCGGACGGCTTCTACCACGCGGACCTCTATCTCTCCCGGCCCGCGGCGGACGTGGCGGCGCTGCCCCTGGAGCGGCTGCTCCCCTGAGCACCGCCGGCCGGGCACGGCGGCGGGCGGACGGCGGCGGACGGCGTGGGGCCCGGCCCCGCACCAGGGGCCCGGCCCCGCCGTGCGCGGCGCGCCGGAACGCGGCGCGTCAGTGCGGGCGGCGGGCCGGGGACAGGTGTTCGCGGGCGATCCGCTCGACGATCGCGTCCTCCCGGGCCATCAGGGCGTCCAGCAGCGCCGTGTGCTCGGACGCCGCGGCGAGCAGCTCGGCCGTACGGGGCGCGGGCCCGCCGGGCACCGGCCCCTGCGCACGACGGTGGAGGTCGTCGGCGACCTGGAGGAGCTGACGGTTGCCGGTGAGCGCGAGCAGCGCGTGGTGGAAGGCGTGGTCGGCCTCGGCGTAACCGGCGCGGTCGCCGCGGGCGGCGGCGGCGACGCCCGCGGCGGCCAGCGGGCGCAGCTCCTCCCACCGCTCGGCCGGCAGCGTCCGCGCCAGCCGCAGCAGCGCCGGGACCTCCAGCATCGCGCGCACCTCGGCCAGCTCGGCGAGGTCGCGGTGGGTGCGCTCGGCGACGCGGAAACCGCGGTTGGGGGCGACCTCGACCGCGCCCTCGCCGGCGAGCAGTTGCATGGCCTCCCGGACGGGCGTGGCGGAGACCCCGTAGCGGACGGCGAGCGCGGGGGCCGAATAGACCTCGCCGGGGCGCAGTTCGCCGGATATCAGGGCCTCGCGGAGCGCGGCCAGCACCTGGCCCCGCACGGAATGCCGCTGGAGCTGCTTGCGGGGTACGGCGTCGGGGGCGGCAGCGGCTCCGGGGAGCGGTCCCGCTCCGGGCGCCGCCGCGGTCCGTACACCGCCGGGCGGCACCGGCACCGCCTCCGGGGCGGGCGCGAGAGGGGACAGGGGCGCGGGCACGAACGCCGTGGCGGGGTCCGGTACGCCGGGGCGGTGCTCGAACGCGGCCTCCGGCGACGGGTCGGCTCCGGCGTGCGCGGGCGGGTGTCCCGCGGGCCCGTCGTGCCCGGTGTGCTCGCCCCGCACGGGCTGCGAGCCGCCCTGCGCGGGCACCTGCGCGCGCAGTCTTCGCGCCGGTTCCGCTCTGCCCTGCTCCATGCGGGTTCCTCCTCACGTCCTCCTGCACCATAGGCGCCCCCTGTGACAGTTCAAACCCGGCTCAAAACCGACGAAGATCCGGTAAGGTAAGGCTTACCTGCCAACGAACGTGATATCGGTGGTGTCCCGTATGGCCCCTCTGCTCGCCGACCGGCCGCGCACCGAACCCGTCGCCGGGGCATACGCCCGGCTGACCGAGGTGTTCCCCGGACTGCGCGTGTCCGCGTGGCAGTCGGCGGCGCCGCAGGGCGAGGGCTGGGTGACCGCCGCCGCGCTGGCCACCGACCCCACGGCCCTGGACGCGTTCCTGGCCTGGGACGACGCGCAGGTGGTGCGGGACTACGGGCAGCGGGCCCGCCCCGACGTCGTCGCCGCCTTCGCCCTGCACCGCTACGCCTGGCCCGCCTGCCTGCTGATCACCATCCCCTGGTTCCTGCACCGCCGGGTGCCGCGGCTGCCCGTCCAGGACGTCGCGTACCACCGCGAGCAGGGCCGGATGGCCGTACGGGTCCGCTCGTTCGCCTGCCTGCCCGGCGACCCGGCGGCCGAACTGCCCGGGGCCCGGGTGGTGCCGGACGAGGAGGCGCTGCGCGCCGAGGTGCGGGAGGCGGTCGCCGAGCACCTCGGGCCCGTCCTGGACGGTTTCCGGCCCCGGCTGCGGCGCGGGCCGCGCGCCCTGTGGGGCATGGCGTCGGACGAGATCGCCGAGGGCCTGTGGTACCTGGGCCACCTGCTGGGCGAGGAGCCGCGCGCGGTGGCCGAGCTGAAGCAGCTTTTGCCGGGCGGCACGGCCCCGTACCCGGGCGGCGCCGCCTTCCGCGAGCTGACCGGCCCGGACGGCGCCGCGCTGCCCACCCGGGACCGGGCGAGCTGCTGCATGTTCTACACGCTGCGCCCCGAGGACACCTGTGTGACCTGCCCGCGTACGTGCGACGCGGATCGCATCAAGCGCCTCACCGCAACCACCTGACACCCACACCACCCGATCGGGTTGCCGGATTCGAACCCAACCTGGCTCGCTCCGGCGGGAGTTCGAACCGAACGCACCTATCCGTAGGCCCCTGCGCCTCCCTTGGCGTCCTCTTGCCCGGAAACCCCCGGACGGGCGGCCGGATTCCGCCAGGATGTCGCGCGAAACCGCGTTCGCCGAAGCAAGGGGTCCCAGGGTGAGAGTTACTGATATACCGCTGAATTGGCTGGCTCCGGGGGTCCTGCTGCTCGTCGGCATCCTCTCCGCCGTGTTCGTGATCCTGCGCGGCAGGCGCTCGGCCGACGCGGCGCCGGGCGGCGAGGACTCCTGGGAGCGCAGCGAGGAACGCCGGCGCCGGAAGGAGGCCGTGTACGGCACCGCCTCGTACCTGCTGCTGTTCTGCTGCGCCGCGGTGGCGGCGGCCCTGTCCTTCCACGGCCTGGTCGGCTTCGGCGTGACCAACCTCAACCTCTCCGGAGGCTGGGAGTACCTGGTGCCCTTCGGGCTCGACGGCGCGGCGATGTTCTGCTCCGTGCTCGCCGTGCGCGAGGCCAGCCACGGTGACGCGGCCCTCGGCTCGCGCCTGCTCGTCTGGCTGTTCGCGGGGGCCGCCGCCTGGTTCAACTGGGTGCACGCGCCCAGGGGTTTCGGCCACGACGGCGCCCCGCAGTTCTTCGCCGGGATGTCCCTGTCGGCGGCGGTCCTCTTCGACCGGGCGCTGAAGCAGACCCGGCGGGCCGCGCTGCGCGAACAGGGCCTGGTGCCGCGCCCGCTGCCGCAGATCCGCGTCGTACGGTGGCTGCGGGCCCCCCGGGAGACCTTCGGCGCCTGGTCGCTGATGCTGCTGGAGGGCGTACGGACGCTGGACGAGGCGGTCGAGGAGGTCCGTGAGGACCGGCGGCAGAAGGAGCAGAACCGTCACCGCAGGCGGGAGCGGGACAAGCTGGACCGCGCCCGCATCAAGGCCATCAACCGCCAGCACCGGCACTGGAGCCGCGGCCGCGGCGGCCGGCAGATCCCGCTGACGACGGGTGCCCCGACGGCACACGGCTCCCCCGCCGCCGCGCAGCAGGCCGGCGCGGAACCTGCGATAGCCGGCGACCCGGATTCCCTGTCGCCCGGACCGCTGTCCACGGGGTCCGACCCACTGCATCCGGTGGCCGCCCGCCCTGCGCTGAAGGCCGTGCACCGCGCCGGTACCGAGCCCGCGGGCGGACACCCGCGGACGGTGGACCTGACCGCCGAGGACGACACCCAGGCACTGCCCCGGCTGGACTCCCTGGAGGAGAAACTGGCGCAGATCGAGAAGCAGTTCGGCTGACCGGCGGCGGACCGAGCCCGCACCCCCGGCCTATGTCAGGCCGGTCCGCCGCCCAGCTCGAACCACACGCATTTGCCCACACCGTGGGCCTTGACTCCCCACGCGTCCGCGAGGGAGTGCACCAGCATCAGCCCCCTTCCCGAGGTGCCGTCCGTCGTCGGCGGGCGCAGCCTGGGCCGCCGCCCGACGAAGTCCCGTACCTCCACACGCAGCCGGTCGGTGACCGTCGCGGTCACGACGGCGCCCCCGTTCGTGTGCACGAGGGCGTTGGTGACCAGCTCACTGATGAGCAGTTCCGCTATGTCGGCGTCTACCGGCTCCCCCCACTGGCGCAGCAGCTGACGCAGTTCGGCGCGTACGCCGGCCACCGCCGTCAGGTCCGCGTGCCGCAGTGTGCGCTCCATCTTCCCCGGCAGCCGGGTCCCGTTGCGGACGCCTGCGCGTCCGGCCACCAGCCCGGCTCTGTCCTCGCGCCGCACAGTCTGACGCTTCATCCTCCCCGCCCCGTACGCTTCCCGTGCCGTAGCCTCGAACAGCTTCACGGTCATGCATTCCCAGCGGACCCGGTGCCATGCTTCGGCCTGTGAGACGGCGGAACAGCAGGCCGCAGGCATGTGCCTGCGGCGCGGCGGGGGCGCGGCCGCCGGACGCGCGCTCTCGGGGCGCCGTCAGGGACGCGGGACGTTGCGGAGGTTGGAGCGGGCCATCTGGACCATCCGGCCGACCCCGCCGTCCAGCACGATCTTGCCCGCGGAGAGCGCGAAGCCCTGGACCATGTCCCGGCTGATCTTCGGCGGCATGGACAGCGCGTTCGGGTCGGTGACGATGTCGACCAGGGCCGGTCCCTTGTGCTTGAAGGCGTCGCGCAGCGCGCCGCGCACGTCCTTGGGCTTCTCCACCCGTACGCCGTGCGCCCCGGCCGCCCGCGCGATGGCGGCGAAGTCCGGGTTGTGGTTGGCGGTCCCGTACGCGGGCAGCCCGGCGACCATCATCTCCAGCTCGACCATGCCCAGCGAGGAGTTGTTGAACAGGACCACCTTCACCGGCAGGTCGTACTGGACGAGGGTGAGGAAGTCGCCCATCAGCATCGAGAAGCCGCCGTCGCCGGACATCGAGACGACCTGGCGGCGGCGGTCGGTGAACTGCGCGCCGATCGCCTGCGGCAGTGCGTTGGCCATTGACCCGTGGGTGAAGGAACCGATCACGCGGCGGCGGCCGTTGGGGCTGATGTAGCGCGCCGCCCAGACGTTGCACATACCGGTGTCGACGGTGAAGACCGCGTCGTCCGCGGCCTCCTCGTCCAGCACGGACGCGACGTATTCGGGGTGGATCGGCGTGTGCTTGTCGACCTTGCGCGTGTAGGCCTTCACGACGCCTTCCAGCGCGTCCGCGTGTTTCTTCAGCATCCGGTCGAGGAACTTGCGGCTCTTGCGGTGCGGGATGCGCGGATTGAGGCAGCGCAGCGTCTCGCGCACGTCGCCCCAGACCGCGAGGTCCAGCTTGGAGCGCCGGCCGAGCCGCTCCGGGCGCACGTCGACCTGCACGATCTTGACGTCGTCCGGCAGGAAGGCGTTGTACGGGAAGTCCGTGCCCAGCAGGATCAGCAGGTCGCACTCGTGCGTGGCCTCGTACGCGGCGCCGTAGCCGAGCAGGCCGCTCATGCCGACGTCGTACGGGTTGTCGTACTGAATCCATTCCTTGCCGCGCAGCGCGTGGCCCACCGGGGCCTTGAGGCGCTCGGCGAACTCCATCACCTCGGCGTGCGCCCCCGCGGTGCCGCTGCCGCAGAACAGCGTGACCTTGCGGGCGTCCTCGATCAGCCGGAGCAACTGGTCGATCTCTGCGTCCCCGGGGCGTACGGAGGGCCGCGAGGTGACCAGCGCGTGTTCGATGGAGCGCTCGGGCGCCTCCTGGTCGGCGATGTCGCCGGGCAGCGAGACGACCGAGACGCCGCTGAGCCCGATGGCGTTCTGGACGGCCGTCTGCAGCACCCGCGGCATCTGGTCGCGGCTGGAGATCAGCTCGCTGTAGTGGCTGCACTCGGTGAACAGCCGGTCCGGGTGGGTTTCCTGGAAGAAGCCGGTGCCGATCTCGCTGGAGGGGATGTGCGAGGCGAGCGCGAGCACCGGGGCCATCGAGCGGTGGGCGTCGAAGAGTCCGTTGATCAGGTGCAGGTTGCCGGGTCCGCAGGAGCCGGCGCAGGCCGCCAGCCGGCCCGTGACCTGGGCCTCGGCGCCCGCGGCGAAGGCGGCGACCTCCTCGTGGCGGACCTGCACCCAGTCGATCGCGGCGGTGCGGCGGACCGCGTCGACGACGGGGTTGAGGCTGTCGCCGACGACTCCGTAGAGCCGCTGGACGCCGGCGCGCACCAGGATGTCGACGAACTGCCCGGCCACGGTCTGTTTCGCCATGTCGCTGTCGCTCCTCCGGAGGGGGGACCGCGGGCGGGCACCACCACCCGGCAATGACCCGTTTCGCGGCATTCCTTCCCGGTTCTACCACTCCCCCGGGCCGGTGTCCGTCCGGACTACGCCTGCCGCGTCACCCGGGCCGTACCGCCTCCGCCGCCCCCGTCCCCTCCCACACCGCCACGGCCGTACGGTCCTGCCCGTACCCCTCCGCGCGCAGCCGGACGTCGGCCAGGAAGGCCGCGAGCTCCGGCGGCCCGGTGCCCGCCCAGCGGGCCGCCAGCCGGCCCGCGAAGCCCGCCGCCTCGGCCAGCGGCGCCGCGAGCCCGGAACTGCACAGCAGCAGCACGTCGCCGGGCAGCGCCGCGCAGGCCCGGAAGCGGAACGGCTCGGGCCACGACCGCGGCGCCGACTCGTACGGCGGGCGCCACGCCTGCCCCGACGGCGCGCGGGGCAGGCCGGGCACGGCGCCGCCCAGGTCCAGCGTGGGCCGGGGGAGGTCGGGGCGGGTGTCGGACGGCCCCGGGGAACCCTGGCGGGGCGCGTCCAGGGCGGGATCGTCCGGGACCGGCCACGGCGGCGTGCCGCCGGGCGGCTTCTCGTCCCGTACGTCGCCCGCGGCGAACTCGTCCCCCGGCGGTTCGGTCCCGAACCCCACGGCCGGGCCGCCCGCCTCGTCCTCCCGGGGCGGCGGGGGTTCCAGGTCCTGCCAGACGCCGTTGCGCAGCCGGAAGAACCCGCCCGCGCCGACCCCGAAGAACACCCGGGTACGGCAGGCCGGGTCGGCGGGCAGCAGGACGCAGCGCAGCGCGGCCGTGTACTGCTCGGGCTCCATGCCGTGCTCGCCCGCGTACGCGCGAAGCCTGCCGTAGCTGCGGTCGGTGAGGCGCTGCAGGCCGGACTTCAGGGCGCAGCGGTCGCCCGTACGGACGTCCTCGGCCAGCCGGGTGTAGCTGCGGCCGACGGCGCCGCCGATCCAGTGGCAGGCGTCGCGTGCGGCGCGGTGGACGCCGCCGTAGCCGTACGAACTGCCGTGGCCGTGGGCGGCGGTGGCCACGGCGACCAGGATCAGCGCGTGCTGCCCGGTGCCGAACCGGGCGGTGAGCAGGGCGTCCCCGCGCGGCTCGGCACGGTGGCGGGCGGCCTCGCCGCGCAGCGAGGCGGCGCGCAGGGTGAGCGGGCCGTACCCGGCGCCGTCCAGCTCCGTGTCCGGTATGAGGTCGTCGAGCGCGGCCGGGTCGGCGGCGGGCAGGGCCATCGGCTCGGGGTCGGGCCCGGGGGCCCGGCCCGCCGCCCGGAAGGCCGAGTCCACACGGTCGTCGAGCGAGTCCGGGGCCGTCGCGGGGCCGGTGTCCCGTACCGCTGCGCTGTCGTCCTCGTACAACTGCCGCCACCAGGAGTCCTCGTGGTGGCGCCGATCCCCCTGTGGGTCCATGGGCCGCATTGTCCACCGGCCTGCGGCGCGGAAACAGGGCGCTGTCGGCCGAGGGGCGCGCCGGCGCCGCTTCCGGCAGGCTGGGGCCATGGGCGTGTGGCAGTTGCTCGCGGTCGGTCTCGTCTTCCTGTTCGGCCTGCTCGGCGTGCTCGTCCCGGGGGTTCCGGGGCCGCCGATCGTCTGGGCGGGCGTGCTGTGGTGGGCGATGGCCGAGCGGACCGCCTTGGCCTGGTACGTCCTGATCGGCGCGAGTGCCGTGCTGCTGCTCAACCAGGCCCTCAAGTGGCTGCTGCCGCCCCGCGACGTGCAGGCCGCGGGCGCGCCGTACCGCACGCTGCTCCTGTCGGGCGTCGCGGGGATCGCCGGCTTCTTCCTCGTGCCCCTCGTGGGGCTGGTCCTGGGCTCGGTCGGCGTGCTCTACCTGCTGGAACGGTCACGGCTGGGCAGTCACGGCGACGCGTGGGCCGCCACCCGTACGGTCATGCGGTGCATCGGGCTCGGCGTGCTGATCGAGCTGTTCGCCTGCCTGCTGGTGGTCGGTGCCTGGACGGGCGCGGTCATCGCGGGCTGACCGCCGCCGGGCCCGGTGCCCGCCGCCTGCCACAGGTGGTGCAGGGCGTACGAGCGCCACGGCCGCCAGGCGTCCGGGGAGGCCCCGCCGCCGTCCAGCGGCCCCACGTCCGGGTCGCCCAGCGCGCGCATCCTGAGGTACGCGGCCGTCGCCGGGCCCACCCCGGGCAGGGCGCGCAGCGCACGTTCAGCGGCGTCCCGGTCGGCGCCGGCGTCCAGCGCGACCGCGCCGTCCGCCAGGGCGACGCACAGCGCGCGCACCGCGCCGGGCACCTCGGCGCCGGTCAGGGCGGCAGGCTCGGGGAAGAGGTGGGTCAGCGCGCCGTCCGCGGCGTCCAGCGGCTTGCCGTACGTCCGTACCAGCTCGGCGGCGCGCTCCGGCGGTCCGCCGAGGACGGTCCTTACGGCCAGTTCCTCGGGGTCCGCGGCGCCCGGCGACCGCAGCCCGGGGCGGGCCGCGACCAGCGGGCCGAGCAGCGGGTCCGCGCCCAGCCGCTCGGCGACGGCGAACGGATCGGCGTCCAGGTCGAACAGGCGGCGCATCCGCTGGACGGCCGTGGACAGGTCCCGCAGGTCGGTCAGGTGCAGGCGGCACTCCAGCCAGCCGCCGGCCGCGCCCCGGGCCGCCGGGCACACCAGTCCGGCGCGCGGCCGGCGCGGCTGCCGGGACCCGGCGTGCTCGTCGACCTCGGCGATGCCGCTGCCGTGGGTCAGCCGCAGCGTACGGCGGTACGTGCGGGCGCCCCGGCCGCCGCGTACCTCCTCCACGCCGGGCACCGCGCGCGCCTGGAGGAAGTCGAAGATCTCGGCAGCCGCGTACGGGCCCCGGTAGGCGAGCCGCAGCGGTACCCCGGCGGGGGCGCCGTGCCGCGCCGCGCCGGACGCGCCCTGCCGGGTGCCCGGCCGCGTGCCGCCGCGCACCCCCGCCGCCGCGCGCAGCTCGCTCGGCGTGCTGGCGTAGATCTCCCGCATCGTGTCGTTGAACTGCCGGATGCTGGCGAAGCCCGCGGCGAAGGCCAGGTCGGTGACCGGCAGGCCGGTGGTCTGGAGCAGCAGGCGCGCGGTGTGCGCGCGGCGGGCCCGCGCCAGGGCCACGGGGCCGGCGCCCAGCTCGGCCGTGAGCTGCCGCTGCACCTGCCGGGCGCTGTAGCCCAGCCGCCGCGCGAGGCCGCCGACGCCCTCCCGGTCGACCACGCCGTCGCCGATGAAGCGCACGGCGCGGCCGACCAGGTCGGCCCGCACGTTCCACTCCGCCGACCCCGGTACGGCGTCCGGGCGGCACCGGCGGCAGGCCCGGAACCCGGCGCCCTGCGCGGCCGCCGCGGACGCGTAGAACCGTACGTTCGCGCGCTTCGGGGTGACGGCCGGGCAGCTCGGGCGGCAGTAGATCCCGGTCGTCACGACGGCGAAGAAGAACTCCCCGTCGAAGCGCGCGTCCCGGCTGGACACCGCCTCGTACCTGGTCTCGTCATCCATCACGTGATCCAGTGTGCGCCACGGCGCGGGCGCACACCGGCGGGAATCGGACACCACGGTCGGCGGCGGGCCCGGCCCGCCTCCCCCGGTACGAGCCCGTCACCCCGGGGACCGGCCCCTCACCCCCCAGCCCCCTCCCCTCACCCCCGAGCCCCCCGCTTCCTCTCCCCCATGTGCCGGCCCAGCGCCTGCTTCTGCTTCCAGTCCCGGCGGATCTCCGCGCGCAGCCGGGCGTCCGTCTTGGCGACGATGCGCTCGTTCTCCCGCAGCAGCTTGCGGTAGCTCTCCAGCCGCCGCTCCGGGAGGTCGCCGCAGTCGACGGCCGACAGCACCGCGCACCCCGGCTCCGTCCGGTGCGCGCAGTCATGGAAACGGCAGCTCGCGGCCAGTTCCTCGACGTCCGAGAAGGCCCGCGCGAGCCCGGCGTCGGCGTCCCACATGCCGACGCCCCGCAGCCCCGGGGTGTCGATGAGCACGCCGCCGCCGGGCAGGACCAGCAGGTCCCGGCTGGTCGTGGTGTGGCGGCCCTTGCCGTCGCGGTCGCGGGCGGCACGTACGTCCTGCACGTCCTCGCCCAGCAGCGCGTTGGCGAGCGTCGACTTGCCCGCGCCGGACTGTCCGAGCAGCACGGACGTGCCGCCGGTCAGCGCCGCGGCGAGCACGTCCAGCCCTTCACCGGCGGCCGAACTGACCGCCAGCACCTGCACCCCGGGCGCGGCCGCCGCCACGTCCGCGACCAGGTGCGCCAGTCCGTCCGGGTCACCGACCAGGTCGGCCTTGGTCAGCGCGACCAGCGGTTGCGCCCCGCTCTCCCAGGCCAGGGAGACGAAGCGCTCGATGCGCCCGAGGTCCGGCCCGACGGCGAGCGAGACCGCGACCACGGCGTGGTCCACGTTCGCCGCCAGCACCTGGCCCTCGGACCGCTTGGAGGAAGTGGACCGCACGAAAGCGGTACGCCGCGGCAGCAGCGCCCGCACCGCCCCGTCCCGGCCCGCGCCGACCTCGCCGAGGTCGATCACGGCCCAGTCGCCGGTGCACGGCACCCGCATCGGATCACCGGTCGCCACCAGCGCGGTGTCCGCCAGCACGGTCCGGACACCGTCCCCGTCGGCCACCACGGCGTCCAGGCGCCCGCGGTCCACGCGGACGACACGGCCGGGCACGTACCCCTGCCCGGCATAAGCGGTGAAACTCTCCGCGAAGCCGTCGTCCCACCCGTAGGAGGCGAGAGAGCGCGGCGCGGCGGAGGAGAAAGCGGAAGACGATTGCAAGGGAAACCCTTCACAAGGGTGGCCCCGGCCCCACGCGCCCGACGCGCGACGGAAAGTGAGAAAGGATCAGCCGGAGACCACGGAAGCGGAACTGATGGTCTTCTGGATGCGGGCAGCGCCCACCGCAATGACAGCCATCGGTCACACCTCCTGGTTCTTCCACAGCTGGTGACGGCAGCCGAGGCTGCCGTCCGGAACGTGAGCGACCCTAGACCACCCCTGCCCGGGGCCGCCAACCATTTTCCTGGGGGAGGCTCCGCCCGAGTCTCCCGCAGTCGGCGGGCATAATCATGACCCTGTCCGCGGCCACTCGCGCGGACCGGCGCAACGCACGCTCTGAGGGGGCAGGTTGGCGAGCGAAGCCCGCGACCGTACGCCTACGTACGACGCGTTCATCAGCTACAACGCCAGGGACCTGGCCGTGGTGCACCGCATCGCCGAGATGCTGCACGCCGCGGGGTTCCACGTCTTCCTCGACGACTGGTGCCTGGTGGCGGGAGAGCCCTGGCAGGAACGTCAGAACGAGGCACTGGCCGGCAGTCCGTGCTGTCTCGCCATGTGCGGCTCACGCGGACTGGGCCCATGGCAGAACGAGGAAGTCCGGCTTGCGGTCGACCGGCGGGTCAGCGGCCGCACCATGCGCGTGATCCCCGTTCTGCTCCCGGATGCGCCGGACACCGCCCTTGAACACCTGGCCTTCCTGGATCGCTACACCTACTGCGACTTCCGTGGCGGGCTGGATCAGCCACGTTCGTTCGACCGTCTCTGTGCCGGAATCCGCGGCGAGGCGCCCGGCCCACCGAGGCCCGTATCACCGGCCCTGCCGGATCGACGGGCGGAAACCGGCTTCCGGTCGGTCTTCCACGCCGAGGCCAGTGGCTGGCAGCGGCGCTCCATCGTGGAGGCGGCTTGCGCCGCGGTCAGGGCGGACGGTGACGCGGTGGTGCTGTGCGGACTGCCGGGGGTCGGCAAGACCCATGTGCTGTGTGACGCAGCGGACGCCTTACGCGGTGACCGGGCCGTCCTCGCCCTGCCCGCCGGGGGAACGGCAGCCGTCGAACCGCGCTACCTCGTGGATGCGGTCAACAACTGGCTGCAGCAGACGTTCGACCGGGGTCTGCCCACCGCGGATCTGTACCGGCGTGACTGGCCGGACGCACTCGCCGTGCTCCTGGACCGAGTCGCCGACGAGCCCTTGCTGGTGCTGTTGGACGGTCTCGGTACGGATCGCTCAGGATGCGCCGTCCTGCGGCTGTTCAGCGGCCTCCGGGACTGCCTCGTCCTGGCCACCGCACCGGAGCACCTCGCGGACAGCGCCGGCGTCCGATACGTATTGGTGCCACCGATGTCTCGTGCAGAGGGCACCGATTTCCTCGCACACCTGGCACAGAGTATGGACCTGCCGGTCGACGCCGAGGAACTCGCGAGCAGGCTCCCGGCCGACGTACTCTCGCACCCCCTCGCCCTGCGCACCCTCCTGGCGCACGCCGCCTATGTCCCCGCGGCGCTGCTTGTCGCCCCCGACCTGCCCTCCGACGTGCTCTCGGCCCGGAAACTCGTGGCCGCCATCGTCGCCCGGCTGCCGGCCGTGCACCGCCAGGCTCTCGCCCACTCCGCCGTGCTCGACGGCGTACCGCTCGCGCACCTCCTGACGGCCGGACTGGCGCTGCCGCCCTGGTTCACCGCCTCCCTCCCCGACCTGGTTCCCCGCTGTCTCGTGATGCAGGTCGCCGGCGGTGTCGAGGTACCGCAACTCGTCGTCCAGGCGCTGGACGACGTGGCGCCGACGGCCCGCAGGGACGCGTTGGACGACATCCTCGCCCGCCTGGCCGGGCCGGTGGCCGGAGCAGAGACCGGCGCTCTGGATTCGCTCGCACAGGTGCTTGCGCCACTGGCCCTCGCCTCGGTGAGCGTCGGCGAGTGGCGGGCGCTGCGCAAGGTCGTCCCCGACACGTTGCTCGACCGGCTCAACGCGCGCGGATTCTGGAAGGAGTACGTCCTGCTCACCAAGGCCCTCATCGAGGCGGCCGACCATTTGGACGAGGGCGCGGACCGGGTTCACCTGCGGGTCCGGCTGTCACGCAAGATCGCTCAGCTGGGTGACATCAGGTCCGCCTGGCAGTTGGCGCGCGAGTGCGAGTCGGTCGCCGGTGTCGCGGGTTCCTCCGCACTGCGTGCCGACCTCGCGGGGCAGCGAGCCTTCCTCTCCTACCTTCAGGAGGACGACCGGTCGACACTGCACGAGCTGAACCTCTGCGTCAGCCTGCGGACCCGTACCGGCGACGCCACCGGCCTGCTCATCGCGCACAAGCTGGAAGGCAATGTGCATCTGCGGCGCGGGAGGTACGAGGATGCCGCCGAGGCCTACCGCACGGCCCTGGACGCGGGCGGCGACGGGGCCGACGACCGGCACCGGCTCGACACACAGGCGAACCTGGCGATGTGCGAGTTGCGCCTCGGCTCTCCCGAGACGGCCGCACGGCGACTGGAGACAGTGGTGGGTGACATGCGCGCCCTGCGCCTGAGCATCGATCTGCCGCGTGCCTTGCACGGACTCGCCCTCGCGTACGAGCGTCTGGGGCTGGTGTCCCGGGCGCTGGAGCAGGTCAGGCAGGCCGCCGCGACGCCCGCCCGGGACCCCGCCGTACGCAAGGCCGTGGAGCGTATGCTGTGGCGTCTTGAGAACCTGCCGTCGGCCCCCCGGCCCACGGCCGGCCCTTCCGATCCGGAAGGCAAGCCGCGGTGATCGGGCGGAGGTCACCGTCGCGGGCCATGAGATCGGCCGTCCGCGGCGTCGGCATACCACGCTATCTGAGCAAGGCGTTCGTGCGTGCCACCCCCGAGCGGATGAGCAAGGGGACCGGAGCACTGCTCCAAGGCCATCTGCGGCTGCTCGTCCATGCCGCGCGATCGGACGGTCCGCCACTGGACACTGCGGACTCCTTCGCGGAACTGCGCAGCCGCTGGGCGGCCGAGGGCGGGAACGCGGCGGACCTGCTCAAGCTCGTCAAAATGGTGGACTACCGAGCCCATGCGCTCCATGCGCCCGCGGACGTCGAACCGGACGGGGACAACGGTCCCGACGCGCTCGCCAGGTTCTGGGCGGCCGGCGGGCACGATATCGAGGAGTTGTCAGGATTTCTGGCTGATGTCGACGACGAAGGCGCCGATTGGCTGCCGGGATGAGCGGCGCCGCTCCGGGTAACAGCGCGCAGGATGTCGCGCTCGCCGGTCTCCTCGGCTATGCCCGCCACCACGTCCCGTACTACCAGACGGTTGTGCCGCCGGGCCCGCTGACCGCCGAGAACGCAGTCAGCACGCTGCGCCGACTGCCGCTGCTGCACCGCACGGACGTCCGGCGGGAGCGGCCGCGCCTGTGGTCTGCCGACGGAGACGCGCGCCAGTGGCGAAAGGTACACACCACGGGGACGACCGGCGCGCCGTTGGAGGTCGTGGTCGATCAGGCGGCGCAGCAGGCGGAACTCGGCGCCCTGATGCGGCACGTCGCACGCTGCGCACAGCAGAGCACCGGCCTGTCGGTAGCTCACTTGACCCTGCACCTGGCGTCGGCCTCCCGGTCGTCCGCCGGCCCGAAACCCTCCGGAACACGACTGGTCAAGTGGAATCTGAGCCGCGCATGGCAGCTGACCGACACGGAGTTCCGACGGGTGGCCCAAGAGTTGCAAGGCACGGTCGTCACGGTGATGCCGAGCGTCGCCGCGGCCTTGTGCGCCCGCCTCGGACCGAAGGCCGAAGTGAGGCCACGGCTGATCGTGCTGTCCGGCGAGCAGTTCACCGAGCATCTGCGTGAACGCGTCAAGGATACGTTCGGCTGCCCGGTGACGGCGCTGTACACCCTCGCCGAGGCGGGCATCGTTGCCTACGAATGCGGGGAGACCCGGAGTTACCACCTGGAGGAGACGGGAGTCTTCCTGGAAGTCGTGGGCGACGACGGGTCCCCGCTTCCGGCCGGGGAGTCCGGCGACATTGCGGTGACCCCGCTGATGAACCGCGCCATGCCGCTTCTGCGCTACGTCATCGGTGACCGGGGCGTCCTCGTCGACGACCCGTGTGGCTGCGGGCAGTCCGGCCCGCGGCTGAGGCTGCTGGGTTCCCGCACCCAGCACGCTCTGGTGAGGGGGCCGGGCAACCGAGGTGTGCGAAGCATCGATCTGGCGAAACTCTGCCGGCAACTCGACCTCGCGGTTTGCGGAATCACCCGCGACGGCGACGAGCTCGTGGTCGAACACCGTGACGAGCACCCCGCCACGGACGTCCAGCGGACCGCAATCGGCGCGGCACTGCGGTCCGCGATCGGGCCCGGCCTGACGGTCCGCACGGTCCAGGTGACCGGTTCGCCCGCGGCCGGCTCAGCCGCAGCTCCCGCCCCGGTCCCTCCCGCCATTCTGCCGCCACAGGACATCGCGGCCTGGGCGCGGGAAGAGCTCCGTGGCCGGCCGGGTGTTCTGGCTGCTGTCCTGACCGGCTCCGCGCTCGACCCATCCACCCTCAGCCGGTTCAGCGACATCGATATGACGATCGTCATCGACGGTGACCCCTGCCAGGAACAGTGGTTCACGCTGGCCGCGGCCATGAACCGGCACATAGCCACACTGCGGGTGAACGTGAGCCAGGCGGCCGGGCTGGCGAAAGCCCCGCTGGTCGCCGGCCGGCTCCTTGCGGAGCGCCACCCGGTGGTGGGAACACTGGAGGCGGCGGGAGTGGCTTGGCCTGCCGTCGGTGACCTGGCGAGCGAGGGCAGATTCTGGGCGCAGAACGCCGAGAACGTGCTGTGGACGCGACTTACGTCGGCCGACCGGGGCCGCACCGATCCGGTGCGCGATGCCTGGCTCGCCTCCCGTTTCTGTCTCGACGCGCTGCGCTACCGGCTGTTGTGTGAAGGCGGCCGGGTTACTGCGGCCCGCCAGGTTCTGCGGCTGGCCCCGCAACTCGGCGCACCCGACGAACGCGGCATCCGGCACGCCTTCGACGTCGGACGGGAGCACCGGCCGCCGCCCGTGCCCGGGTCGCCGGAAGCCGACGGGTTTCTGCGCACCGCACTTGCCGCCGTGCGCTGGACGGGAGGGTTCCTGTGATGCGTACGCCCGTCCGCGGGTACCGCACGAGCCGGAGGGCACGGGGCATCGCCCCCGGAGCCGGGCCGTACGGGACTCGCCGCGCGACACTGTCCTCACTGCCCTGTGCGGCAACCGGTCGAGAACGGTCGGCATGGCGGAAGGAAGAGCCGGAGTGAACACGAACGCGGACGACGGCGTCCGTCGGCCGTCGCTACAGGAGCCGGGGGATTCCGCGGCGCCCCGGGAGCCTGCATCCGGTGTACGGAACACCATCTCGGGTGGAATCTTCCACGGCACGGTGATCCAGGCGGATCGCGTCACGGTGAACACCCCGGACCGAACCGTGGACCGGCCGGCCTGCGGGCTGCCCGCCCCGTCATCGTTCTACGTCGGTCATGAAGTGCAGTTGGCCTCACTCCTCGCCGCCCTGGAACGCACGGGCGAACCGACCGGTTCGCCCGTCCACCTGGTGACGGGACCCGGCGGTGTGGGCAAGAGCGAGCTTCTGCTCCAAGCCGCACACACCGCGCTGCGCAAACGGCTCTTTCCCGGCGGGGTGCTCTTCGTCGATCTGCAGGGGCACACCGCCCATGTGCCTCCGCTGTCTCCCGGGGAAGCGCTGGGGCATCTCCTGCATCAACTCGGTCTACCGGCAGAGGCGATGCCGGCACACCTTGAGGACCGGGCCGCCGCCTACCGCCAGCGCCTGACCGAGCAACCGCTGCTCGTCGTTCTGGACAACGCGCACGACAGCGAGCAGGTCCGCCCCATGCTGCCGCCCCGGAGCAGGAGCATGGCACTGGTATCGAGCAGACGGCTGCTCCCCCGGCTGGACGATGTCCGGCGCACCGCCCTCGGCGAACTGCCGCACGAAGCCGCCGTCCGGCTGTTGCTCGGCGTGTCGGGGCGGGCCGAAGCCCTCGGCACGCCGGACGCATCGGCAACAGACGAACTGGGACAGCACGTGTCGCGGATCGCCGAGCGGTGTGGTGGCATGCCGTTGGCGCTCCGCATCGCGGCGGCTCGGCTCCTCGGGAAGCGGACGGCCGCTTTTGCCGACTTCGCCGAATGGCTGGCGGACGAACAGACCGGACTGCACGAACTCGACGACGGGGAGCGCCGTATGACCTCGGTGTTCTCGGTTTCCTACCGAGACCTGGAAGCGGAGCAGCGAGACGTGTTCGCGCGGTGCGGCCTGCACCCCACGCCGCGGCTGGGGCTCCACGCGGCCGCCGCCCTCACCGGCCTCCCCCTCCCCCGGCTCCGCCGCTTGCTGGAAGGCCTGTGTGGCGCGCACCTGCTGCAGGAGGAGGGCCGGGGGCGCTACCGGATGCACGGCCTGCTCCACGACTACGCCCGGGAGCGGGCAGGCGCGGACCTGCCCGCGCCGGAGCGGGAGGCGGCCGTGAGCCGACTGATCGACCACTACCTGGCCACGGCGGACCGTGCCGACCGGCTGGTATCACCGCACCGTCACCGCTTGCTGGACGAGCTGGCCTCCCCCCAGGGGGTCGCGCCGGACTTCAGCACCCCCGCCGCCGCCCAGTCCTGGCTGGCCGTCGAGGTGGACAACGTCACAGCCGTCTGCCGGGCCGCGGCGGTGTCCGACGAGCCGGCGCGCAGTTGGCTGCTCGCCGACGTACTGCGCGGCTACTTCTTCCTCGCCAAGGCGTGGACGCCGTGGGAGAGCACCCACCGGTCGGCCCTTGACGCGGCAGAGGCTGCCGGTGCCCACCGTGAGCAGGGCATCCTGCACAACAGCCTGGGGCTGGCCCTCCTGGAACAACGTGACCTGGCCGCCGCATCCGGACACTACTCGGCCGCCGCCCACCATTTCGAGATCGCGGGCGACACCCATGGCATCGCCAATGCGACGGAGAACCATGCATGGGTGCTGCACTACACCGAGGACTACTCGGGGGCCCTGGCCGACCACCAGCGTGCGCTGCGGCTGTACGAGCAACTGGGCGCGGAACGCAACCGCGCCATCACCCTGCGGGGCATGGCACTGGCGGAAACGGAACTCGACCGCTTCATCGAGGCCGTGGACCACCTACGGGAGGCGAGTGCGGTCTTCAGCAGGCTGGGGCTCCACCTCGACTCGGCGATGACGCTCAACGGTCTGGGTGAGGCCTTCGCCAAGGCCGGGGACTTCGCCACAGCGAGACTGCACCTGCTGCGTGCTCTCCGTGCGAGCCGCTCCTGCGGCAGCAAGTACGAGGAAGCCCGCGCCCGCCGCGGCCTGGGCTCGGTCACCCGGTCGCGCGCCCCGCACCTCGCCCTCCACCACTGGAAGAGTGCCCTACGCCATTACACGGACCTCGGCTCGCCCGAGGCAGCGGAGATCCGCGCACTGATCGCGACAGTGGTGCCGGAGGTCTGAGCCTGTCCTACCGTTCTGGCGCGGGCCCACGCCGGTCATTCGTGGGATCGGTGAGCCCGGACGTCCAGCAGCACCTTTCCTTGCGCGCGGCGCTGATCGAGTTCGAGCAGAGCCTGCGATGCCTGCTCAAGCGGGAAGCGCCGCCCCATCACGGGCTGAAGATGACCGGCCCGCAGGAGAGGCAGTAGCGCGGCCCACTGCTCCTGCAGGTAGGAAGGCTCCTCGCTCCAGAACGCGCCCCAGCCGACTCCCGAGACATCGAGGTTGTTGCGCATAAGACTGTCGACCTTGACCTGGGCGACGTCACCGCCGACCGAGCCGATGACCAGAAGGCGGCCCTCACGCGCGAGGATGCGCACTGAGCCGGAGACCCGGTCGGCTCCGACCGGATCCACGACGATGTCCACGCCCCGATCGCCGGTCAGCTCCCGCACCGCGTCCTCGAAGGCGTCTGCCACGACGACCTCGTCGGCGCCGGCGCAACCTCCGGGTACGTCACGCCGGCGACGTGCACGTCGATGACGACCGACTCGGCATCGGCCGTCGGTTCGTCGGTTTCGACGACCTCTATCGCGGTGGAATACGACGCCCGCGCCGGCACCCTGCCCGCCGAGTCTGTCAAGAATCACACCTGACCTCTGACACTCCCAGTTCGGAAACAAGCACCGACGACTTCGAGCACACCGCTGTCACAGACGATTCTCAGAAGTACCCGAACCCGTCTTTGAGTGAGAACGGGTTCTGCGAACCGGAACGGCGCTCCGTGATATCCGTGCGGCCCTCTTTGATCTGGTCCGGGCAAAGTACCGTTTCTGACAGCGGAGGCTGACCGTCCGCCGGCCGGACCGACAGGGGCCGATCTGCTATCCGGTGTGCGCCGGGGGCCTGGGGTGTCGTATCGTGGACGAATTCCTGTGCCGAGGTATCGGTGACAGCAACCGAATTCCCTGTTCCAGCTGGTCCGATCTTGAGGTGACGTCCTATTAACCAGGCCATGTAGTCGTCCGCGTTCCCCACGTGCTGAGTCGTCGCACGTGTCCGGGGCGGACGTCGCGCTGGCCTGAGTTGCGTCACCCTTCCCCGCAGTTTTCCTTCCCGGGTGCAGCTCTGCCGTCTGCCCCGGGTTCCGTGTTTCCGGCCCCGGTGCGGCTGCCGGCAGGGCTCCCCGATTCCTTTGGATCAGGAGTTTCCCGTCGTGTCTTCCTCCGCGCTCGGCAACGAGCCGCAGCACACCACCCAGCCCCCGACCCACCCCACACCTGGACTGCCGAAGATGGGCCCGGCTGCCTGGATCGCCCTCCTGGTGCTGCTGGGCGCCGAGCTGATGGACATGATCGACCAGTCGGTCGTCCTGACCGCCCTGCCCGCGATCCAGGAGTCGACCGGCGCCGGACCGGACACGGTGCAGTGGCTGACCACCGGCTATTCCCTGCCCATCGCCGTCGGGCTGATCACCGGCGGACGCCTCGGCGACCTCTACGGCCGACGCAGGATCCTCCTCATCGGCACCGTCGTCTTCACCACGGCCTCGCTGCTGTGCGGCCTCGCCGCCGGGCCCGGCGTGCTCATCGGCGCCCGCGGGCTCCAGGGCGCGGCAGCCGCGCTGATGATCCCGCAGATCCTGGCCACCCTCCATGTCACCTTCGAGGGGCAGAACCGCAGCAAAGTGTTCGGTCTGTACGGGGCCGTCATGTCGCTCGCCAATGTCCTGGGCCCGGTGCTGGGCGGCCTGCTCACCGAGGCGGACCTGTCCGGGCTGTCCTGGCGGCCGATCTTCCTGGTCAACGTGCCCGTCGGCCTCGCCGTGCTCCTCCTGGGACGCAAGTTCATCCCCGAGTCGACCGTGAAGAAGGCCGACCGGCCCGACCTGACCGGCATGGCGTTGTCCGCACTGGCCATCGTCCTGATCGTCTTCCCCCTTTCCGAGGGGCACCTGCATCACTGGCCGCTGTGGTGCTTCGCCCTGCTCGCCGCAGGCCTTCTTGCGCTGGGCGTCTTCCTGCGTCACCAGCGGCGCAAGCAGGACAACGCCCCGCTCGTGCCCCTGCCCCTGTTCCGGGGCCGGCAGTTCTCCGGCGGCATGGCCGCGCAGCTGATGCACGGCCTGCTGTGCGGGCTGTTCTTCATGACCTGGACCCTCTACCTCCAGCGCGGCCTGGGCATGAGCCCCTTCCACGCGGCCCTGGCCTTCGTCCTGCTCTCCCTGGGAGAGCTGGCCGGCGCGACCATCGCGGCGAAGAGCGCCGGGCGCTTCGCCCGCCGCCTTCCCCAGACCGGAGCCCTCATCACGCTCGCCTCGACGGCCGCCTACGGGCTCCAGGTCGACGCAGGCCAGGGGGACCTGACCCTGCTGGCGATGACCGCTCCGGTGGTACTGATCGGCTTCGGCCTCGGCATGGTCGGCGGCCCGCTCGCCGACCTGTCGCTGGCCCGGATCCCGCACGAGGACGCCGGAGCCGCCTCGGGCCTGTTCAACACCGCGATTCACCTGGGCATCGCCCTCGGTACGGCGCTGACCGCCCTGGTGTTCTCCGCCACCACCGGCGGCTCGCCCGACGCCGGACTCAACCGCGACGCGTTCATCAGCGTGCTGTGGTGGGTCGGCAGCCTCCTCGCCCTGATGTGGACCCTGATGTTCTGCCTGCCCAAGCGCACGAAGAGCCAGACCGGGTAGATCAGTTCCCCGAGGCGGCGGCACCCGGCCCGGTGCCGCCGCCTCGTCCTCTCCCCGTACACCTCATGCGGCCGCCAGGGATGAAGCCTCACGTCCACGTCCGACACCCCGGCCGTGCGGCCACCTACGGGTACGGGAGCAGCAGGGCGGCCGGGCCGAACTACTGCTCGTCGAAAACGCCGTTCAGGAATGTGCCGGGCTGGGGTCGTGTTCGGGCAGGAGTGACCAGGGCCGTGGGGTGTACCCAGCGGCGTCGGGCGTCTCCGGGCTCCGGGCCGCCGCTGCGACATCGATCCCCGGAGGTCTCCCGCGTACAGCTGCGTGTACAGATGGAGGAGTAGTCCATGAGCAAGACCGAGCAGACCGTCGAGATCCCGCACCTCGGCGGGTCGACCGTCGGGTACACCTTCGGCAAGCCGTACGATCCCGCGCTCCCGACGCTGGTCCTGATCAACTCGTACACCACCTCTGCAGAGCTGTACCGGCCGCAGTTCGCCGACCCGGAGCTCGGGTCGGCGGTCAATCTGCTCGCCCTGGAGCCCTACGGGCACGGCCGTACGCGGGCCACGTACCAGCACTTCACCTACTGGGACAGCGCGGTCGCGAACCTGCAAGCCCTCGAAGCCCTCGGAATCCGCGAGGCTTTCGTGCTGGGCACCTCGCAGGGCGGCTGGGTGGCGGTCCGCATGGCGCTGCTCGCCCCGGACACCGTGAAGGGCCTCATCACGCTCGGCACGTCGATGGACTTCGAAAGCCCGCGCAGCCGCGACCTGGGGTGCTGGGACGGGATCGCGTTCAACACACCGCTCATCGACGCCCTCGCCGACCCGGTCGGCGAGGACTGGGTCGTGCCGGACGAGGTGGTGGACGCCGTGTTCGACACGGCCCTGGGCGGCGTCTCAGCCGAGGAACGCGCGTTCTGGCTCGCCGCCTACCGGGCGAACTACGCCGGCGACGCCGGGCGCCGCCGGTTGCGCCTGAGCACGGTGAACCTGCGGGACCGCGACGGGCTCCACGGCAGGCTGGACGAGGTGGGCTGCCCCGTCCTGTGGTTGCACGGCACCGCGGACCAGGTGTATTCCGTGACGCACGCCCGGGAGGAGATAGGGATGTTCACCCGCTCCCCTGAGGCGCGCCTGGAGGTCATCGAGGGCGGGCAGCACTTTTTGAGCGCTTCGAACCCCGCGGAGGTGGACTCCGCGGCGATCGAGTTCGTGAAGCGCTGGCTCTGAGCAGGGGCGGGACCGGGCGCGCGGACTGACGCTCCGTTTCCCGTCCCCGCCGCCTCAAGTGGGGTAGGCCGCCGACGAGGCCCCGCGGCGCGGGGCCTCGTCCGACGGTCCCGGCGCCGTTGGCGGAATCCGCGCCGCCGAGCGTCAAGTCCTCATGTACCTACTGCGCTTTGCACGAATCGCCGAAGGCACGCACGCACGGCATCGGGCCCCTCCAACCAGGGCTCATGCCCAGCGTCCTCGATCCGCGTCAGCGGCAGTGCAAGCCGTAGCGTGAGTGATTCAAGTACGTGCCGACACAGGCGGGGATCGTCGCACCCGCCGAGGAGCTCAGCTCGCGTGGGCAGGCACGTGCGCAGCTCGGCCACGTGCTCATCGAGCGGATCTGCGTGTCCTTCCGTTCGCCGACGAACGGCCCGCACATCAGGAGCACCGCGGCGGGGATCGGCCCGTGCCACGCTGGTCGTACCGGTACACAGGCGCCAGATCCGCGACCATGGGCGACCGCGCCCAGACAGTCCGGCAGCCCCGGAGCGCCGTGCAGCAGGACCACGGCCGTCTCCTGCGCGTCCCGCCGCCCGTGCCACTGCCGGGGCTCAGCGATGCCGCTCGATCAGACTACGGGCCATCCCCCGCGCGTGGCGGGCGGCGTCGTGGTCGCCCTCGGCCGCGGAGATGATGGAGCCCTTCATGAGGATGTGCCAGGAGCGGGCGAAGGCGTCGCAGTCGCGGAGGGCGGCTTCCTCGGCCAGGGTGCGGACGAGGGCGCGGATGTTGTCCAGGTAGCGGATGCTGGCCCGGCCCAGGGGGTGCTGCCAGCCCATTTCCAGCAGGACGTTGATGAAGGTGCAGGCGTCGAAGTCCGCCTGGTGGAACCACTCGTCGAAGATGTCGAAGACGGCCAGCAGGCGTTCCTCGGGGGTGCTGCCGCGCTGCCGGGCGCCGGCCTCGATCAGGCCGTGGGTCCACTGCTGTTCGCGGCGGTCGAGGAAGGCGAGGACCAGGTCGTCCTTGGAGGGGAAGTGCCGGTAGAAGGTGGCCTTGGCCACCTGGGAGCGGTGGATGACCTCGTTGACGCCCACGTCGCGGATGCCGCGGCGCGAGAACAGGTCGTAGGCGGCGCTCAGCACCCGCTCGCGCGCGCCGGGCCGGGCCCCGGCGTGCGACGCTGCCGGCGCGCACTGCGTTGTCATGGTGGCCCCAGTGTAGGCGTGGACAGAGCGGATTGACTCCTGCCACGATGGGGCCATGTCCCTACAGACAGACCGGTCTTCCCTGGCCGGTCCGGACGCCCTCGGGGTCCGTACCGGACTGTTCGGCTCCTGTGCCGTCCTGACCGTGCGGGGCGAGATCGATTACGGCACCGTGCCGGTGCTCGACGAGGCGCTCGACGCGTTACCGTCCGGCTTGGGGAGCGTGGTGCTCGAAATGACCGGAGTCACGTTCATGGACTCGGCCGGACTGCACTTCCTGCGGCGCCTGGAGGCCTACGGGCTGCGGCAGCGGATTCCGGTGCGTGCCCTCAACCTCCGCAGGCAGCCGCAGCGTGTGATGGAACTGGACCGCAAGTGGCCCGACGCGCCGCCGACGGTCAGGTTTCTCGGCCGCGCGGCGCCGGCCGGGGCGCCGACGGTCCAGGAGCCGCAGTGAGGCGGGGCTCCCTGGCGGCCCTGCGGCTCAGCGCGGGCTCACGTGGGTCCCGTACGAAACCGGCGGAGGCGGGTGGCGGCCCTGACGCCGCGGCAGCGGGCCACGTCGAGTCGGCAGTCGAGCGGTTGCGGGCGGAGAACGCGCAGTTGCGGCGGGCGCTCGACAGCCGGGCCTTGATAGACCAGGCCCGCGGCGTCCTCATGGCCACCGAGGCGTGCACCGCCGAACAGGCCTGGGAGATCCTGCGGCAGACCTCGCAGCACTCGAACATCAAGGTCCGCGAGGTCGCCGGTGAGGTGGTGGCGGGCGCCACCGGGACCACCGGGCCGGGGCCGGTGCGGACGCAGCTGCGGGCAGCGGTGGCGCGGCATCACCGGGCCGCCGGGCGGCGGCGGGCCGGGTGACGGGCGGCGGCGGGCCCCGGGAGGGTCGCACTCCTCCCCCGGCCGCGGTTCACCCGACCAGCTGCGGCAGCACCTTCGTACGGTAGAAGTCGAAGAATCCCCGCTGCTCCGGGCCGATCTGGCTGACGTGGACGGTGTCGAAGCCCGCCTCGCCGTAGGCGCCCAGCGCGGACACATGCGCGTCGACGTCGTCGCCGCAGGTGACCGCCTCCGCGACGCGTTCGGGGGTGACCAGTTGCGAGGCCTGCTCGAAGTGGCGGGGCGTGGGGAGGATCTGCGGCAGCTCGCCGGGGAGCTGCTCGTTGGCCCACAGGCGGTGCGCGGTGCGCACGGCCTCGTCGCGGTCGGGGCCCCAGCAGACCTTCACCCCGCCCTGTACGGGCTTGTTGCCACCGCCGCCCCGCCGGAAGCGTTCGACGGCGTCCGCGTCGGGTGTCATGGTCACGAAGCCGTCGCCGACGCGGGCGGCGAGTTCGGTGGCGCTGGGGCCGAACGCGGAGACGTCGATGGGCACCGGTTCGGCGGGCACGGTGTAGAGCCGGGCGTTCTCCACGGTGTAGTGCTTGCCGTGGTGGCTGACCTCGCCGCCCTCGAAGAGCTGCCGCATCACCTGGACGGCCTCCTCCAGCATCTCCAGGCGTACCGAGGCCTGCGGCCAGTGGCCGCCGAGCACGTGCTCGTTCAGCGCCTCGCCGCTGCCGACGCCGAGCCGGAAGCGGCCGTCGAGGAGTACGCCGCTGGTGGCCGCCGCCTGCGCCGTCACGACGGGGTTCAGCCGCATGATGGGGCAGGTCACCGCGGTCTCCACGGGCAGCGAGGTGACCTGTGAGAGCGCGCCGATCACCGACCACACGAACGGGCTCTGGCCCTGTTCGGCGTTCCACGGGTGGAAGTGGTCGGAGATCCACAGGCTGGTGAAGCCGGCCTGTTCCGCCATGCGGGCCTGTTCGACCAGTTCCGACGGGCTGTGCTCCTCGCAGGAGAGGAAGTATCCGTACTCGGTCATCGGGGCTCCGTGCGGTCTCGACGGCCCGCGGGCCGGGGTGGGTGGCTGGTGGGTCGCCCCCTTGGGTACTGCGGCGGGTATCCGGATTCCCGGCGGGGAAAACCCGAGCCGCGGCTGCCGGGACCCGTGTGACCGCTGTACGGAAACGATTCGGACCGGGCGATGCGGGTACTGGAGCTGCCACGGCGAAGAACACCGCTTTAGACTGAAAAGCGGCCTTTGTGCTGCTGGCGGTCGCCGTCCTCGACCGGCCCCGTCCGTCCGGCGTACGGCGCCAGAACCAGGAGATCCGCAATGCGAGCGAACGTCTGGCACGGCAAGCGTGACGTCCGTGTGGAAAACGTCCCGGACCCGCGGATCGAGCAGCCGACGGACGCCGTCATCAGGATCACGTCCAGCGGTCTGTGCGGCTCCGACCTGCATCTGTACGAGGTGCTCACGCCCTACATGACGCCCGGCGACATCCTGGGGCACGAGCCGATGGGCATCGTCGAGGAGACCGGGTCACAGGTGACGGACCTCAGTCCCGGCGACCGGGTGGTGATCCCGTTCCAGATCGCCTGCGGCACCTGCCGGATGTGCCGCGACGGCCTCCAGACACAGTGCGAGACGACGCAGGTCCGCGAGCACGGCAGCGGCGCCGCGCTGTTCGGGTACACCAAGCTCTACGGCCAGGTGCCCGGCGCGCAGGCCGAGTTCCTGCGCGTGCCACAGGCCCAGTACGGCCCGATCAAGGTGCCGCACGGCCCGGCCGACGACCGCTTCGTCTACCTGTCGGACGTCCTGCCCACCGCCTGGCAGGCCGTGCGGTACGCCGACGTCACCGAGGGCAGCAGCGTCGCCGTCCTCGGGCTCGGCCCGATCGGCGCCATGGCCTGCCGGATCGCCCGGCATCTGGGCGCCGGGCAGGTGATCGGCATCGACCATGTGCCCGAACGGCTGGCACGGGCCCGCCGCGACGGGGCGACCGTCTTCGACCTGGACGCCTTCGACGGTGAGGACGGGCTGCTCGACGCCGTCAAGGACGTGACCGACGGCCGCGGCCCGGACGCCGTCATCGACGCGGTGGGCACCGAGGCGCACGGCAGCCCGGCCGAGCGCCTGGCGCAGCAGGCCGCCGGGCTGATGCCGTCGCGGTGGGCGGAGAAGCTGATGAGCAAGGCGGGTGTGGACCGGCTGAGCGCCCTGCACCTGGCCATCTCGCTGGCGCGCCGCGGCGGCACGGTCTCCATCAGCGGCGTGTACGGCGGGATGACCGATCCGATGCCGATGCTGGTGATGTTCGACAAGCAGCTCACGTTCCGGATGGGGCAGGCCAACGTACGGCGCTGGGCGGACGACATCATTGCGCTGCTCACGGACGACGACCCGCTGGGCGTGGACGACTTCGCGACGCACCGGCTGCCGCTGGACAAGGCACCCGAGGCATACGAGATGTTCCAGAAGAAGACCGACGGCGCGATCAAGGTGCTGTTCACCCCGTGACGGGACGGCACCGGGCACGCCGGAGCAGGCACGAAGCGAGGGGAAGGGACCGGTCATGCCGCAATTCACCGCCGCGCCGCCGATCGCCGGGCTGAGCGCCCTGGTGACGGGCGGGTCGCGGGGACTGGGACTGCTGATGGCACGTCAGCTCGGGGCGCGTGGCTGCCGCGTGACGATCATGGCGCGCGACGACGGGGAACTCGCCGAGGCCGCCCGGTCGCTGCGCCGCCCCGGCGGGCCGCCGGTCGGTACGGCGGTGTGCGACGTACGCGACCGGGCGGCGGTCGAGGCCGCCGTCGAGGACATCGCGGCGCGGGAAGGCGGACTGGACATCGTCATCGGCAACGCGGGGGTCATCCAGGTGGGCCCGTCCGCCTCGATGGGGCACGAGGCGTTCCACGACGCCATGGCATCGATCTTCGACGGTGCGCTGAACACGTCCCTGGCGGCCCTCCCCCACCTGCGGCGCAGCCCGGCCGGCGGGCGGCTGGCGCTGATCGGTTCGGTCGGCGGGCTGCTGGCCGTGCCGCATCTGCTGCCGTACTCCTGCGCCAAGTCGGCCGTCGCCGCGCTGGCCGAGGGGCTGCACGCGGAGGAGAGCGCGTACGGCGTGTCGGTGACGGCGGTGCATCCGGGGCTGATGCGGACGGGTTCGCATCTGCACGCGCAGTTCGGCGGGGACGCGGCGCGCGAGTTCGCCTGGTTCTCGGCGCTGGCGGGCGCCCCCGTCCTGTCGATGAACGCCGAACGCGCCGCCGAGCGCATCGTGTCCGGGGTGCAGCGCCGCCGCCCCCGCGTGGTCCTGACACCGGCCGCCCGGGTGGCCGCCAAGGCGCACGGCGTGGCCCCGGTGACCACCACCCGGCTGTCGTCGGCGCTGGCGCGGGTCCTGCCGCGGGACGCCGTCGGCGAGCCGGGCGTCACCGAGGGCGTCGCGGTGCGCGGCGGCGGGACGTCCGCCGCTCCCGTCTCATGGCTGCGCAAGGCGCTCGGCGCCCTCAACGACCGGGCCGCCGGGCGCTTCAACCAACGCGGCCGGGCAGCGCTGTCCGGCCTTCGCGGAAGGAAACACGGGTGAGCCCACGCGGAGCCGCGCTCTTCGACGTCGACGGAACGCTGATCGACAGTACCTACCTGCACGCGGTCACCTGGTGGGAGGCGTTCCGGCAGTCCGGCCACCGGGTGCCCATGGCGGACATCCATCGCGCCATCGGCATGGGGTCCGACCACCTGATCGACCACCTGCTCGGCGAGGGACGGGACCGGGACCGCGACGGGGACGCGACTGTCCGGGCGGCGCACGGCACGCTCTTCGCGCAGTACTGGGAGCGGCTGGCCCCGCTCGACGGTGCGGCCGAACTGCTGCGGGAGTGCGCGAAGCGCGGCTGGACGGTGGTGCTGGCCAGTTCGGCGCACGGCCCGGAACTGGACGCCATGCGCCGCGCGCTGGACGCGGAGGACGTCCTCACCGCGGTCACCGGTTCGGACGACGTGTCGGCGAGCAAACCCGCGCCGGACCTGGTCGAAAGCGCCCTGGAGCACAGCGGCGTCCGCGCCGAGGCGGCGGTGTTCGTCGGCGACACCGTCTGGGACGTACGGGCGAGCCGGCGCGCCGGCGTGCCGTGCCTGGCGGTGCTCAGCGGCGGCTTTCCGGAGCGCGACCTGCGGGAGGCGGGCGCGTACGAGGTGTACGGCGGGCCGGCCGACCTGGCGGAACGCCTGGACAGCAGCCTGCTCGCGGAACCGGGCCGGCGCGCCGGATGACGGCCGGTAACCGTATGCCCGTCCGGGAACCGTCCGCCCGGCGGTGCATTCACCGGGGCCGGGGCGGGCACACGGGAGGCCGGGCCGGTACCCGTCGTCGCGATGTGTGAAAGGAAAGAACCGCATGTCCAGCAAAGTCTCCGACCACATACTCCAGCGCCTGCGCGAATGGGATGTCGAGCACGTCTTCTCCTACGCCGGGGACGGCATCAACGGACTGCTCGCCGCCTGGGGACGGGCCGGGAACCGGCCGAAGTTCGTGCAGGCCCGGCACGAGGAGATGGCCGCGTTCGAGGCGGTCGGATACGCGAAGTTCTCCGGCAAGGTGGGGGTGTGCGCGGCGACCTCCGGGCCGGGCGCCATCCACCTGCTCAACGGGCTCTACGACGCCAAGCTGGACCACGTACCCGTCGTGGCCATCGTGGGCCAGACCGCGCGCAGCGCCATGGGCGGCTCCTATCAGCAGGAAGTCGACCTGATGAGCCTGTACAAGGACGTCGCGTCGGAATTCTGCGAGATGGTGACCGTCCCGGAGCAGCTGCCCAACGTCCTCGACCGGGCGATACGCACCGCGTACGCCAAGCGCACCGTCACGGCGGTCGTCGTCCCCGGCGACGTGCAGGAGCTGGAGTACAGCGCGCCCACGCACGAGTTCAAGATGGTGCCGTCCAGCCTGGGCGTATCGGAGTACGCGCCGGTACCGGCCGACCGGGAGCTGGAGCGCGCCGCCGAGGTGCTCAACGCGGGCGAGAAGGTGGCGATCCTGGTCGGGCAGGGCGCCCGCGGAGCCCGCGAGCGGGTCGGGGAGACCGCCGAACTGCTCGGCGCCGGGGTGGCGAAGGCCCTGCTGGGCAAGGACGCGCTCTCCGACGAACTGCCGTATGTGACCGGCGCCATCGGGCTGCTGGGCACCCGGCCCAGTTACGAGCTGATGCGGGAGTGCGACACGCTGCTGGTGATCGGCTCCAGCTTCCCGTACTCGCAGTTCCTGCCGGAGTACGGACAGGCCCGCGCCGTGCAGATCGACATCGATCCGTTCATGGTCGGGCTGCGCTACCCCTTCGAGGTCAACCTCGTCGGTGAAGCGTCGGCGACGCTGGAGCGGCTGCTGCCACTGTTGAAGCAGAAGAAGGCGCGCAAGTGGCGGGAGCAGATCGAGTCGAACGTCGAGCGCTGGTGGAAGGTCATGGAGCGGCGCGCCGCCGTGGCGGCCGACCCGGTCAACCCGGAGTACGTGGTGCACGCGCTCGACGCGCTGCTGCCCGACGACGTGATCCTGGCGGCGGACTCCGGTTCGGCGGCCAACTGGTATGCGCGCCACCTGCGGCTGCGCGGCTCGATGCGCGGTTCGCTGTCCGGGACGCTGGCCACCATGGGGCCGGGCGTGCCGTACGTGATCGGCGCGAAGTTCGCCCACCCCGAGCGGCCCGCGCTGGCGATCGTCGGTGACGGGGCGATGCAGATGAACGGCATGGCGGAACTGGTCACCGCCGCGAAGTACTGGCGGGAGTGGAGCGACCCGCGCCTGATCGTCGCGGTCCTGAACAACGAGGACCTCAACCAGGTGACGTGGGAGATGCGGGCCATGTCGGGGGCGCCGCAGTTCGAGGAGTCGCAGCGCATCCCGGACGTGCCGTACGCCGGCTTCGCGCGCTCCATCGGTCTCGGCGGCGTCCGGGTCGAGCGGCCCGAGGAGGTCGAGGGCGCGTGGCGGCAGGCGCTCGCCGCGGACCGGCCGTTCGTCATCGACTTCCGTACCGACCCCGACGTGCCGCCGATCCCGCCGCACGCCACGCTGGACCAGATCGAGGCGGCGGCGAGCGCGGTCCTCAAGGGCGACCCGGAGACGGCCGGGGTGCTCAAACAGGGCGTCAAGGCGAAGATCCAGGAGTTCCTGCCGGGCGGCAAGGACCGCGGGGAGCACCGGGACTGACCGGCGGGGCCGGGGCCGGCGGCGGACGCCGGGGCCGGCCCCGGCCGACACCGACCGAGCCGAAGCGAGAAGGAGGACCCATGGCCAGGCTGACGGCGCTGAAGGACTGGCGGCACTGGCGGCGGGGGCGGGCGCTGCGGCCCGTCCCCGGCGCGGACGACGTGGAGAACGCGACGCGGCGCGTCCTGATGTACGGCGTGCTGCCCATGTGGTTCGTGCCGGCCGTCGCCGACTGGGTGATGCACCGGCGCACACACATCGAGCGGACCACCGGCGTCAAGGAGTCGGCGATCCACGCGCTGATGATGGCCGAGGCCGGGGTGCCGGTGCTGGCCGGCCTGGTCGCGCGCGTCAACCCGCTGGTGCTGACGATGATGGGCGGGGCCGCCGCCGTGCACGGCGCGACCGCGGTCTGGGACGTGACGGTGGCCACCGAGGACCGCGAGGTGCGTCCGGTGGAGCAGCACATCCACAGCTTCCTGGAGGTGCTGCCGCCGGCGGCCGTGGCCATCACCTCCTGCCTGCACTGGGAGTCCGTACGGGATCTCGCACACGGCGGGCGGCGGCCGGACGCCTGGAAACTGCTGCCCAAGGAACATCCGCTGCCCGGGAAATACCTGGCCGGTATCGCGGCCGGGGTGGGCGCGTGTGTCGCCCTGCCGTATGCGGAGGAGTTCATCCGGTGCGTACGGGCCCGCAGGTCCGGGGCGTGAGAAAAGGGCCGGGCGCGCTGAGTGCGTTCCGTGCGTTCGGCCCGTCGGAGCAGTGGCGGAGGGCTTTCGTTACGGGCCGGAATTCACGGGTAACGGTAGTTCCAGAAAGCCGAACACGGCAGGCCCGGGGCAGCTGCACCGTATGCGTCCGGGGCGGGTGCGAGAAAAAGGGGAATTTCCATGCCGGCAGGGTCGAACAAGAAGCGTGAGCGTCAGTACGAGCACATCAAGGAGGGCGCCGAGAAGCGCGGTACGTCCACGGGCCGGGCGAAGGAGATCGCGGCCCGTACCGTGAACAAGGAGCGCGCCCGCTCCGGCGAGTCCGGCACGGCGAGCAGGACCTCGACCAAGGACCGCATGTCGGCGCCCGAGCGCGGCGGCCGGCGCTCGGGCAACCGCACCGGCGCCAAGGGCCCCACGCGCGACCAGCTCTACAACGAGGCGAAGCAGCGCGGTGTGGAGGGCCGGTCGAACATGAACAAGGACCAGCTCGCCAAGGCCCTCGGCCGCTGACCCGGCGGGCCCGCCATGAGCAGGGAACCGCTGCGGACCTATCTGTCCAAGCGGCATTTCGACCGGACCTCCGAGCCGCGGGGCGGCGATGCGGCGGCCTCGTCCGGGAATCCGCGGTTCGTGGTGCAGATCCACGACGCGAGCACCATGCACTTCGACTTCCGGCTGGAGGTCGACGGGGTCCTCAAATCATGGTCCGTACCGAAGGGCCCCTCCACGGACCCCAAGGACAAACGGCTGGCCATGCCCACCGAGGACCACCCGCTGGACTACCGGGATTTCGAAGGGGTCATTCCCGCGGGCGAGTACGGGGGCGGCACGGTCATCGTCTGGGACCAGGGGCACTATCGCCCGATGTCGCACGACAGGAAAGGCCGTCCGGTACCGTTCGCCGAATCGCTGGAAAAGGGCCATGCGACCTTCCGGCTGGAGGGCAGGAAGCTGCGGGGCGGTTATGCCCTCACCCGGTTCCGCGGTGGTACCGACAGCGACGAGCGGGAATCCTGGCTGCTGGTGAAGGCGGACGACGCGCAGGCCGGAGGTCAGGGCACGCCCGATCCCCGGCGGGCCCGCTCGGCGCTGAGCGGGCACACGCTCAAGCAGGTCGCCGCCGATGTGGCGGCGGAGTCCGGCGGGTCCGCCCCCGGCAAGAGCACGGGCGAGAGCAAGCCCGGCAGCAAGAGGCGCGGGTGAATTCGCTGCTCGACGGGCTGCCGGACACCCAGCGCCGGCTGCTGGCCGACGCGCCCCCGGGCGCCGACCTCGCCGCCCGCCCCATGCTCGCGGTCCTCAGCGACCGGCGGGAGTTCGACGGCGGCTGGGTCTTCGAGCGCAAGCTGGACGGCATCCGGGTGCTGGCCGTACGCGACGGCGGCCGGGTACGGCTGCTGTCCCGCAACGGCAACGCGCTGAACCGCACCTACCCCGAGATCATCGACGCGCTGGCACGGCAGACGTGCGCCGACTTCACCGTGGACGGGGAGATCGTCGCCTTCCACCGGGGGCGTACCGACTTCGCCCGCCTCCAGCAGCGGATACAGCTCACCGACCCGGACCAGGCACGCACGAGCGGCGTCGCCGTCACCTACTACCTCTTCGACCTGCTGCGCCTGGACGGACAGGACACCACCCGGCTGCCGCTGCGGGCCCGCAAGTCGCTGCTGCGGCGGGCGCTGGAGTTCCGCAGCCCGCTGCGGCTGACGGCACACCGCAACCAGGGCGGTCAGGAGCAGCTGGACCAGGCGTGCGCCCGCGGCTGGGAAGGGCTGATCGCCAAGCGGGCCGACGGGCGGTACGTGCCCCGCCGCTCCCCCGACTGGCTCAAGCTCAAGTGCGAGGCGGGCCAGGAGCTGGTGGTCGGCGGGTTCACCGAGCCCGCCGGGAGCCGGGTCGGCTTCGGCGCGCTGCTCGTCGGCTACTGCGGGGACGGGCGGCTGCGGTACGCGGGCAAGGTCGGCACGGGCTACGACCGGCGTCTGCTGCGGGACCTGCGCGGTCGGCTGGACGCGCTGGAGACGAAGCGGTCCCCGTTCGCCGACGAGGTGCGCGAGCAGCGGGTGCACTGGGTACGGCCCGAACTGGTGGCGCAGATCGGCTTCACGGAGTGGACGCGCGACGGCAAGCTGCGCCATCCGCGGTTCCTGGGCCTGCGCGACGACAAGAAGCCGTCGGAAGTGGTGCGGGAGCGGCCCGGCGGCGGACAGCGGCCGGTTCAGGCCGGGGCGACGGCCGCCGGAGCGAACCGGGCGAGCGGCAGGCCCGTGTAGTTCTCGGCCAGTTCGGCGGCGGCGTGCGGGGCGGACGCGATGCGGTCGAGCTGGGCGATCTGCAGGCGGGTGTCGAAGGCGCTCTGGGCGGGGTCGGTGTGCAGGGTCGTCGTCATGAAGTACGAGAAGTGCTCGGCGCGCCAGACCCGGCGCAGGCAGCCGGCGGACCAGCCGTCCAGCAGGTCCGTGGCACCGGTGTCCTTCAGGCGGGCGAAGGCACGGGCCAGTTCGGTGACGTCGGAGGCGGCGAGGTTCAGCCCCTTGGCGCCGGTCGGCGGCACGATGTGCGCCGCGTCCCCGGCGAGCAGCACCCGCCCGTACCGCATGGGCTCGGTGACCACGCTGCGCATCGGCAGGACCGACTTGGCGGTGATCGGGCCACGGGCCAGCTCCCAGGGGCCGTCGGTGGCGGAGCGGGCGTCGAGTTCGTCCCAGATCCGCTCGTCGGGCCAGTCGGCGGGGTCGGTGCCGTTGGGGACCTGGAGGTAGAGGCGGCTGACGGTGGGCGAGCGCATGCTGAACAGGGCGAAGCCGCGGGCGGAGTGGGCGTACACCAGCTCGTCGCAGGACGGCGGCACGTCGGCGAGGACGCCGAGCCAGGAGTAGGGATAGCCGCGCTCGTACGTGCGCCGCGCCCGGCCCGGCACCGCGTCGCGGGTGACGCCGTGGAATCCGTCGCAGCCGACGACGTAGTCACAGGTCAGCGTGTGTTCACGGCCGCCGTGCGCATAGCGGATCACGGGCCGTGCGGTGTCCGCGCCGTGCACGGCGAGCGCCCGCGCCCCGAAGACCAGCGGTCCGCCGTCGGCGAGTTGGAGGGCGATGAGGTCTTTGACCACCTCGGTCTGCGCGTAGACCAGCACGCTGCGGCCGGTCAGGGCCGGGAAGTCCACGCGGTGCGAGCGCCCGTCGTAGCGCAGGTGGATGCCGTGGTGGACGAGGCCCTGCCGGTCCATGCGCTCCCCCGCGCCGCATTCGCGCAGCGTGTCGGCGGTGCCCTGCTCCAGGATGCCCGCGCGCTGGCGCCGTTCGACGTACGCGCGGTCACGGCTCTCCAGGACGACGCTGTCGATGCCGGAGCGGTGCAGCAGCCGGGCCAGCAGCAGCCCCGCCGGGCCGCCGCCGACGATGCCGACCGTGGTCGTGGCGGGGGCGGGTGCCGGGGCGGGGGCGCGGGTGAGGGGTACGGGGGGTGTGGGGCGCATCGGGGTCACCTTCCTTCGCGGTGCTCGGCGAGGACGCGGTCGGCCAGCACGAACGCGGAGTTCGCCGCCGGTACGCCGCAGTAGACGGCCGACTGGAGCAGCACTTCCCGGATGTCCTCGGCGGTCAGCCCGTTGCGCAGGGCGGCACGCAGGTGCAGCGCCAGCTCCTCGTGGTGGCCGCGGGCCACCAGGGCGGTGATAGTGACGCAGCTGCGGGTGTGCCGGGACAGGCCGGGGCGGGTCCAGATCTCGCCCCAGGCGTAGCGGGTGATGAAGTCCTGGAAGACGGCGGTGAATTCGGTGGTGCGGGCGGCCGCGCGGTCGACGTGGTCGTCCCCGAGGACGGCGCGGCGGACCGCGGTGCCGGCGGCGTACCGGGTGCGGTCGTCGGTGGGCGATTGCGTGCGGTCGCAGCCAGGGATGTCGTCCGGAACCGCCCCGTCGTGGTCCCCCGGGTACGCCGCCAGATGGCCGAGGAGCGCGGCGAGCACCTGCGCGGGCCGTTCGGTGTTGGCCAGGTGGGCGGCCCCGGCCAGCTCGGTCAGGCTCGCGGCCGGGATGCCGTCGGCGAGTTCGCGGGCGTGCGCGGGCGGCGTCGCGGGGTCGTCGCGGCCCGCGACGACGAGGGTGGGCGCGCCGATGCGGCCCAGGTCGCCGCGCAGGTCGTACGTGGCGAGCGCGTCGCAGCAGGCCGCGTACCCCTCGGGCGCCACCGCCCGCAGCCCGGCCACGAGAGCG
The DNA here is from genome assembly GCF_042732265.1 of Streptomyces sp. NPDC059788. Taxonomy (NCBI): domain Bacteria; kingdom Bacillati; phylum Actinomycetota; class Actinomycetes; order Kitasatosporales; family Streptomycetaceae; genus Streptomyces; species Streptomyces sp. NPDC059788. The sequence continues at coordinate 135,616 of NZ_JBHWHY010000004.1, read as the reverse complement.
TCCGCCGCCGGGGAGCCGGCGAAGGCCGGGGTGAACCAGCGGCCGGCGGTGGTGGCGGCGACCGGCGCGAGGCCCTGTTCCCGTACGAGGGCGGCCCGTTCGTGCCAGGCTCCGGGCTCGCCGAAGCGGGCGGCGGAGCAGACCAGGGCGAGGGAGGCGATCCGCTCGGGGTGGTGCGCCGCGAGCCAGGCGCCGACGGCCCCGCCCAGGGAGATGCCCGCGTACGCGAACCGGTCGATGCCGAGGGAGTCGGCGAGGCCGAGGACGAGCCCGCCGAGACCGGCGACCGTGCGGGGCCGTCCGTCCGTACCGTCCCCGAGCACGTCGTACGGTGTCCCGCCGTGCCCCGGCAGGTCCCAGCGGATGACGCGGAACCGGCGCGCCAGCACCTCCGCCTGGGGGTCCCACACGGTGAGCGTGGTGCCCAGGGACGGCCCGAGCACGAGCGGGGGCGCCTCGGCGGGCCCGTCCTCACGGTGGTGCGGGAGCGGTCGGGCGGTGCCGGCGTGTGCGGTGCCGGGCCGGCCGGGCGGCGTGGTCATGCGTGCTCCTGCGGGCTCGGTGCGGGGCGACGGGCGCCGGGGCGGCGCAGGGCCCGGTCCACGAGGGCCCCGGCCGAGCCCGTGTACGCGGCCGGGTCGGTCAGTTCGCGCAGCCGCGCGGCGGGGAAGGCCGCCGCGGCGGCGGGGTGGTCCGAGCGAAGGGCACGCTCCAGCGCCCCGTCCAGGCCGGTGCCGTCGTCCGCCGCGCGGCGCGCCACCTCGGTGAGCAGCCGCTTGGCCGTGTCCCGCCCGAGGTGGGCGCCGAGTACGGCCGCCAGGCGCTCGGTGACGATCAGCCCGCCGGTGGCGTCGAGGTTCGCGCGCATCCGCCGCGGGTGCGCCCGCAGTCCGGCGGACAGTTCGGCGGCGTCCCGGGCCGCGCCGCCCACCAGGCGCAGGGCGTCGCGCAGCGGCTGCCACTCCGCGTGCCAGGCGCCGGCCGGCCGTTCGTCCTCGGCGGCCAGGGACCCGTACAGCACCCCGGCCAGGGCCGGTACCTGCCGGGCCGCGGCGGTGATCAGCGTGGCCCGTACGGGGTTGGACTTGTGCGGCATGGCCGACGAGCCGCCGCCGCTGCCCTCGCTCAGCTCCGCGGTCTCCGTACGGGACAGGGCCAGCACATCGGCGGCGATCTTGCCGAGGGCGCCCGCGGTGAGCGCGAGCGCGCCGGCCAGGTCGGCGACGGGGGTGCGCAGGGTGTGCCAGGGCAGCACGGGTTCGGCCAGGCCGGTCTGCGCGGCGTACGCGGCGAGCAGCCGTGGTCCGAGAGCGTCCGTGCCGTTCCGGACCGCGTCCGAGGGACCGGGATCGGCGTCGGCCTCCGCGAAGGCGTGAAAGGCGGCGAGGGTGCCCGCCGCGCCGCCCAGCTGCGCGGGCAGCGCGGACCGTACGGCGGCGAGCCGGTCCCGGGCGTCCAGGACCAGCCCGCGCCAGCCGGCGGCTTTGAGGCCGAACGTGGTCGGCACCGCGTGCTGGGTGAGGGTGCGGCCCGCCATCGGGGTGTCGCGGTGCTCGGCCGCCAGCCGCCCCAGGGCCGCCGCGGTGTCGTCCAGGTCGCCGAGAACGGCCTCCAGGGCGCGGGCGCAGACCAGCATCGTGGCCGTGTCGAGGATGTCCTGACTGGTGGCGCCGCGGTGGACGTACGCGGCAGCCGCGCCGTCGCGCGCGGCCACGGCGGACGTGAGCGCGGCGACGAGGGGGATGACCGGGTTGCCGCCGGAGCGGGCCCGTACCGCGAGTTCGCGGATGTCGTAGTGGCCGCTGTCGCGGACGGCGGCGGTGACCGCTTCGGCCGCCGCGCGCGGTGCGAGGCCGACGGCCGCCTGCGCCCGGGTCAGGGCCGCTTCCGCGTCCAGCAGGGCACGTACGTACGCGGCGTCGCCGGTGGCGGCCTCGACCGCCGAGTCCGCCCGGCCCGGGGACAGCAGACCGACATCGGCGCTCTCCGGACACACGGCGGGCGCTTCGGGCCGGCGCCCGGCGGGCTGGTCAGCGGAACTCAAGGAAAACCGTCTCCTCGCACTCCTCGCCGCCTTCCGCGGCCCCGCTCCCGGCGTCGGCGGCCTGGAGACGGATGTCGAAGCGGTACCGGCGCTCGCCGTCGGCGCGCGCGACCAGCGTGCGCGCCCGGTGCGCGGGCAGTTGGGACAGCAGCGGGTCGGCCGCGTGGGCGGCGGCGTCGCCGGGGAAGTAGACGCGGGTGAACAGGTGGTGCAGCAGACCGCGGGCGAAGACGCACACCGCGATGTACGGGGCCGCGACCGGGCGGCCCGCCGGGGCCGTGGCGGGCAGGGTGCGCAGCACGTAGCGGCCGTCGGCGTCGGTGGGCACCCGGCCGAAGCCGGTGAAGTCCACCCCGTCGCGGCCGACGACCGCGCCGGTCGCCGGGTCGCGGCGCAGCGAACCGGGCGCGCCGTGCAGGCTCCCGTCCGGTCCGGCCTGCCAGAACTCCAGCAGCGCGTCCGGCACCGGCTCCCCCGCGCCGTCCAGGACCCGGCCGTGCAGGGTGACGGTGTCGGGGTGCCCGGCGGGGGCGGCCTGCCCGCCGCCCGGGAACGGCAGCGCGTAGCCGTAGAAGGGGCCGATGGTCTGGGACGGGGTGGGGTCGAGGAGCCCGGACGGCTCGGTGGCGGCACCGGGCTGCTGCGGTACGCCGTCGTGCTCGTGCGGTGCGGCGGACATCAGTGGTCCTCCTCGGTCCGGGTGGCGGACGGCCCGTCCAGCACGATGTCCCAGCGGTAGCCGAGGGACCGTTCCGCACGGGCGAGGTCCGGGTCGTACGCGCAGACGAGCCGCTCGCGGGCCCGCGGGTCGGTGCACGAGGCGAGGATCGGGTCGTACGGGAACAGCGGGTCGCCGGGGAAGTACATCTGGGTCACCAGCCGCTGGGTGAAGGCGGTGCCGAAGAGGGAGAAGTGGATGTGGGCGGGGCGCCAGGCGTTGTGGTGGTTGCGCCACGGGTAGGCGCCGGGCCGCACGGTGGTGAACGCGTACCGGCCGTCGTCGTCGGTCAGGCAGCGGCCGACGCCGGTGAAGTTCGGGTCGAGCGGCGCCGGGTGCTGGTCGAGCCGGTGGGCGTACCGGCCGGAGGCGTTGGCCTGCCAGATCTCGACGAGCTGGCCGCGTACCGGGCGCCCGGCGCGGTCCCGGACCCGGCCGGCGACGGTGATGCGTTCGCCGAGCGGCTCGCCGGCGTGCTGGCGGGTGAGGTCGGCGTCCAGGGCGGTGACGTCGGTGCCGCCGAAGGCGGGCCCGGCCAGTTCGACGGCCTCCGGGTCGCGCAGCGCGTCGATCGCGGCCAGGGGCTGCCGGGGGTGGCGCAGGCGGGTGCTGCGGTACGGGGCGAAGTCGCGGCCGGGATGCGCCGGTACGGGGCCGCCCGCCGCGCGGGCACGGGCGGCGGCGGTGTGCAGGGCGGCGATCTCACGGTCGATGACGGACTGCGGTTCGGGGCCCGGGGTCGGCGGCTCCTTTGCCGCCGCGGGGTCGGCGGGCCCCTGGGCGGCCGGGGGCGCCGGGGCGGCGGATGCGCTCGGTGGAGTCATCGGGAGTTCTCCAGACGTAGGGCCGGTGGCGGCTTCGGGCCTGCTCTCCTTGCGGGGCGGGGCGGCGGGTTCCGGGCTGCGGGCCGGTCCGTACGCGCGGGGTTGCGGGCGGGGCCGCGCGTACGGGCCGGTCGACGCGGACGGACCGGCGCGGACGGAGCAGCGCGTGCGGACCGGTCGCCGTCCCGGCACCGGCGCGCGCACCCGGCCCACGCCGATGTGCTCATGCTGCCCGCTCACCGGCCGCTTTGAGTGCACGCAGCGCGGCGAGTTCGGCGTCGGTCGGCGCCCGGGTGACCGTCAGGTCCGCTGCCGTGCGCAGCTCCCAGCCGGTCGCCTCGCGTGCCTGCCGCGCCGTCACGCCGGGGTGCAGCGCGGTCAGCACGAGCTCGGCGGTGTCCGGGTCCGGGCGCAGGATGCCCAGGTCGGTGATGACGGCGGTGGGTCCGGCGCCGCGCATTCCGAGGGCGGCGCGGTCGCCCGGCCCGGCGCCGTGCCCGAGGGTGGTGACGAAGTCGAGTGCCGGGACGAGGTTGCGGCGGGTGTGCCGCAGCACGATGAGCACCTCGCCGCAGTTCGCGGCGATCTCGGGGGCGCCGCCGGCGCCGGGCAGCCGGCCCTCGGGCCTGTCCGGGCCGCGGTCCACGACGGTGGTGTTGATGTTGGCGAACCGGTCGAGCTGGGCGGCCCCGAGGAAGCCCACGTCGATCCGGCCGCCCTGCAGCCAGTAGTTGAACATCTCCGGCACGGACACCACGGCGTCGGCGGTGTCGGCCAGTTCGCCGTCGCCGATCGACAGCGGCAGCCGGGTGGGCCGGGAGCCGATGGTGCCGGACTCGTACACCAGGACCAGGCCCGGGTTGACGGTGCGGCGCGCGAGGTTGGCGGCCGTGCTGGGCAGCCCAATCCCGACGAAGCAGCTCCGCGCGCCGGCCAGCGCGCGGGCCGCGCTGACCTCCATCAGCTCGTCGCGGCCGCAGCGCGCGCCGCCGTCCGTACCCTCGTCCGTACCGCTCATCGCGTCGCCTTCCGCACGTTGTCGTCGATCCAGCGCGAGAACGTGTCCCGGTCGCGGGAGACGGCGTCCCACTCCTGGTAGAAGTCGTTGTCCCGTACGGAGTACCCGGCCGCGTACGAGGGATGGGCGCCGCCGGGCACCGGCGCGACGGCGTCGATCACCCAGCCGGGCAGCACCACCGAGCCGGGCCGGGGCTCCAGCGCCCCCTCGACGATCTCCTCGACGGTGACCAGCACCCGCCCGGCGGCCAGCACCGCCTCCTTCTGCACCCCGGTCAGGCCCCACAGCTGCACATTGCCGTCGCGGTCGGCCTGCTGGGCGTGGATGACCGTGACGTCCGGGTTGAGGGCGGCCACGGCGGCCAGTTCCTCACCGGTGAACGGGCAGGTGACCGTGGAGACGGTGGCCGTACGGCCGGGGATGCCGCTGCCGCGGTAGCCGCGCAGCACCGCGAACGGCAGCTTCGAGGCACCGGCGACGTAGCGGTTGGCCATGCCCGCGTGGCTGTGCTCGTCCAGTTCCAGCGGGCGCGGCCAGCCGTTCTCGACGGCGTCGCGGAAGCGGTGCAGCGAGCCGACGCCGGGGTTGCCGCCCCAGGAGAAGATGAGTTTGCGGGCGGCGCCCACGCCGATGAGCTGGTCGTAGACGACGTCCGGTGTCATCCGGGCCAGGGTCAGGCCGGTGATGCCCTGCCGGATGATCTCGTGCGCGGCGGCGAAGGGGATCAGATGGGTGAAGCCCTCCAGCGCGACGGTGTCCCCGTCGTGGACCAGGGCCCCGACGGCGTCGTGCAGGGAACGGATGTCGGCCATGTCCTCGCCCTCGCGTCGTCCCGGTGCGCCGCGTCCGGCGGAGCCTGGCACCGCCCGGCCACACCCGCACCGTTCGCCAGGTGAACTAAAGTTCAGATCGAATGCGCCCCGAGTCTGTCCCCCTCTCCCGGCCCTGTCAACGGGGCAACGGGTACGGTTCCGACGAGATTTCCGCACCGTGGAGAGCCCATGACGCACCCCGCCACCGACGCACCGCCACCACCCCGGGAGGCGGTGGGCCCGCTGATGCGCGGCCTGTCCGTGCTGCGCGCGCTCTCCGCCGGCGGCGGACGGCAGGCCGTCGGCGACCTCGTCCGTACGACCGCGCTGGCCCGCTCCACCGTCGACCGCGTCCTGAGCACCCTCGGCCGCCTCGGCCACGTACGCGTCGAGGGCCGGGACGCGGTGCTCGCGCCCGGCCTGCTGGAACTGGGCAACGCCTACCTGGCCGCCTCCGAACTGCCCGACCGGCTCGGCCCGGCCGCCGAACGGCTCGCCGACGCGCTCGACGAGTCCGTCTCGCTCGCCGTGCCGGACGGCGACGGCGTGCGCTTCGTCCACCAGGCGACGCGGCGGCGCGCGATGTCCCTCGCCTTCCGCATCGGCGACCTGCTGCCCGCCGAGCGGGGTGCGCCCGGCGCGCTGTTCGCCGCCGACTGGGACGCGGACGCCTGGCGGCGCTGGCGGCAGCGGCGCGCGGCGGACCCCACCGACGCCGGGTTCCCGGCCGTACCGCCACGCCGCTACGGCGACGACGGCACGGGGCCGGCCGGCCCCGCCGCCGACTTCGCCTCCCGGGTCGAGGCCGCCCGTACCGCCGGCTGGTCACTGGACGACCAGCTGATCGAACCCGGCCTGGTCGCCATCGCCGTGCCCGTACGCGACGCCGGGGGCCGGCCGGTGTGCGCGCTGAGCGTGGTCAGCCACACCAGCCGCCTGTCCGCCGGAGACCTGCCCGGCGCCGTACTCCCCCGACTGCGCGCCACCGTCGCCGAAATGGAGCGGTCCCTGACCGGCCCGGCCACCCCCGACTCGGCGGCCGGCCCCGGCCCGGCCCCCTCCCGGCACGCCTCCTGGATGCGCGCCTCCAAGCAGGAACTGGGCCCGGAGTTCGTCGAGTCCCTGGCCCGCGGCCTGCTCACCCTCACCGCGTTCGGCACCGGCCGGGCCGAACTCCCCCTGACCGCCGTCGCGGAGGCCACCGGCCTGGCCCGCGCCACCGCGCGCCGCGCCCTGATCACCCTCGAACACCTCGGCTACCTCGCCTCGGACGGCCGGCTCTTCCGCCTCACACCGAAGGTGCTGGAACTGGGCTTCGCCCCGCTGTCGGGCCTGACACTCCCCGACATCGCCCAGCCCCACCTGGCCGCGCTGGTGGAGCGGGTGCACGACTCCGCGTCGATGGCGGTGCTGTCCGGTACGGACATCCAGTACGTGGCACGGGTCCCCACCGTACGGATCATGAGCGTCAACATCACCGTGGGCACCCGCTTCCCCGCGTACCCCACGTCCATGGGCCGCGTCCTGCTGGCGGACCTGCCCCCGGCGGAACGCACCGCCCACGTCCCCGCGGACGGCCTCACCCCCCTCACCCGCCACACCGTCACCTCCCCCGAACGCCTCGCCACCCTCCTGGAGCAGGCGCGCGGGGACGGCTACGCGCTGGTGGACGAGGAGCTGGAGGAGGGCCTGCGGTCGATCGCCGCACCCGTACGCGACCGCCACGGCCGCGTCGTCGCCGCGGTCAACGTCTCCACCCACGCGGGCCGCCGCTCCCCCGCCGAGGACCGCGACGCCCTCCTGCCTCCGCTGCGGACGGCCGCGGCTCGCATCGAGGCGGATCTGCACACGGCGGGGCGGTACCTGCGAGTGCCGCTCACCTGAAAAGGCCCGTGCGGGCCACCCCGGACAGCAGGTGGTCCCGCACAGGCGCACACCGGTCCGGTCAGTGACTGCCGCCGAGACCGAGGAAGTAGTGCATGTTCCGCTCGCCGGCGCCGTTCAGCATGTGCTCCACATTCCGATACGGCGCAGTGTCGTCGACGTAGTACCAGGAGGGGTCACTGCCGTTCAGGCTGCCCCGGGCCCACCTGGTCATGTCCGACCAATCGGTTTCCATCCCCACTCCGAAACCTCCCAGGGTGGTCTGAGGGCGGCCCGAAGCGTCGTACTCCGCCCCGTTCCTGACGATCGCCTCGATGCGGTGCGATATCCAGCCGAAGCGAGCGCCCTCCGCGATGGCAGCGATCATCACGGTCAGCTGACGGCGCACCGTCGGCACATCGTTGGTGCTTGAGAGACGGCCGAGCCCCCTGGCCGCGCTGACGATGGTGGGCACATCGAGCACGTACCCGCCCCGCTCCTCGGCGCGGTCCAGCCCTCTGCTTCCCGTATAGCTGCCATTGAACGCGAAGGGCGCGAAGTCGGCGAAGTTCCGAGTCTGGGGCTGGCGTCGCATGATGTTCTGAGCCGCCCCCCGGTCCGCGTCGTTGACGTCCCGGAACGAGTAGTTGCGCCCTTCCGAACTGATCCCGATCATGTAGAGATTGTGGGCCCAGAAGAAGAGCGAGAGGCGGTGCGGATTCGCGAGGTCACCATTGTCCATGACGTGTACCTCGATGAGCCGGTTTCTCCCCGTGGTGGTCTCCTGGACGGCACCGGTACTCCTGGGCATGTTCTGCCCGACCAGGTGCCGGATGTCATTGATCATCGACGCGTACGCGTCGCCCGCATTCGCGCCGGCCGCGTTCCAGCCCGTTATGTCGAAGTAGACGCGACTGAACTCGTTGTTGGTCGCCGCGTGAGCTTGCGGAGGCGAAACAAGCCCTCCGCCCACGAAGGCCAGTGCGGCGAGCAGGGTGACCAGCAGCGTGCGCGCGCTGCGCCACCACACCCCCTTTGTGCCAGTCAGCATACGTACCTCTCAAAGCGTGGAGTGGACTCGGAAGACGACCGGACGGCGCCCTTGAAGGCGCGGCACGGCTGCGGTCGGCAGCCGCATGGCACCGGGCTGCATCCCCCACTCTTCGCGTCGGACCTAACGTGATCCTTACGCTCATGTAACGCGGCACCGGCCCCGGTTGTCAGCGGTCAGCGGTCAGCGGACTGAGCGGTACCCCGGACGGTCGCCGTGTCCGCCTTCACGCCCAAGGCGTGGCCCCGGTCCCGTTCGCCCAGGCGACCAGCTGATCGCCGTCGAAGCAGCGGATGCCGCAGGTGTCGGCGTAGTCGGAGGCGGGTTCGGTGAAGGCGCTGGTGGTGACGACGGCCGCGATATCGGCTTCGTGCACCGCGTAGCAGGTGCCGCCGAAGCGCTGCATGTCCTGGGAGCCGACCTTGTTCGTAGCGCAGTAGCGCTTGCACTGGATGATGATCCGCCGGCCGTCGGACGTGGTGGCCAGCACGTCCGCCCCCAGATCCCCGGCACCGCCGACGACTTGCACGTCCCGGCAGCCGTCCCGTTCACAGAGGTCGGCCATCGCCTGCTCGAAGGCGTACGCGTCCATGGCGAGGAAGTCCTCGACGCTGCTCCAGCGGACGGTCGTGGGTGCGAAGTCGGCCACGGGAGCCGGGGCGGCTTCCGCCGCTGCGACCACTTCGGCCTCGGCCTCCGCCTTACCCGCCCGGGCCGCCCGCCGCAGCTCGCGCAGGCGCGGCATGCCCCGGACCGCCAACACGACCAACACCACGACGAACGGGAGGACGACGACGGTCACGAGGGTGGCCGCACCCGGATGCTCCACCGCCCACCGGAACATCTCGCGCACGACGAGGAACCCACCCGTCACCAGAGCGCCGAGGACACCCAGGACGAACACCGTCCGCCGCATCGGATACGTACGGACACGACGCCGAGCCGACGGTCCGTCAACTCTCAGGGGTGCGGCCACAGGCGGTGCTCCTTGACTTCCGCGGGACGGTCATGGTTCCTCGCCCGTCTTCTGCCCCGCGAAAGCCGATCCATGATCACCAAGGCGCCGCACGCGCCGCCGCCGGGCATTCTCCAGATCCCGCGCCACAGCCAGCACGACCGCCACCACGACGCACACCACCGCCACCAGCGCGGCCGACGACATCAGCACCGGATGCACGGATCTCCCAAGGAACAGGCGACGAAAGGCGCCGGAATTCCCCAGCCCCGAAAAGCACCATGCGCCACCGCACACCGCCCCGCCCTTCACCACCGCCACCCCACGCGCCCGATCACCCGAATCCAGCACACGGACCCCTGCGAACGGCCCTGTGCGGGCTATGCGGGCACGCGGCTCCCCTGCCCCCACAATTCCTCGGCGTGCCCGGCGAACCGGTCGAACATTCCGCCGTCCGCCTGCCTGCGCAGATGCAGCAGCGGCGCATCGTGCCCCACCAGCCGGGCAAGGTGCGGCGTCACGAAGGCGTCGTCATCGAAGCGGAACACCGAGAGACCCAGGTGATACATGGCGTCCTCGGCGGCACTGAACCGGATTTCCAGACCGTCCACCGGCCCCATACGGTCCAGTTGCTCAAGCGTGGTACGGATACGTGTCGAGACCGTCAGCGTCACCTTCTCCGCGCGCTCCCGGCCCCGAGTGGCGTCCCCTTCCGGATCACCGATCAGGAACCGCACCCGGCATCCCGCACCGGCCTTCCGCCGCAGGGTCTCGGAGAACGCCGGCACCTGCGACCACAAGAAGTAATTCGTGTACCCCGCGAAGAGCAGTTCCCTGTCCGCGCCCCGGATCAGCTCGCCCCACGCATCGGAAGGACAGGCGGACCTGTACGGATAGCTGTGTACCAATTCCCGGTCGTACCCACTCTTGACGCGGTCCTTGACCGACTGCGGCCAGATCATCTCTTCACCCACTCCCAACGCCCGACAGGCGTCCTCGCGATTTCTTGCATGGGGTGTCAGTTCGGCGTCGGCCGACCGTCTCACGAACGTAAGGCTCCGAGGGTCCAACTGCCCCCGACCAAGTACAGATTCGTCCTTGTGAGCAGTCCACCCTCGTCGACCGGCCCCATTCCCCGACGTCCACCTACGACGCCACTCGGAGGGCCACCAGTGAGCAACCCACCTTATGCCGAGACACCCCGGATGTTCGTGCTCCTGGGCGGGGACCGGAACGTCACGGACATGACGATCCTGCCCAAGCGCGGTGCGGCCGGGGCCGCCGACGTCGACCGGATGCGGGATCTGTTCGAGCGGCGGCTGGCCCGTATCTGATCCGGTCGGTGCCGGGCCCGCCGCATGGTCCCGGCACCGAACCCAACTGCTCGCTCCGCCGGTGCCGGGCGGCTGGGTGCCCCGCAGCGGCGCCGGCTCCGTGGCGCCCTCAGTGCCGCCGGTGCCGCTTCGCGTACGTATGCAGGCGCGCCCGGAAGTCGTCCGGTGGCAGGAAGTGGGCCCAGCGTTCGGGGTATTCGGCGGGGGCGGGGGCGCCCGGGTCGTCGTCCTCGTCATCGTCGCCGTCGTCCTCGTCGTCCGGCTGTGGCATGTCGGCGAGGGCGGCTTCCTCCAGGGACGCGCCGCCGAGGCCGACGGCGGCCAGGGCGGCGCGCTGGGCCGCCGCCACCTCGCGGGCCCGGCGTTCCTTCTCGGCGCGGCCCGCGGCGGTGGCGACCGAGGGCCACACCCGGTCGAGGGCGGCGTTCATGGCCGCGCCCACCAGGACCGCGAAGGCGGAGACGCCGATCCACAGCAGGACGGCGACGGGCGCGGCCAGGGAGCCGTAGATGGTGGGGCCCTCGACGGTCTGGGTGAGGTAGACGCGCAGCAGCAGGCTGCCCAGCACCCACATGGCGAGGGCGACGACCGCGCCGGGGATGTCCTCGCGCCAGGGTGAGCGGACGGGGACGGACACGTGGTAGAGGGTGGTGAGGAAGGCGACGGACAGGATGAGGACGACGGGCCAGTAGAGGATGCGGATGGCGGTCTCGCTGGCGGGCATCCAGCTGACGACGGTGTCCGGTCCGACCACCATCAGCGGCAGCGCGACGGCGCCGACGACCAGCGCGGCCAGGTACAGGACGAAGGCCAGCAGCCGGGTCCGGACGATGCCGCGCCGCCCGTCCAGCCCGTACATGATCGTGATGGTGTCGACGAAGACGTTGACGGCGCGGGAGCCGGACCACAGGGCGATGGCGAAGCCCAGGGAGATGACGTCCGGGCGGCGGCCGGTGAAGATGTCGTCGAGCAGCGGCCGGGCGATCTCGTTGACGCCCTTGCTGGACAGGAGCGTGTCGGACGCGCTGAGGATGTTCTCGCGGATGTGGTCGATGGTCTCCTGGCCGATCCAGGGCTCCATGTAGCCGAGCAGGCCGATGAAGCCGAGGAGCAGGGGCGGCAGCGACAGCAGGCAGAAGAACGCCGCCTCGGCGGCGAGCCCGGTGACGCGGTACTCCATGCAGGAGTTGACGGTGTCCTTCAGCAGCAGCCAGGCGAGGCGGCGTTTGGAGACGTTCCGGTACAGGACCCGGGCCCTGTGCAGACGGCCGGCCGGCCGCTGCGCTGCTTCTTTCACTGGCTGCACCTCCTTACCGTATCTGCCATGGCAGCAACCACTCATACGGTCACGAACCAGCCTCCGCCCCTGGTCGGGTACGACGTGTTCACGGCGGACGCGGCGCTCGGCGAGGGCGTCGCGCGGCATGTTCCGCCCGCCCTGCGGGACGAGGTGCGCGGGGAGCTGGGCGAGCTGGGCCGGGCGGCGGGCTCCGCCCACGCGCAGCGCTGGGGCGCGCAGGCCGACGGCAGTCCACCCGTCCTGCGTACCCACGACCGCTACGGCCACCGGGTGGACGAGGTGGAGTTCCACCCGTCGTGGCACCGGCTGCTCGGGCACGCCGTCTCGGCCGGGCTCACCGACGCCTGGTCGCGGCCGGCCGGGCACGTCCGGCGCGCGGCGGGGTTCCTGGTGTGGACGCAGGCCGAGGCGGGCCACGGCTGCCCGCTGTCGATGACGCACGCGGCGGTGCCGGCGCTGCGGGCCGATCCCGGGCTGGCGGCGCAGTGGGAGCCGCTGCTGACCTCGCGGGTGTACGAGCCGGGGCTGCGGCCGGTGGCGCAAAAGCCGGGCGCGCTGGCGGGGATGGCGATGACGGAGAAGCAGGGCGGCAGCGACGTACGGGCGCTCGGCACCGTCGCCGAGCCGCTGTCGGCCGACGGGGAGTACGTGCTGACCGGGCACAAGTGGTTCTGTTCGGCGCCGATGTCGGACGCGTTCCTGGTGCTGGCCCGGACGTCGGGGGACGTGTCGCGGCGGGCGGACGGGGACGGGCTCAGCTGCTTCCTGCTGCCGCGGGTGCTGCCGGACGGCAGCCGCAACTCCTTCCGTATCCAGCGGCTGAAGGACAAGCTCGGCAACCGCTCCAACGCGTCGGCCGAGGTCGAGTTCGACGGGACGACGTGGGCGCGGCGGGTCGGCGAGGAGGGGCGCGGGGTGGCGACGATCATCGAGATGGTCGCGGCGACCCGGCTGGACTGTGTGACGGGCTCGGCGGCGGTGATGCGGCAGGCGGTGGCGCAGGCGCTGCACCACACCGCGTACCGGGAGGCGTTCGGCAGGCCGCTCGCGGACCAGCCGCTGATGCGCAACGTCCTCGCGGACCTGGCGCTGGAGTCGGAGGCGGCGACGACGCTGGCGCTGCGGCTGGCGGCGGCGTACGACGCGGACACCGACCAGGAGCGCGCCTTCCTGCGGCTGGCGGTCCCGGCGGCCAAGTTCTGGGTGACCAAGCGCTGCACGCCGGTGACCGCGGAGGCGCTGGAGTGCCTGGGCGGCAACGGCTACGTGGAGGAGTCCGGGATGCCGCGGCTGCTGCGCGAGTCGCCGCTGAACTCCGTCTGGGAGGGGTCGGGCAACGTCCAGGCCCTGGACGTGCTGCGGGCACTGCGCCGTGAGCCCGCGGCGCTGCACGCGTTCCTGACGGAGATCGGTACAGCCCGGGGCGCGGACCACCGGCTGGACGCCGCGATCAAGGGGCTGCTGACCGAGCTGGCCGACCTGGAGGGCGTCGAGGCCCGCGCCCGGCGGCTGGCGGAGCGGATGGCGCTGGTCCTGCAGGGTTCGCTGCTGGTGCGGTACGCGCCGCCCGAGGTCGCCGACGCGTTCTGCGGCTCGCGACTGGGCACCGACCACGGCGCCTTGTTCGGCACCCTGCCGCACACGCTCGCCCTGCGCGCGATCGTGGAGCGGGCGCGTCCGGTGGCGGAGCCGTGACGGGCCCCGGGACGTATGCAGGGGCGGGCCTCTCCCCCGGGACGCGCACGGGGGTGGGCTGCGGGACGTGCGCGGTGGCGGGCCCCGTTCCCTCAAGAGGGGGGTGGGGTCGGGGGCCCGCCACCGTGTGGGCGGGGATCGGTGCCGCGCCGACCCGGCACCGCTCCCCGGTCTCGGACCGGTCCTCAGGACCGGCCCGCGAGGTCTGTCGCCGCCCGCTGCCGCGGCGGCTCGTGCGAGGCCGCCGGAGTGCGGCGGCATCCGCCGGTACGGGCTCCGGGGGCGGCGGTCGTCGCGCGCGGGACCGCGTGTCGGCGGGCGGGGCGCGCGGCGCGGACCGCGGGGACGCCGTCCGCCGCGCCGGCCACGACGACGCGAGGAGTGCCGGTCACCATGACGTTGCCTCCTCTCGCCCTGTCGGTCACCTTCCTCGCCGCGGTCATACGCCACAACAGTTGCAGCTGGTTGCAACCAATTGGCGCAATCCCGCGTTCGGAGCGGCCCGGTGACGGCACCATGGGCGGCAACCCACGGACAGTGCACGACGGAGAGAACAGCGTGAGCGACAGACCGATCGACATGGGTATCTGGTCGGCCCAGGAGATACGCGAGACGACGCGGCGGCTCGCGTCGCTGCGCGATGCCGCGCTCCTGGGCGGCCCGGCGGCCGCCGCCCCCCGTGCCGTGATCTGCGAGTCCTGGCGCCGGGTGCTGGACCGCGGGGTCGACCCGGACCGGGACCGCCGCGAACGGCCGCTGTCCGTGGAGGAGCTGGAGCACCGGCGGCACAGCTCCCGGCTCGCGTCCCTGCTGCCGCTGTTCAACAGCGGACTGCTGCCGGCCGCGGAGGCCGCGCAGCAGATCATGGTGGTCACGGACGCCGAGGGCCGGGTGCTGTGGCGGGAGGGCTGTGCGCCGGTCCGGCGGATGGCCGACCGGCACGGCTTCGACAAGGGCGCGGACTGGACCGAGGAGGTCGTCGGCACCAACGCCATCGGGACCGCGCTGGTGGCCCGCCGCCCCGTCCTGGTGCACTCGGCCGAGCACTTCGTCCGTACGCACCATCAGTGGACGTGCGCGGCGGCGCCGTTGCACGACCCGCGTGACGGACGGCTGCTGGGCATCGTCGACGTGAGCGGCCCGGCGCACGGCTTCCACCCGACCACCCTGTCGCTGGTCTCCGCGGTGGCCCGGCTGGCGGAGAGCGAGCTGCGCGAGCGGCACCACAGCACGCTGGACCGGCTGCGGGCGAGCGCCGCACCCGTACTGGCCCGGCTCGGCGGGCGGGCACTGGCCGTCGACAAGGACGGCTGGACGGCCGCGGTCACCGGGCTGGCCCCGCCGGACCGGGTCGCGCTGCCCAAGTCCCCGGAGGCCGGGCCGCTGTGGCTGCCGCGCTACGGGATGTGCACACTGGAGCCGCTGCCCGGCGGCTGGCTGATCCGCGTCGGCGCGCCGCAGGGCGAGGAGCCCCGGGCCAGCCGGGTGCTGCTGGATCTGAGCAGTACCCGCTCGGCGGTCACGGTCACCGGCCCGGCGGGCAGCTGGTCGCACGAGCTGAGTCCGCGCCACGCCGAGGTGCTGTTCGTGCTGGCGCACCGGCCGGGCGGGCGCAGCGCGGCCGATCTGGCGCAGGACCTCTTCGGGGACCGCGCCCGTACGGTCACGGTGCGGGCCGAGCTGTCCCGGCTGCGCCGCCATCTCGCGAGTGTGCTGGCGCACCGCCCGTACCGCTTCGCCGACGGGGTGGACGTGGAGCTGCGCCTGCCGCAGCGCCCGGTGGACCTGCTGCCGCATTCGACGGCGCCGGCGGTGGTGGCGGCGCGGCACGGGTGACGCGGGTGCGTACGGTGCGCGGGCCGTCCGGGGCCTGCGCACCGTGCGCCGCACAAGGCCGCGCGGCGTAGGGAACCGTGCTCCGCATAAATACGGTGCGGCCCCACGCGCCACCCGGGTACCGTGACAGCGCTTCGAATATCAGCTCCCCAGGAGGACGTCGCAGAACGGGAGCAGCCCACGCCAAGGCGCGCGTGCGGCCGGGTGAGCGGGCGACACGACCTTTCGCGTTCGACGCTGCCCTCCTGGAGGACCTCTCATGTCTGTCGGCCTCGGCCTGCCCATCGGCGACCCCGCATCCCTGCTGACCTGGGCCCGGCGTGCCGACGCCGTCCCGTTCCGCAGCATCGCGCTACTCGACCGGCTGGCGTACGGCAACCCCGAACCACTGATCACCCTGGCCGCCCTCGCCGGCGCCACCTCCCGCGTACGGCTGCAGACCGAGGTGCTGCTCGCGCCGCTGCACCGCACCGCGCTGCTCGCCAAGCAGGCCGCCACCCTCGACCTGCTCTCCGACGCGCGCTTCACCCTCGGCATCGGGCTGGGCGGGCGCGCGGACGACTACACGGCTGCGGGCGTCGACCAGCGCACCCGTGGCCGCCGGCTGGACGGCCAGATGTCCCGGCTGCGGTCGGTCTGGGCCGGTGAGCCGTACGGCGAGGACGTCGGCCCGGTCGGCCCCGCCCCGGCCCGCGCCGGCGGCCCGGAGGTCCTCTTCGGCGGCTTCGTGCCGGCCGTGGTCCGGCGGGTCGCCCGCTGGGGCGACGGTTTCCTCGGTGCCGCGCTGCCCGCGCCGCGGATGGACGGGCTCTTCCGCGAGGTGGAGGCGGCCTGGGACGCGGCGGGCCGGTCCGGCCGTCCGCGGCTGGTGGCGCAGGTGAACGTGGCGCTCGGCCCGGAGTCCGTCCTCGACGAGGCCCGGCGCGAGGTCCGCGCGTACTACGGCGACTTCGGCTACACCGACCACGTCGTCAAGGGCCTGCTCACCACGGCCGGGGGCATCCGCGACGCGGTGGCCGCCTTCCGCGCCGTCGGCGCCGACGAGGTCATGCTCTACTGCTGGGCCACCGACCCGGACCAGGTGGACCGCATCGCGGACGCGGTGCTGTAGCCCGGCCGGGCCGCGCGGGGGCCTGTGATGTGCTGGCCCCATGACTGTCACCGTGACCACCTGGTACCTCGAACAGACCGCCCCCGACGATCTCGCTCCCGCGACCGCTCCCCCGGAGGAGCAGCGGGTGCGCATCGACCGGGCGGAGGTGGCCTCGCCGGAGTTCAGCAGGTTCCTGTACGCGTCCGTCGGCGGGGACATCACCTGGACCGACCGGCTGGGGTGGTCGTACGGGCAGTGGGAGGAGTTCCTCGGGCGGCCCGGTGTGGAGACGTGGGTGGCGTACGAGCGGGGCACGCCGGCCGGTTACGTCGAGCTGGACGCACAGGCCGAAGGGTCCGTGGAGATCAGCTACTTCGGGCTGCTGCCGGCGTTCCGGGGGCGGCGGGTGGGCGGGCATCTGCTGGCGTACGCCACCGGGCGGGCCTGGGACCTGGCCGACCGGTGGCCGGAGCGGCCGAAGACCCGGCGGGTGTGGGTGCACACGTGCAGCAAGGACGGTCCGTACGCGCTGGAGAACTACCGGCGCCGCGGCTTCCGGGTGTTCGCGACCGAGGTGACCGAGGAACCGGAGGTGGCGACTCCGGGTCCGTGGCCGGGCGCCTGACCGGGCGCGGCGGTTTGCGCCGGCAGCCGGAAAGAGGCGAGGGCGGGGGCCGCTCCCCCGCCCTCGCGGCACCCGACCATCATGTGACCGGCACCACATCGTCCCATGATGCGGGACACTCATGTCCATATTTCGGAAGACGGTGGACTGGCCCAAGAGCGCCGTGACACGCTTCCGTCATGTCTACAGCTGGAATTGCCTTGGTGAGTCGGCGGCACGTCGACCTCGGCCGCATGTCCAGCGCCATCTGTCCGGCGGGCTGACAGTCTCAGCAACGTCATCTTTTTCGCCGTCCCCATCGTCGCGGACGCGCGGGCACCCCTGATCCGACCTGCCCCGGG
This sequence comes from Streptomyces sp. NPDC059788, assembly GCF_042732265.1. NCBI lineage: Bacteria > Bacillati > Actinomycetota > Actinomycetes > Kitasatosporales > Streptomycetaceae > Streptomyces > Streptomyces sp. NPDC059788. The sequence continues at coordinate 118,107 of NZ_JBHWHY010000004.1, read as the reverse complement.
CACTCCTGTGCCAGCACCTCGCGCCACTGTGTGACGAGGCGCGTCCGCGCAGGTCACGGCGGGCTGCCGCTGCCCGCCCCCGCCCTCACCGAGCCGCCCAGAAGGACATACCGCCATGGCCGCCACCCCAGAACGAACCGGTTCCGCCACGACCCGCCGCAAGGCCGGACGCCATCGCGGTGAGGGCCAGTGGGCCGTAGGTCACTTCACTCCGCTGAACGGCAACGAGCAGTTCAAGAAGGATGACGACGGTCTCAATGTGCGGACACGCATTGAGACGATCTACGCCAAGCGCGGTTTCGACTCGATCGACCCCAGCGACCTGCGCGGACGGATGCGCTGGTGGGGCCTGTACACCCAGCGCAAGCCCGGCATCGACGGCGGCAAGACCGCGGTCCTGGAGCCGGAGGAGCTGGACGACAAGCACTTCATGCTGCGGGTCCGGGTGGACGGCGGACGGCTGAGCGTCGCGCAGCTGCGGGCCATCGGCGAGGTCTCGCAGGAGTACGCGCGCGGCACCGCCGACATCACCGACCGGCAGAACATCCAGCTGCACTGGATCCGCATCGAGGACGTCCCGGCGATCTGGGAGAAGCTGGAGGCCGTCGGCCTGTCGACGACCGAGGCGTGCGGCGACTGCCCCCGCGTCATCATCGGCTCGCCCGTCGCCGGTATCGCGGCCGACGAGATCATCGACGGCTCGTCCGCGATCGAGGAGATCGAGCGGCGCTTCATCGGCAGCAAGGAGTTCTCCAACCTGCCGCGGAAGTTCAAGTCGGCGATCTCCGGCTCGCCGGTGCAGGACGTGGTGCACGAGATCAACGACATCGCGTTCGTGGGCGTCGAGCACCCCGAACACGGCCCCGGCTTCGACCTGTGGGTGGGCGGCGGGCTGTCCACCAACCCGCGCCTGGGTGAACGGCTGGGCGCCTGGGTGCCGTTGGCGGACGTGGCCGACGTATGGGCCGGCGTCGTGGGGATCTTCCGCGACTACGGCTACCGGCGGCTGCGCAACCGCGCCCGGCTGAAGTTCCTGATGGCGGACTGGGGCCCGGAGAAGTTCCGTGAGGTGCTGGAGAACGAGTACCTGAAGCGGAAGCTGACCGACGGCCCGGCGCCCGCCGAGCCCAGCAGCCGCTGGCGCGATCACGTGGGTGTGCACCGCCAGAAGGACGGCCGGTTCTACGTGGGCTTCGCACCGCGCGTCGGCCGGGTGGACGGCGCCACCCTCGTCAAGATCGCCGAACTGGCCGCCGCGCACGGCTCGGACCGGCTGAACACCACCGTCGAACAGAAGATGATCATCCTCGACGTGGCCGAGGACCAGGTCGAGCCGCTGGTCGCCGGGCTGGAGGCGCTGGACTTCCAGGTCCGCCCCTCGCCCTTCAGGCGCGGCACGATGGCCTGCACCGGCATCGAGTTCTGCAAGCTGGCGATCGTCGAGACCAAGGCCCGCGGCGCCTCGCTCATCGACGAACTGGAGCGCCGGATGCCCGACTTCGAGGAGCCGGTCACGATCAACCTCAACGGCTGCCCGAACGCCTGCGCCCGCATCCAGACCGCGGACATCGGCCTCAAGGGCCAGCTGGTGCTGGACGACGACGGCAACCAGGTCGAGGGCTACCAGGTGCACCTGGGCGGCGCGCTCGGCCTGCAGGCGGGCTTCGGCCGCAAGGTCCGCGGCCTGAAGGTCACCGCCGAGGAACTGCCCGACTACGTCGAGCGGGTGCTGACCCACTTCCAGGAGCAGCGCGAGGAGGGCGAGCGGTTCGCCACCTGGGCCGCCCGTGCCGACGAGGGAGCGCTGAAGTGAGCGGGCGGGCCGCGCCGTTCTACTGCCCGTACTGCGGGGACGAGGACCTGCGCCCTTCCGAGGAAGGACACGGCGCGTGGGAATGCGGGGCGTGCAACCGGGCGTTCCGGCTCTCGTTCCTCGGGCTGCTGGCCAAGGGCGTCACCGCCGCGGCCCGGCAGCACGACAACGGCCAAGGGGGCAGCCAGATATGACGACCACTCAGGACCACACGGAGCACGACCTGGCGGCGCTCGCCGAGCGGGCGGGGCGCGACCTGGAGGACGCGTCCCCGCTGGAGATCCTCACCTGGGCCGCCGAGACCTTCGGGAAGCGTTTCTGCGTCACCTCCTCCATGGAGGACGCGGTCGTCGCCCACCTGGCCTCGCGCGCCTTCCCCGGCGTCGACGTGGTCTTCCTCGACACCGGCTACCACTTCCCGGAGACGATCGGCACCCGCGACGCGGTGGCCGAGGTGATGGACGTCAACGTCATCACCCTGACCCCCCGGCGGACGGTGGCCGAGCAGGACGCCGAGCACGGGCCCCGGCTGCACGACCGTGATCCGGACCTGTGCTGCGCGCTGCGCAAGGTCAAGCCGCTGGAAGAGGGCCTGAGCGGCTACGACGCCTGGGCGACCGGGCTGCGCCGCGACGAGTCGCCGACCCGCGCGAACACCCCCGTCGTGGGCTGGGACGCGCGGCGCCGCAAGGTGAAGATCGCGCCGATCGCGCGCTGGACGCAGGACGACGTGGACGCGTACGTGGCAGAGCACGGAGTCCTGATCAACCCGCTGCTGAGCGACGGCTACGCCTCGGTCGGCTGCGCGCCCTGCACCCGCCGGGTGGCGGCGGGCGAGGACGCACGGGCCGGCCGCTGGGCCGGCCGCGACAAGACCGAATGCGGGCTGCACGGATGAGCGGCCCCGGGGGGTCCGGCCATCGGGCGCCGGACCACAAGGACGACCAGGACCTTCGGGAGCGAAAGATGACGGGCGCCACGGTGTGGCTGACCGGACTGCCCAGCGCGGGCAAGACCACGATCGCGTACGCGCTGGCCGAGCGGCTGCGGGGCGAGGGCCACCGCGTCGAGGTGCTGGACGGCGACGAGATCCGCGAGTTCCTCTCGGCGGGGCTCGGCTTCGGCCGGGAGGACCGGCACACCAACGTGCAGCGGATCGGCTTCGTCGCGGAGCTGCTGGCGAGCAACGGCGTCAAGGCACTGGTGCCGGTGATCGCGCCGTACGCGGACTCCCGGGAGGCGGTGCGCAAGCGCCACCAGCGCGAGGGCACGCCGTACCTGGAGGTCCATGTGGCCACGCCCGTCGAGGTGTGCTCCGAGCGGGACGTGAAGGGGCTGTACGCCAAGCAGGCGGCGGGCGAGATCTCCGGGCTGACCGGCGTCGACGACCCGTACGAGCAGCCCGAGTCGCCCGATCTGCGCATCGCGTCGCACACCCAGACCGTGCAGGAGTCCGCGGCGGCGCTGTACGCGCTGCTCACCGAGAGGGGACTGGTATGACGACCGCCGCTGCCGTGAGCCAGGGCGCCGGGAACACCGGCGAGGCCGGGGACGCCGACAACCCCTACGCGCTCAGCCACCTGGACGCACTGGAGTCCGAGGCGGTGCACATCTTCCGCGAGGTGGCGGGCGAGTTCGAGCGGCCGGTGATCCTCTTCTCCGGCGGCAAGGACTCGATCCTCATGCTGCACCTGGCGCTGAAGGCGTTCGCGCCCGCGCCGGTGCCCTTCGCGCTGCTGCACGTGGACACCGGCCACAACTTCCCCGAGGTGCTCGACTACCGCGACCGCACGGTGGCCCGGCACGGGCTGCGGCTGCACGTCGCCTCCGTACAGGACTTCATCGACCGCGGCGAGCTGCGCGAGCGCCCCGACGGCACCCGCAACCCCCTCCAGACCGTGCCGCTGCTGCACGCCATCGAGTCGAACCGCTTCGACGCGGTGTTCGGCGGCGGGCGCCGGGACGAGGAGAAGGCGCGCGCCAAGGAGCGGGTGTTCTCGCTGCGCGACGAGTTCGGCGGCTGGGACCCGCGCCGCCAGCGTCCCGAGCTGTGGCAGCTCTACAACGGCCGCCACTCCCCCGGCGAGCACGTGCGCGTCTTCCCGCTGTCGAACTGGACCGAGCTGGACGTGTGGCAGTACATCGCCCGCGAGAAGATCGAACTGCCCGCCATCTACTACGCGCACGAGCGCGAGGTCTTCGCCCGCAGCGGCATGTGGCTGGCGCCCGGCGAGTGGGGCGGCCCCAAGGACGGCGAGACCGTCGAGACGCGACGGGTGCGCTACCGCACCGTCGGCGACATGTCCTGCACCGGCGCCGTCGACTCCGACGCGGCCACCATCGAGGCCGTCATCGCGGAGATCGCCGCCTCCCGGCTGACCGAGCGGGGCGCCACCCGGGCCGACGACAAGCTGTCCGAGGCCGCCATGGAGGACCGCAAGCGCGAGGGGTATTTCTAACCATGAGCACGATTGTCGACCCCGTCGACGTGGCCGCCACGGCCACCTCACTGCTGCGCTTCGCCACCGCCGGCTCGGTGGACGACGGCAAGTCCACCCTGGTCGGGCGGCTGCTGCACGATTCGAAGTCGGTGCTGGCCGACCAGCTCGAAGCGGTCGAGCGGGCCTCGCTGGGCCGCGGCCAGGAGGCGCCGGACCTGGCGCTGCTGACGGACGGGCTGCGGGCCGAGCGGGAGCAGGGCATCACCATCGATGTCGCCTACCGTTACTTCGCCACGCCCCGGCGCCGCTTCATCCTCGCCGACACCCCGGGACATGTGCAGTACACCCGCAACATGGTCACCGGCGCCTCCACCGCCGAGCTGGCCGTGGTGCTCGTCGACGCCCGCAACGGCGTCGTCGAGCAGACGCGCCGGCACGCCGCCGTCGCCGCGCTGCTGCGCGTCCCGCACGTCGTCCTGGCCGTCAACAAGATGGACCTGGTGGACTACGCCGAGCCGGTCTTCGCGGCGATCGCCGCGGAGTTCACCACGTACGCCGCCTCGCTCGGCGTACCGGAGATCACCGCGATCCCGATCTCGGCGCTGGCCGGCGACAACGTCGTGCGCCCGTCGACGAACATGGACTGGTACGGCGGCCCGACCGTGCTGGAGCACCTGGAGACCGTCCCGGTCGTGGCCGACCCCTCCGAGGACCCGACCCGCTTCCCCGTGCAGTACGTCATCCGTCCGCAGACCCCCGAACTGCCCGACTACCGCGGCTACGCGGGCCAGATCGCCTCCGGCGTGCTGCGCGTCGGCGACGCCGTGACCGTGCTGCCGTCGGGCCGTACGAGCACCGTCGAGGCGCTGGACGTACTGGGCCAGGCGGTGGACGTGGCCTGGGCGCCGCAGTCGGTGACCGTCCGGCTCGCCGACGACCTGGACATCTCGCGCGGCGATCTGATCGCCCCGGCCGCCACCGCGCCCGCCGTCACGCAGGACGTCGAGGCGACCGTCTGCCACGTCGCCGACCAGCCGCTGAAGGCCGGCCAGCGGGTGCTGCTCAAGCACACCACCCGTACGGTCAAGGCGATCGTCAAGGACATCCCGTCGCGGCTGACGCTGGACGACCTCTCCCAGCACCCGGCCCCCGGTGAGCTGTCCGCCAACGACATCGGCCGGGTCGTGCTGCGCACCGCCCAGCCGCTCGCGCTGGACGCCTACGCCGACTCCCGGCGCACCGGATCGTTCCTGCTCATCGACCCCGCCGACGGCACCACGCTGACCGCGGGCATGGCCGGGTCCGCGTTCGCCGAGGCGGCCGAGGCCACGGCGGCGGTTGCGGGCGACGACGCGGAATGGGACTTCTGAGATGACGCTACGGGATCTGCCCACGTCCCTGTACGGGGACGTCTTCGCGACCTTCGCCAAAGAAGGCGGCCGGATCGGCAGCGGGGCCCTGGGCAGCGGCCAGGGCGGCGTCGGGCGATGTGTGGGCCGATGACGGACCGACGCGTACCCCCCACGCCCCCCTTCCGAAGATCCACCGCACCGCCGGGCCCGCCGTAGGCGCTCGCCGCCCGGCCCTCTGAGAGGACCCCTCCCGTGCCTGCCGTACGCCACCGCCTCCTGGCGGCCCTCGCCGTCGTCCCCCTGCTGACCGGCGCGCTGGGCGCCTGCGGGTACGGCTCCCGCGCCAAGCAGGACGACCAGGGAGCGGTCCAGGCCAAGGGTCCCAGGACCGACGGCCTGGACCAGGTCAAGGTCGGCTACTTCGCCAACACCACGCACGCCACCGCGCTGGTCGGCGACCAGAAGGGCTTCTTCCAGAAGGAGCTGGGCGGCACGAAGTTCGCGCCGTCGGTGTTCAACGCGGGCCCGGCGGAGATCGAGGCGCTGAACTCCGGCGCCATCGACATCGGCTGGATCGGCCCGTCCCCCGCCATCAACGGCTGGACCACCTCCAAGGGCAAGAGCCTGAAGATCATCTCGGGGTCGGCGTCCGGCGGCGTCTCGCTCGTCGTCAACCCCAAGAAGATCAAGAGCCTGGACGACCTCAAGGGCAGGACCATCGCCACCCCGCAGCTCGGCAACACCCAGGACGTGGCGCTGCTCAACTACCTGGCCGAGAAGGGCTACAAGGTCGACGCCACCACCGGCAAGGGCGACGTGACCGTCCAGCGCACCGAGAACAAGGTCACCCCCGTCGCCTTCCGGCAGGGCAGCATCGACGCCGCGTGGGTGCCCGAGCCGACCGCCTCCAAGCTGGTCGCCGAGGGCGGCAAGGTGCTGCTGGACGAGAAGAAGCTGTGGAAGGACGGCAAGTTCGTCATCACGAACGTGATCGTCTCGCAGAAGTTCCTCAAGGAGCACCCGAAGGCCGTCGAGGCGGTGCTGCGCGGTTCGGTGAAGACCAACACCTACATCAGGACCCACCCGGCCGAGGCCGAACGGGCGCTCAACGACAAGCTGGCCACGGCGTCCGGCAAGGCGCTGCCGCCGTCCGTCATCGACCCGGCGTTCCGCAACACCGACGTCACCGACGACCCGCTGGCCGCCACCCTCCAGCTGGAGGCGGACCACGCGGTCCGGGCCGGCCTGCTGAAGAAGCCCGCGCTGAAGGGCATCTACGACCTCACGCTGCTCAACAAGGTGCTCAAGGCCGAGGGCAAGCCGGCGGTCGACGACGCCGGACTCGGCAGCGAATAGTCCCGCCGCACCGCATCCCAGGAGGTGACACCGATGACGACCACCACGCTCAGCAAGCCGGGCGGGCCGCAGTCCGACACGGCGGACGCGGGGTCCACGTCCGCTCCGTACGCCGCTCGCATCGACCATGTCTCGAAGTCGTTCGGCCGCCCCGGCGCGCAGCAGCACGTGCTGGACGACATCAGCATCGATGTCGCGCCGGGCGAGTTCGTGTGCCTGCTGGGGGCGTCGGGCTGCGGCAAGTCCACGCTGCTCAACCTCGTCGCCGGGCTCGACGAGCCCTCGGCGGGCAGCATCGGGACGCCCGGCGGCCGGCCCGCCCTGATGTTCCAGGAGCACGCGCTGTTCCCGTGGCTGACCGCGGGCCGCAACATCGAACTGGCGCTGCGGCTGCGCGGGGTGCCGCGCGCGGAGCGCCGGGGCGAGGCCGAACGGCTGCTGGAACTCGTCCGGCTCAAGGGCGCGTACGGCAAGCGGGTGCACGAGCTGTCCGGCGGTATGCGGCAGCGGGTCGCGATGGCCCGCGCCCTCGCCCAGGACAGCCGGCTCCTCCTGATGGACGAGCCGTTCGCCGCACTCGACGCCATCACGCGCGACGTCCTGCACGACGAGCTGACCCGCATCTGGCAGGAGTCCAACGACAGCGCCTCCGGCAGCGGCGGCCTGTCCGTCCTGTTCGTCACCCACAACGTCCGGGAGGCGGTACGGCTCGCCGAGCGGGTGGTGCTGCTGTCCTCCCGGCCCGGCCGGATCGCCCGCGAGTGGAGCGTGGACATCCCGCATCCGCGGCGCATCGAGGACGCGGCGGTCGCCGACCTTTCCGTAGAGATCACCGAACAGCTCCGTGGGGAGATCCGCCGCCATGGCCAGCACTGAGACCGGGACGGCTGCCGAGGCCGCCGGCACCACCGACGAGGCCACGGCCGACGCGCCACCGGCACCCGCGGCGAAGGCGGCCCCCGAAGCCGGGAAGGCGGCCCCCGAAGCCGCCAAGCCCGACGGCGCCGCCGACCTCGCCGGTCTGGAGGCCGGCCTCGACGCCCTCGACACCACCGTCACCGACCGCCAGCCCTGGCTGCGCGCGCTGGCCGCCAAGGCCGTGCCGCCGGTCATCGCCGTCGTCCTCGTCCTGGGCCTGTGGCAGCTCGCCTACCACTTCGAGCTCAAGGACCACTACCTGCTGCCCAGCCCGGTCGACGTCGCCCGCTCGCTCCAGGACAAGTGGCTCGAAGGGACCCTGCTGGACTACGTGTGGACGAGCGTGTCGCGCGGTGCGCTCGGCTTCCTGGCCTCGGTGGCGATCGGTACGCCGCTGGGCCTGCTGGTCGCACGCGTCAAGCCGGTACGGGCCGCGATCGGCCCCATCCTCAGCGGCCTGCAGTCGCTGCCCTCGGTGGCCTGGGTGCCCGCCGCCATCATCTGGTTCGGGCTGAGCGACGCCACGATCTACGCGGTGGTGCTGCTCGGCGCGGTCCCCTCGATCGCCAACGGCCTGGTCGCCGGCGTCGACCAGATCTCGCCGCTCTACCTGCGGGCTGGCCGCACCATCGGCGCCCGCGGCCTGACCGGCGTACGGCACGTCCTGCTGCCCGCCGCGCTGCCCGGCTACCTCGCCGGCCTCAAGCAGGGCTGGGCGTTCTCCTGGCGCTCCCTGATGGCCGCCGAACTCATCGTCAACGCCGCCGACCTGGGCACCGGCCTCGGCCAGCTCCTCGAACAGGGCCGCGAGCTCCAGGACATGTCCTGGGTGCTGTCCGCGATCCTGCTGATCCTGGTCGTCGGCATCGGCATCGAGCTGCTGATCTTCGCGCCGATCGAGCGGCGGGTGCTGCGCAGCCGCGGACTCCTGGTGAAGAGCTGACCCATGGACCGACGCCCCGCCCTCCTCGTCATCGCCCACGGCAGCCGCGACCCACGGCACGCGGCCGCCGTCACCGCGCTCTGCGCACGGGTGCGGGCGCTGCGGCCCGCGCTGCGCGTCGAGGTCGCGTTCCTCGATTTCAACGCGCCGGGCGTGCCCCGGGCGCTGGAGCGGCTGGCGGCGGACGGCGTACGGGACGTGGTGGCGCTGCCGCTGCTGCTGACCCGCGCCTTCCACGCCAAGGCGGACGTCCCGGCGGTGCTGCGGGAGGCCGCCGCCCGGCTGCCCCGCCTCACCGTCCACCGGGCCGACGTGCTCGGCCCGTCCCCGCTGCTGACCGCCGCGCTGGAACGGCGGCTGTACGAGGCCGGGCTGCGGCCCGGCGACCGGCGCTCGACCGGGGTCGTACTGGCCTCGGCGGGCTCCTCCGACCCGGAGGCGATCGCAGTGATCGCTGAAATCGCGCGGGAGTGGCGGCGTACCACCGGTTGGTACGCCGTGCGGCCTGCGTTCGCCTCCGCCTCCCTGCCCCGCACGGCCGACGCCGTACGGGCGCTGCGCGCCGACGGCGCCGAACGGGTGGCCGTGGCCCCGTACGTCATCGCCCCCGGCTTCCTCCCCGACCGCATCGCGCACGGCGCCGAGGAGGCGGGCGCCGACGTGCTCGCCGAGGTCCTGGGCCCGGCCCCCGAACTGGCCCGCCTGCTGGCCCGGCGGTACGACGAGGCGCTGCGCCGGGAGAGGGCGGCGCTCGTCGCGTGACGGGGCCGGGCCGTCCGTCAGCCGCGCGGCGGCAGCCGGTGCAGTCGTACGTCGGTGAGACGGGCCGACGCGGCGGTCGCCGTCATGTACGTGCAGTACGGCTGGCGTCTGCGGTCGGTCGGTGAGCCGGGGTTGAGCAGGCGCAGGCGGCCGTCCTCCGTGCTGGTGTCCCACGGGATATGACTGTGGCCGAAGACGAGGACGTCGAGGTCGGGGTAGCGCTCGGCGCAGCGGCGTTCGCGGCCCTGCTTCCCGCCGGTCTCGTGGACCACGCCCCAGCGCAGGCCGCCGAGTTCGGCGTACGCCACTTCCGGGAGCCGGGCGCGCAGGTCCGGGCCGTCGTTGTTGCCGTACACGCCGAGGAGGCGGCGGGAGCGTTCCTCCAGCAGGTCCAGGGTGGCGGTGTCCACCCAGTCGCCGGCGTGCACGACCACGTCGGCTCGCGCCACCTGCTCCAGCAGCTCCGGCGGCAGGGACTTGGCGCGTTTGGGCAGGTGGGTGTCGGACATCAGCAGCAGACGCACGGGGTGACCGTATCCCGCTTACCGACGGTTCTCACAGACAGTCGCGCGGCAGCGTCTCGTTCCAGGTGCGGGAGAAGACGCGGCGGCCGTTCTCGTAGCCGTCCAGGGTGGCGTCGACGAAGAACTCCTTCTCGCTGCAACGCAGTTTCTGGTGGGTGACCACCCGTACGTCCCAGTCGCCGCGCCGGAAGCGCATGGTCCAGCAGGTCTCACCCTCGGCGGAGGTGAAGTCGTCGGCGACGGTCCCGTACCGCTCGTAGGCGCGCCGGCCGACCTCCATGCCGGTCTCCTCCAGGCGCATCAGCCCCCGGTCCTTGATGATCTCCAGCTCGGAGTGGTAGCCGACCAGGTCGCGCTTGACCTCCCAGCGCTCCTCCGGCGGCGTCAGCCGGGTGACGGTGAGCGGCCGGGTCCCCTCCGGCTCGCCGAACGGGCGCGGGGGCAGCCGGTCCGGCTCCCCGCCGGGCCGTACCGGCAGGGTCAGGGTGCTGGTCCCCTCGTGCACGCTGAGCATGGCGGGCCGGGGCGACGGCCAGACCAGCGGCCAGTACGAGGTGGACAGCGACAGCCGGATGCGGTGGCCGGGCGGGAAGGCCTGGGCGACGCCGTTGAGCTGGATGGTGGCCCGGTAGCGCTGACCGGGCTCCAGGGGCTGCGGCTCGCCGATCCGCTCGTGGTGGGCGAGGTTGAGCACTCCGTAGGTGACGCGGGTGGCCCGGCCGTCGGGGGCCACGTCGGTGAGGCGGGCGGCGACCATGGCGACCGGCTCGCTGACCGACAGGTCCAGTTCGACGGTGGGCGAGCCGAGGATCTCCACGCGGTCGGTGAGCCGGTCGCTGTCGAAGACCAGCGACCCGCCGTCCTCCTCGCGCTGGTCGTACGGCAGGTCAGGGGGCGCGTTGTAGGAGGCCCACTTGCCGGCGAACTGGCCGACGGACAGCGGCGACTGCACGGTCAGCACGCCGCAGCCCCGGTCACCGCACTCCTCGCCGTCGGCGCCGATGCGGTGCCGGAAGAGCGGGCGGGAGACGGAGCGGATGCGCGGCGAGGGCCAGTCGGGCTCGCCGACCCAGCGGCCGGGCCGGGTCTCGTAGGACGTGGACGGCGGCACGCTGTCCTGCATCCAGGCGCTGAGCATGGGCCCGTCCATGACGCCGTTGTCGATGCCTTTGAGCCAGTGGTCCCACCAGCGCACGACTTCCTGGAGGTAGCCGATGGCGGGGCCGGGTTCGCCCAGATGGGGGAACTTGTGCGACCAGGGGCCGATCAGGCCCTTGCGCGGTACGTCGAGGCCGGCCAGCAGCCGCGTCACGGCGTTGGAGTAGCCGTCGGCCCAGCCGCTGGAGGCGAGGACCGGGCAGCGTACGGAGCTGTAGTCCTCGCAGACCGAGGCGTGCCGCCAGTAGTCGTCGCGGCGCTGGTGGCGCAGCCACTGCAAGGCCCACGGCTCGGTGTTCTCCAGCCGTTCGTGCCACATCCCGCGCCAGCGGCCGCCCACCACGGCCGGGTCGGGCGGGCAGGTGCCGTAGGCGAACATGGTGCCCGCCTCGGCCAGGTTGTCGGACAGCAGCGCGCCGCCGATGTAGTGCATGTCGTCGGCGTACCGGTCGTCGGTGAAGGACGCGATGACGATGGCGCGCAGGCTCGGGGGCTGCCGGGCGGCGGCCTGGAGGGCGGCGAAGGCGCCCCAGGAGAGGCCCATCATGCCGGTGGTGCCGTCGCACCAGGGCTGTTCGGCCAGCCAGGCGAGGACGTCCTCCGCGTCCGCCTGCTCCTGTTCGAGGTACTCGTCCTTGAGGACGCCCTCCGATTCGCCGGTGCCGCGCAGGTCGACGCGGACGCAGGCGTAGCCGTGGCCGGCGATGTAGGGGTGGTGCAGGGAGTCGCGTACGGCGGTCAGGTCCCCCTTGCGGTACGGGATGTACTCCAGCACCGCCGGCACCGGTTCCTCGTGGGACGCCGTGGGGCGCCAGATGCGGGCCGACAGGCGGGTGCCGTCGGAGACGGGGATGGTGACGTGGTCCTCCGCCGTCGTCGCGCAGGGCAGATTGCTGACGAAACGCATGGGCGCCCTTCTCCTTGCTGTTCGTGCGGATGAGCTGCGGACCGGCGCGCCGGGGGCAGTCGGGCCGGGCGGTCCGCCGCTCCCGGCTCAGCCGTCCCGGCCGGCGGGCTCGGCCCGCTCACAGGCCAGGTGCAGGGCCGCCACACAGTGGTCGTACTTCTCGCGCAGTTCCTCCTCACTGTCGCCCCCGGTGAAGACATGGGCCAGTTCGAAGCTGTAGCTGTCCTGCTCGTCCATGTCCGACAGGTGCTGGCCCGGCCGGGGCTTCACGTGGATGCGCGTGCCGGGGAGCCGGGCCTCGATGCGCTCGATCTCCTCCTGGGAGGGCATCCGGCACGCGACGCCGTCGGTGAACCACCGGTAGTACCACTTGGCGGCCGTCCGGTAGCGGCCCTCGCGGTACGGCATGGCCGGGTCCTCGCCCAGGGCGAGGCGCAGCATGGCGTGGTGGTTGGGCGCGCCGTCCACGTACTGGAACAGTTCGGCGTGCGACTGGGAGTGCCGGGGGTTGACCTCCAGCACGTTGACCGCGTCGGTGTGCGGATCGTAGAAGTACTCGATGCTGAAGGTCGCCTCCTGCATCCCGATCTGCCGCATGACGCGGGCGGAGACGTCGCGCAGCCGGTGCAGCACGGGGCGGGGGAGCGTCGAGGGGTACTGGTGGCGCAGGAAGGACGAGCAGCCGGGGTAGTCGATGGAGTCCAGTACGCCGTAGACCGTCACCTCGCCGTCGTGGACGTAGCCCTCGACCGCGACCTGGATGCCGGACAGCGTCTCCTCCGCCAGGCACACCTGTCCGCCGACGCCGTCCATCTCCGGCGGCAGGTCGAGGCGGTCCAGGATGTACTGGAAGGGTTCGCCGACGCGGCGGATGCCCCGGCGGATCTCGGCGACGGCCACCTGGAACTGGTCCTCGTCCGCGACCCCGAAGGCCAGTTCCGAGGAGTACGCGAGGGCGGGCTTGAGCCACATGGGGAAGCCGACGCCGTCGGGCGGGCGCGGGGTGCCCGTGTGGAGGTCGACGCGGCCGAAGCGCGGATGGCTGTCGACGGCCTTCTCCTGCTCCAGGCGGCTCCAGTACTTGTGCTCGCACTTGACGACCGACTCCAGACCGGGGCTGCGCGTGCCGTAGCGCTCGCTCAGGATCGGTACGAGGGTGCTCACCGGGAAGTCCCAGTAGCCGACGATCGCGTCGACACGGCCGTCGAAGGAGTCCAGTACGTGCTGCGCCTTGTCCAGGAGGCGGGGCACGGACACCTCGCCGCACTGGAGTTCCCCGAGGGTGAGCAGCCGGTGGAAGCGGTACCGGTCCGCGTCGGGCACGTCGTGCAACGCGGGCAGGTTGGCCGCCTCCAGGCCGAGTACGAAGATGTTCTTGACGCTCACCGGGCCCTCCTAGGGCGTTCCGTCCGGCGGGCCGTGGGTAACCGCGGCAGGGTCCCGCGACAGAGGCATTTGTGAGCATAAGTGATACCAGAGGCGGTCGCAGCGTCACTTAACGTGACGTTTTTCCTGGCGCAGGCGAGGCACCCGGTTCCGGGCAAGCCCCTGACCGAGGGAGTCCCATGAACGCCGCCCTGTCCCGGAACTGGAAACACGCCGTGGTGACCGGCGGCGCGGGTTTCGTCGGTTCCCACCTGTGCACCGCGCTGCTGGCGCAGGGCACGTCCGTCACCTGCGTCGACGACCTGAGCACCGGAACGCCGCAGAACATCGCCCCGCTGCGCGGGATGCCCGGGTTCAGGTTCGTGGAGGCCGATGTCACCGAGCCGTTCGAGGTCCGGCGCGACGTGGACCTCGTCCTGCACTTCGCCTCCCCCGCCGCCCCCGCCGACTACCTGCGGCTGCCCCTGCACACGCTGGACACCGGGGGCCTCGGCACCCGCAACGCGCTCGCGGTGGCACGGACGCACGGGGCGCGGTTCGTCCTCGCGTCGGCCGCCGGGGTCTACGGCCACCCGCAGCAGCACCCGCAGAGCGAGACCTGCTGGGGCCACGTCAACCCGGTCGGGCCCCGGAGCATGTACGACGAGGCGAAGCGCTTCGGCGAGGCGATGACCACCGCCGAGGCGGGCACCCACGGCACCGACACGGGCATCGTGCGGCTGTTCAACACCTACGGGCCGCGGATGCGGAGCCACGACGGCCGCGCGGTGCCGACCTTCGTCCGGCAGGCGCTGGCCGGGGAGCCGGTCACCGTCACCGGGGACGGGCTCCAGACCCGCTCCCTGTGCCACGTGGACGACACCGTACGGGGCGTCCTCGCGGCGGCCGCCTCCGACTTGCGGGTACCGGTGAATCTGGGCAGCCCGGTCGAGATCACCATGCTCGAACTCGCCCGGCTGATCGTCGAACTGACCGGCTCCCCCTCCCAGGTCAGGTTCGTCGAACGGCCCCCGGACGACCCCGCGGTCCGCTGCCCCGACATCACGATCGCCCGCGGGAAGCTGCAGTGGGAGCCCGAAGTGGCGCTGCGGGACGGCCTGGCGCGTACTGTCGGGTGGTTCCGCACGCGGCTCTGATGCCGCGTCGGCCGCCGCCGCCCGGACGGCCGCACAGCACGACGCCGGCCGTCGCGCCCCGTGGGGGCGAGCGCGACGGCCGGCGGCCGGAGCCGAACGGGCGGTGGGGTTACTCGCCGACCTTCAGCAGCTTGTTGGGCGTGCCCTCGCTCGCGTTCTTGATCTTGTCGGGCGTGGCGGCGTCGGTCAGGCCCTTGGCGACCGCGTCCGGCTTGGCGTCCTTGTGGGCGCCCAGGTAGACCGCGGCGGCGCCCGCGACGTGCGGGGTGGCCATGGACGTACCGGAGATGGTCTTGGTGCCCTCGTCGCTGTCGTTCCAGTCCGAGGTGATGTCCGAACCCGGCGCGTAGAGGTCCACGGAGCTGCCGAAGTTGGAGAAGTCGGACTGCTCGTCGGTGTTGGTGCTGGAGGCGACCGTGATGGCCTCCTTCACCCGCGCCGGGGAGCCCTGGCCCGCGTCGGTGGACTCGTTGCCCGCCGCCACGGCGAAGGTGACGCCGGAGGCGACCGCCTTCTGGACCGCCGCGTCCAGCGCCTCGTCGGCGCCGCCGCCCAGCGACATGTTCGCCACCGACGGGCCCTTGTGGTTCTTGGTCACCCAGTCGATGCCGGCGACGACCTGCTCGGTCGAGCCGGAGCCCTGGTCGTCCAGCACGCGGACGGCCACGATCTTGGCCTTCTTGGCGACGCCGTGCGCCTTGCCGCCGATGGTGCCGGCGACGTGGGTGCCGTGGCCGTTGCCGTCGGTGGCGTCGTTGTCGCCGTCGACCGCGTCGAAGCCGGAGGACGCGCGGCCCTCGAAGTCCTTGTGCGAGGTGCGGACACCGGTGTCGATGACGTACGCGGTGACGCCCTCACCCGCGCTGTCCGGGTAGGTGTACTTCTTGTCGCCCTGGGTGTCGGTCTGGTCGATGCGGTCCAGGCCCCACGACGGCGGGTTGTCCTGGGTGGCGTCGATGTGGAACTTCTTGTTCTGCACGACCTTGTCGACGGCCGGGTCCGCGGCCAGGCGGCGGGCCTCGTCGGCGCTGAGGCCGGTGGCGGCGAAGCCGTTCAGCGCGGCGGAGTAGCTGCGCTTGACCTGGCCGCCGTACTTGCCGGCCAGGTCCTTGTTCTGCGTGGCCTGGACCCCGGCGCTGCGGACCGAGTTCTTCAGCATGACGATGTAGCTGCCGCTGACGGCGCCCTTGGCCTCGGCGCCGTAGACCTTGCCCTCGGCGGGGGCCGCGCCCGCGGTGACCGCGGTGACCGTGGCGATACCGGTCGCGGCGACCACGGCGGTTATCGCGGTGACGAGCCGCTTCTTGCTGGAACGCTTGTGAGCGTGAGCCATTCGAGGGTTCTCCTCGTTCGGGGTGTGGGGGGAAAGCGTTGCGCAACAGCCCGGACGGACAAGAAGATCTCCGCCGGGCTGGTTCGAAACCCTGTCGGATTGACGGGGCCAATTCAAGGCCGACCGGGCGTTGTGAGATAGGCAACAACCTTGCGTAATTGCAAAGGGTCGCAGAAGGGGTCAAAAACGCACCACGGTCGGCCGGCGACGGGTCAACTCCGTTTACGTTCCCGCAACATGGCGCAGGTGGGACACGATGCGGGCCACATGGTTACCCGTGGTACGGAGGGCCCGTTCCGAAAGGCGGGACGACCGGCCACCGTTGGGAAGAAGCCGAAAACCGACTCCACCACCAACTTCTTCACACGTCAACAATCCCCGGCCCGCATGCGCCCCAATCGCCGGCCGGACAACCGGCGGGGGTGGCGCCCCCCCCGCGGCCCCACCCCCGGACGAACTCCCTATATACGCACCGCATTTCCTCCGGCACACCGGGCGACGAACCGGCGGCGATTCCGCACAGTTCTCGCCCCCCTTATTGGGAATGCGCCGATATTCCGTTACAGAACGCCCCGCACGGACCGGGCCAGTTCGGCCTCGACGAGGTCCGCGGCGCGTTTCGCACCGCCTTCCCCCGCCACTTCCCGCCGAATCCGTTCCGAGGCGGCGCCGACCTCCGGGTCGTCCACCAGGGCCAGCACGGCCTCGCGCAGGACGCGCGCCGTGGCCTCCTCCTTGGGGACGTGCCGGGCGACACCGAGCCGCTGGAGGGAGTCGGCGTTCATGAACTGGTCCACGGCCTGCGGTACGCACACCATCGGCACCCCGCTGGCCAGCCCCTCCTGGCTGCCGCCCATCCCCGCGTGGGTGATGAAGGCGTCCGCCTGCCGCAGCACGGCGAGCTGCGGCACCCAGTGGTGCACCTCGAAGTTGTCCGGCACCTCGCCTATTTCGGACACCTCCACATGCTTGCCGATCTGCAGCACCACATACCAGCCCGGCAGATCGCCGAACGCCTCGACACACTCGCGGTAGAAGCCGGGCTCCCTGGTGAAGGCGGAGCCGAGGGAGACCAGCAGCACCTTGGTGTCCGCGGCGAGGCCGTCCGGCCGGCGCCAGCCACCCTGATGGGCACGGTCGCCCTGGCAGGCGCCGACGAAGGTGAACCGGGTGGCGTCCACGCGGTCGGCGTTCGGCTGCATGGCGCGCGGGATCAGGGCGATACCACGGGCGGGCTCGGCCGCGAACCGGTCCGGGTCGGTGATGCCGGACATGCCGTGCTCGTCGAGCCAGGCCCCGAAGCGCGCGTAGTACGCCCGGCCGCGCTCGGAGGCGAGCAACTGGGCGCGCATCGGCTCGACCACCTCGGCGTCGCTCCCCTGCCAGGCCACCGCGTGCGGGGCCAGCTGGATCGCCGGGACGCCCCAGCGGTGGGCGAGGACCGGCGCCGGGTAGGACGTGCTGTCGTGCAGCACGAGGTCCGGCTCGTCGCCCTCGTACAACTCGGCGAGCTGCGGCAGCGCCTGGACGGCGTCGTCGAGGAACGGTACGAGGTGGTCGATCAGCTCGGTGGCCCAGCCCTCCGGCTCATCACCGGTGGGCAGCGTCGAGTTCCACGGCCTGGGCTCGGCGCCCGTCGTGGCGACGAGGTCGGCGAAGGCCGGGGGAATGGCGTAGGTGACGCGGTGGCCGCGGGCGACGAGTTCCCGTAAGACCTCCAGGCTCGGATTGACGTGCCCATGGGCGGCGATGCTGAACATCGCGATGTGGGCGGGCCGGTGGGCGGGTGCGGGTACGGAGGCGTTCATGGTCCGGACAATAGACGATACGTCTCGTACAGCTGATTCGCGTGGGGACGCCGAGAGCGGGGAGCCGGGCGCGCTGCTCGCCCACCCGCCCGCGCCCCTCAGCGCTGGTAGCGGGCCAGCACCAGATTCCCGTCGTGGACGAGGCGCTTGCGCAGCCCGTCCATGCCGATGGCGCCGCTGTAGTACTCCTGGAAGCCCGGCGTCGCGATCTTGTCCTTCCACTCCGGGTAGCCACGCACCGACTGCGCGGGCGCGGACCGCAACGTGCCGGCCAGCGCCGTGCCCGTCGCCCAGCCGTGCCGGTCCGCGTGCAGTTCCGGGGCTTTCAGCGCCTCCTGTCCCGTCGGCAGCATCCAGTCCCCCAGGGCCAGCCGCACCATGTTGGGCGGCCGCAGCAGGAAGTCGACGAAGGCCATCGCCTCCTCCTTGCGCGGGCAGTCCTGCGCGATGGACAGCGTCTGCGGGCTGACGCCCTGGTCCGCGCCGCCGGCGCCCCGGGGCGCGGGCAGCACCGTCCACTCGAAGTCCTTCGGCGCCTGCTGCGCGATCTGCTGCCGGTAGGAGAAGCCGAGCGGCAGGATCGCGTACCGGCCGGCGAAGAAGCCGGGGAGCGTGTCGGCGCCGCCCATGCCGAGGGTCGTACGGGCCGCGCTGCGGGCGACATTGACCTGGTCGTGGACGGCGCGCGGCACCACCTGGTCGGCGGCGTCGAACCGTACCTCCACCCTGCCGTCCGGGCGCCGCCGGAAGATCCGGCCACCGGTGGACAGGGCGAGGTTGAGCGTGACGGAGACCGGTTCCTTCAGCGGCCAGGCGACGCCGTATTCGCCGCCGCCCGTCAGCTCCTTCGCCACCTCGCCGAACTCCTCCCACGTCCACGGCTCCCGCGCGGTCGGCACCCGCACCCCGGACCGCCGCAGCTTGACCTGGTCGGCGATCAGGACGCGCGGCTCCTGGAGGAAGGGGACGCCGTACACCCGGCCGCCGAACGTCCCCGACTCCCAGCTGCGCCCCGGGATGTCGTCCTTGAGGCGCCGCGGGATCAGGCCGGTCAGGTCGGCGAGATAGCCGCCGTACGCGAAGTCCGCGAGGTCGTCGGCGGCGTCGTGGATGATGTCGGGCGCCTCGCCGCCCTCGAAGGAGGTGAGCAGCTGGTCGTGGACGGTGGGCCAGGCCCCTTGGACGTACTGGACCCGAATGTCCGGATGCTGTCGGTTCCACTCCGCGACCAGCTGCCTGTTGGCGTCCACGGACTCCTTCTGCCAGGCCAGCGACTGGAAGCGGAGCACACCGCGGCGCCCGCCGTCCTCCCGCCGGGCGCCGCCGTCCGAGCAGCCGGGCAGCAGGGCGGCGGCGGGCACTGCCGCCGCGGCGGCGAGCAGGGTACGGCGCCGGGGGCCGCCGCGGGCAGCGGTCATCAGCTCTTCACCGCCCCGGCCAGCATGCCGCCGGTGATACGGCGCTGGATGACGGCGAAGAGCACCAGGCTGGGCAGCGTGGCGAGCAGGGCCGCCGCGGCGAGCGGGCCGAGGTCGGCGACGCCCTCGGCCCCGAGGAAGTGGGTCAGGACGACCGGCATGGTCTGCTTCTCCGGCGACTTGAGCAGGACGAGCGCGAAGAAGAACTCGTTCCATGCGGTGATGAAGGCGAACAGGCCCGTGGCGACGAGGCCGGGGGCCAGCAGCGGCCCGGTGACCGAGACCAGGATGCGCAGCCGGCCCGCGCCGTCCACCGCCGCCGCCTCCTCCAGCTCCCGCGGCACGGCCCGTACGTAACCGGTCAGCATCCACAGCGCGAACGGCAGCGACCACACCACGTACACCAGGGCCAGCCCGGTCCGGGAGTCGATCAGGTGCAGGCTCTTCAGGACCAGGAACAGCGGGATGATCAGCAGGACCAGCGGGAACGCCTGGCTGACCACGACCCAGCCGGTCGCCGCCCGCGCGAGGCGGGTGCGGCGGCGCGCGAGGACGTACGCCAGCGGCGTCGCCAGGACCACCGCGACCAGCGCCGAGACCGCGGCGGCGAGCAGGCTGTTGGCGGCGGCCTGGAGCAGCGGCTGCTCGTCGAAGGCCGAACGGAAGTTGTCCAGCGTCGGCGCCCGGGGAATCCAGGTGGGGTGGATGCTGCCCAGTTCGCGCGGCGGCTTGAAGGCGGTGGAGACCAGCCAGAGGAAGGGGAACGCGAGGAAGACCAGGTAGCAGAGCAGGGCCAGGTACTGGCCGGCCCGGCCGACGGTGCGGCGGGTGGCCGGGCGGACCGGCGGGCGGGGGGTACGGGCGGTGCCCTGGGGGGCGTCCTGGGCGGTGGCGTCTTGGGCGGTGGCGTCTTGGGCGGTGGCGCGGCCGGTGGCCGGGCGGCCTTTGGCGGACGGGGAGTCGTGGGTCACTGGTCCTCCTCCCCCCGCAGTCGCCGGGAGAGGTAGACGGCCAGCAGGATCGCGATGACGGCGACCATCGCCAGCCCCATCGCGGCGGCGTATCCGAACTGCCCGTACCGGAACGCCTCCTCGTACGCGAACAGCATCGGCAGCCGGGTACGGCCGCCGGGACCGCCGTCGGTCAGCACGAAGACCAGCGCGAAGGAGTTGAAGTTCCAGATGAAGTTGAGCGCGGAGACGGCCAGGGCGACCGGTTTGATCGCGGGCCAGGTGACCGTACGGAACCGGCGCCAGGCACCGGCGCCGTCCATCGCGGCGGCCTCGTGCAGTTCACGCGGGACGTTCTGGAGTCCGGCGAGGAGGGTGACGGTGGTCTGCGGCATGCCCGCCCAGACACCGACGACGATCACGGCGAGCAGGGCGGTGGCCGTGCCGCTCAGCCAGTCCCGGCCCTCGTCCGGGCCGAGTCCGAGGCTGCGCAGCGTCTCGTTCAGGACACCCGCGTCCGGGTGGTAGACCAGCCGCCACATGATTCCCACGACGACCTCGGGCATCGCCCACGGAATGATCGCCAGCGCGCGGGCCGGCCAGCGCAGCCGCAGGTCCTGGCTGAGCAGCAGCGCCAGCCCGAGGGCGAGGAAGAACTGCGGGACCGTGACGCCGAGCGCCCACACCAGACCGACCCGGAACGAGTCCCAGAAGAGGGTGTCCCGGAGCAGGTCGGAGAAGTTGAGCAGGCCGGTCCACCGGGTGGCCTGCGTACGGCCCGACTGGGCGTCGGTGAACGCCAGCCCGATGCCGTACAGCAGCGGCCCCACGCTCAGCACCAGGATCGGCACCAGTGCGGGCAGCACCAGGAACCATGTCCCGTGGCCGCGGCCGAACACCGGCCGGGGCCCGGCAGGCACCGGTCCGGCACCGCGCGGCGCCGCCGGGGGCCGCGGCCTTCCGGGCGGGCGGGACAGTCCCGCCCACCTCCTCCTGCCCTCTTCCGCCCCCTCTGCCCCTTTTACGCCTCTCGCGCCGCCCGTGCCATCCGTCTCTTCCGTTTTTCTCGTGCCTTCCATCGCCTTCGTCTTCGGGCGCCCTCGCCCCCGTCCGGGACCACCTCGACCCAACGCGACTCCCCCGCATCTGTGCACCCCGGACGGCACCGCCGACCGCGAACGTTTCCACCCAGGACGGCTGCGACCACCACGAACGGGCCGCGCGTCCCCGGGCGGAACGGGCAGGCGGCCGCCGTCATCGTCGTGACGGCGGTCGGCGCAGTCAAGCACCCCGCCGCCCGGGACCCGGCCGGACCGTGCCCGAACCCCACCGGGCCGCGCGGGAGTCCCGTCGGCCCCAACCGCCCCACCGGCCCCGGCTCCGTCCGGATCTCCCCGTCCCGGCGCCGCGGGGACCTGCGAGACTGGTGCCGATCACGCACCGCAGGAGGCGCCCCCATGACCGCACCGAGCACCACTCCGTTCACGGAGGCGCACGCCCGGGACGTCCTGGCCGCGGCCGGCCTGCCCGACGCGGCCGCCGACGCCCGGCTGCTGTCGCTCGGCGAGAACGCGGTCTTCGCCACCGGCGGCAACGGCCCGGTCGTACGGGTCGGGCGCAGCGCCGAACTGCTGGAGCGCGCCGAGCGGGAACTGGGCGTCGCCGTCTGGCTGGCGGATCAGGGCGTGCCGGCCGTGCGCGCGGCTGAGCCGACGGCCCGTCTGGTGAACGGGCACCCGGTCACGGTCTGGGAGCGGCTGCCCGACCCCGTACGCCCCGCCGAACCGGCCGACCTGGCCGCCTTGCTGCGTCTGGTGCACGCCCTGCCCGAACCGCCGTTCGCCCTGCCGCGGCGTGAGCTGCTGGGCGGCGTGGAGCGCTGGCTGCGGCTGGCCGGCGACGCGGTCTCGGCGCGGGACGCCGAGTATCTGCGGGGCCGCCGCGACGCGTTCGCCGCTGCCGCCACCGCGCTGGAACCGCATCTGCCGCGCGGCCCCGTCCACGGTGACGCGCTGACCCGTAATGTCCATGTGGGCCCCGACGGCCCGGTGCTCGTCGACCTCGAAACGTTCTCCTCCGATCTGCGGGAACACGATCTCGTCGTGATGGCGCTCAGCCGCGACCGCTACGGCCTGTCCGCCGCGGCGTACGACACGTTCGTACGGATCTACGGCTGGGACGTACGCGACTGGGAGGGCTGTGCGGTGCTGCGCGGCTCCCGGGAGACGGCCAGCTGCGCCTGGGTGTCGCAGCACGCCCCCGGCAACCCCGCCGCCCTCAAGGAATTCCGCCGCCGCATCGCCTCCCTGCGCGAGGGCGACACCACCGTGCGCTGGTACCCCTTCTGACGCCGCCGCGCGCGGCCCGGGACGCTGCCGCGCGCTGTCCCGCGCACTCCCGCGCGGGGCTCCGGACGCCTGCGCGCGGTCCTACGCGGTGCCGCGCGCGGCCGGTGTCTGTCCCGGCAGCTCCGGCGCCGGGTCCTCTCGGGGCTCCCGCGTCCGCTGATACGGAATGAGCGGCCAGGCCGCCTCGACTATCGCCGCCGGGTCACCGGAGCGGCGCAGATACTGCTGGAACGAGGCGGCCTGCTCGGCTGCCGCCTTCTCCTGGAGCGCGTGCAGCGCGGCGAGCTCCGTCCCGGCCACCGTCGGATACCGCTCGCCGATCCGCCGCGCCACCCCGGCGGCCGCCACCGCGTCGGCGCCCGCCTCGTGCGCGGCATCCAGCGGTACGCCGTAATGCCGGCAGAGGGCCTGGAGGGTCCGCTTGCCCTTGCGGTAGCGGTCCACGTGCTTGTCCAGCACCAGCGGGTCGACGACCGGGCCGGGCTGCCGGCCGAGCCGCCCGGCGAGCGTCGGCAGGCCGTACCTGCGGCACTCGCGGTCGAGGAGGGAGAGGTCGTACCGCGCGTTCATCACCACGAGCGGGAGGCCCGCTTCCAGCGCGGCGGCGAGCGCCGCGGTGATCTGCTCGATACCGGCCGCGGCGGGCCGGCCGTGCGCCCGGACATGCGCGGTCGTCATGCCGTGTATGGCCGCCGCCTCCTCGGGGACGGGCACGCCGGGGTCGAGCAGCCACGTCTGCCGCAGGGCCTCCCCGCCGTCCGCCTCCAGCCTTATCAGCGCGGCGGTGATGATGCGGTCCTGCTCGACGTCCGTGCCGGTCGTCTCCAAGTCGAAGCTGACGAGCAGCTCCTGATGCCAGCCCATGACGGCCTCCTTCGGTGTTGCTTCCCCCGTGTTCCCCTACTCTCCCACGCGACACTGACAACGCCCCGTCCCCCGCCCGCCCTTCGCCGGCCCCGCCTCGCGCCGATGCCCCGGCCCACCGCCCAGGCCTCCCCGCCGAGCCACCTCAACCGGCCTCGGCCACCGCCCCCACCAGCACCGCAGCGGTCATGGCGCCGCCGGCTCCGAGAGCCGTGGCGAACGCGTCGTCCCCCAGGCCTTCGCGCGCCCGCGCCGTGATCCGGTCCACGTCCCGGCGTTCGGCGGGCGGCAGGGGCGTGCCGCCGGACGCGCGGATCGCCGTCGCGCAGCCGAGCAGGTGTGCGGCGCGGGCGAAGCGGCCGGCGGCGGCCTCCGCTCCGGCCAGGCCTTCCAGGGCGAGCGCCACCGCGCGCGGATCGCCGGTGGCGCGCGCCGCCTCGTAGCCGTCCAGGTGGAGACGGCGGGCCGTCGCCGCGTCGCCCCGCAGTTCGGCGGTGAAGCCCAGCTCGGCCAGGATCAGGGCCGTACCGGGATCGCCGTCGCGGCTGCGGCACCACTCCAGCCAGCGCGCGTGGTGCCGTTCGGCGTCGTCGAGACGGCCCGCGCGCCGGGCGCCGATGCCCAGCCCGGTCTCGGCGAACATCTCACCGCGCCGGTGCGACTGCTCGGCGGCCAGCCGCAGCCCCCGCTCGTGGTGCTCGCGCGCCGCTTCCAGGTCGCCGGTCAGCAGGGCGATGCGGCCGAGACCGGAGTGCCGGTAGGACGCCTGTATCCACAGGCCCAGTTCCTCGGCTCCGCGCAGCCCGTCCCGGTGCAGCCGGGCGGCGCTCTCGTAGTCGCCGCCGATCTCGGCCAGCGTCCCGAGCACCTCGGCCGCCTGCAACTGGCCCCACCGGTCGCCCAGGTCCCGGAAGAGCGCGGCGCTCTCCTCGGCGTCGCGACGGCGTGCGGCCCGGTCGGGTACGGCGTCGGAGGCCACGTACTGTGCCTGGGCGCGACCGGCCAGCACGGCCGCCGTGCCCCACCGGTCGCCGAGTGCCCGGAAGTCTGCCAGCGCGCGGGCCAGCCGCTCGTGGGCGACCGCCGGATCGCCCAGGCCGACCTGCGCGAACGTCAGGAACCACCGGGCCCAGGCGTGCCCCGCCGGGTCGGCGGTGGCAAGCCCCGGTGTGGAGGACGAGGTGTCCGTCGTGCCGTACTGCTTCAGTACGGCGTCGGCGCGCGCCACCGGGTCGGTGTCGCTGCCTGCCAGCGAGGCCATGCCGACCTGCCAGACCATGGCCCGCAGCCGCAGCGCGTCAGGCACGGGAACGCCTCCTGCCCCGGCGTCCAGCGCCATGGCCAGCGCGCGCCCAGCCTCGCCGAGCCGGCCGCGCAGGAACCAGTACCACGCAAGGGCGTTGACCAGCCGCAGCGCGCGCTCCGCCGCGCCCTCCTGGACCGCGGAGTCCAGTGCCGCGCGCAGGTTCGCGGTCTCCGCGTCGAGCCGCGCCAGCCACTCGCGCTGCCCCGCCCCGTACAGGAACGGCTCGGCGCGCTCGGCCAGCGACGTGTGGTGGACGCTGTGCCGCCGCCGCACCGCCTCCCGCTCCCCCGCCTCGTGGAGCCGTTCGAGGCAGTACGCGGCCACCGACTCCAGCAGGCGGTACCGCGGACCGTACGGGCCCTCGGCGACGGCTACCAGGGAACGGTCCACCAGCCGCGCCAGCAGGGCCGCCACCTCCCCGGACCGTACGCCGTCGCCCGCGCACACCTCCTCGGCCGCCCGGAGCGTGCAGCCGTCGGCGTGCACGGCGAGCCGTCGCAGGACCACCTGCTCGGCGGCGGTCAGCAGCTCCCAGCTCCAGTCGATCATCGCGCGCAGTGTCTGCTGGCGCGGCGGCGCGCCCCGCCGCCCAGCGCCCAGCAGCCGGAACCGGTCGTCCAGCCGGGCGCTCAGCTCCCGTACGCCCAGGGCCCGTACACGCGTCGCGGCGAGTTCCAGCGCGAGCGGGATGCCGTCGAGTCGGCGGCAGACGTCCGCGACGGCCGTCGCGTTGTGCTCGTCCAGCGCGAACCCGGGAGCCGTGGCCGCGGCGCGCGCCACGAACAGTTCGACGGCGTCGGGCTGTTCCAGGGGCGGCACCGGCCACACCCGCTCCCCGGCCAGCCCCAGCAGCTCCTGGCTCGTGGCCAGCACCCGCAGCCCGGGAGCGGCCGCGAGCAGGTCCGCCGCGACCTCGGCGACCGCGTCGACGACGTGTTCGCAGTTGTCCAGCACCAGCAGCAGCCGCTTGCCGCGCACCGCACCGGCCAGGCGCTCACCGGCGGACCCGGACGCCGCGCCTTCCCGTACGCCCAGCACCGCGAGGACCGCCTCGGCGACCGTGCACACCGCCGCACGGTCCCTCTCCGCGGTGGCCGGGCGGCCCAGCGCGGCCAGCTCCACCAGCAGGACGCCGTCCGGAAAATGGCCGTCGTCACCGGTGAAGCCGTGCGCGGCCGCCAGGGCCAGCCGGGTCTTGCCCACCCCGCCCGGCCCGGTGAGCGTCACCAGCCGGTCCGCTTCCAGAAGCGCACGGACCCGGCGTACCGCCGTGCCGCGGCCGACCAGTTCGGTGAGGGCGGCGGGCAGGTTCGTACGGGCGGGAGCGTCGGACGGCGTCGACGGGCCGCGCGGAACGGACGCCGTACGGGTGCGAAGCGCAGACTCCGTACGGGTACGAGGCGTCGGCTCCGTATGGGTACGTGGAACGGCCTCCGTACGAATACGGGGTCTCGACAACCCCCGATCCTGCCGCAATATCGCCTGCTGGAGGGCGGCCAGCTCCGGCGAAGGGTCGATGCCCAGTTCCTCCGCCAGCCGTTCGCGCAGCGCGCCGTACGCGGCCAGGGCCTCGCTCTGCCGTCCCGCGCCGTACAGGGCCCGCAGGTGCAGCGCGCACAACCGTTCCCGCAGCGGGTGGCGGGCCACCAGCTCCGCCAGTTCGCCGGCCAGCGGGCCGTGGTCGCCCAGTTCCAGCCGGGCCGCGGCCCGTTCCTCCAGGGCGGTCAGCCGCTGCTCCTCCAGCCGGCCGGCCGCGGCCCGCGCGAAGGGCGCGTCCTCGAATCCGGCGAAGGCCGGGCCGCGCCACAGCCCGAGTGCCTCGGTGAGCAGCGCGGCCCGCTCCTCCGGGTCCGCGACGTCGTGCGCGCGGGCCGTCAGGGCGGTGAAGCGGTCCGCGTCCACCGCGTCGTCGGCGGCGTCCAGCTGATAGCCCGGCGGGCGGGCGGCGACCATCGACCGACCGCCCGGCCCGGCGTTCTCCAGTGCGCGGCGCAGTTGGGAGACCTTGGCCTGGAGGGCGCCGGTGGGGTTGGCGGGGAGCCGCGCCTCCCACAGGCCGTCGATGAGCCGGCCGGAGGCGACGGGCCGACCCCGGTGCGCGAGCAGCGCGGCCAGCAGGGCACGCACCTTCAGTTCAGGTACCCGTACGGACCGTCCGTCCGCCGCCCGCACTTCCACCGGCCCGAGTACGCCGAATCGCATGGCGCAACGGTACCGGGCCACCCGTCGGCACCCGCCGCCACCAGCGCACCTTCGACTCCGGCCGCGGACGTGACTGCGGCTGCGGCTGCCGTGTCTGCTACGCCTGTGCCATGGACGACACCGAACCCCGCCCCCCGACGGAAGCCCGCCTCGCGCACGTCCTCGAAGCCCTCACCGCCCGTGAGCCGCTCTTCCACCGCCCCGAGTTCGGCACCACCCGGGCCGACTTCGAGCGGATGACGGTGCCGGACTTCTGGGAGGTGGGCGCGTCCGGCCGGTGCTACGGCCGGGCGTATGTCCTCGACGTCCTGGAGGAACGATTCCGCGACCCGGTGGCCGAGGAATGGGAGACATCCGGCTTCCACTGCCGCGAGCTGGCCGCCGACGTGTACCTGCTGACGTACACCCTGGTCCTGGACGGCCGGACGACGCGGCGCGCCACCGTCTGGCAGCGGGACGCGGCGGGCGGGTGGCAGGTCGCCTACCACCAGGGAACCGTCGTGGCGGAACCCGCCGGACCGGAGACGGCCGCGGGCTGACGCCGCCCGGCACGGCCCGCACCCGGCTCGCCAGGTGCCGGCGCGGCCCACACCCCGCCTCGCCCGATGCCGGCGCAGCCCACGCCCCGCCTCGCCAGGTGCTTCCGTACGGGACAGCGGGCGCCGCTCCCGCTCATGCCTGCATACCACCGTCGACCGGGAGCACCGCCCCGGTCACATAGGAGGCGCGGTCGCTCAGGAGCCAGGCGGCGGCCTGGGCGATCTCGTCCGGGCTGGCCGCACGGCGCAGCGGGGTGTGCGCGTTGAGCCGGTCGACGACGCCGGGTGAGCGGTCGCTCCACGCGCGCATCATCTCGGTCATGGTGGTGCCGGGAGCGATGGCGTTGACGCGGATGCGCTCCGGGCCGTAGGTGATGGCGGCCGATTCGGTGAGGCTGTTGAGCGCCCGCTTCGTCGCGCCGTAGGCGGGCAGCTCGGGGTTGCCCGCCAGGCTGCCGACGGACGAGTTGTTGACGATGGCCCCCGTTCCCGCGGTGGCCCGGATGGCGGCGACCTCGGCGGACATGGCCAGCCATGGGCCTTTGAGGTTCACGGCGCAGAGGTGGTCGAAGTCCGCCTCGGGCATCTGGTCCATGGGGCCCGGCGGCGTGCTGGTCGCGCCGTTGTTGAAGGCGATGTCGAGCCGGCCGTACAGGTCGACGGCGCGGGCGACGGCCGCCCGGACGCTCTCCCCGTCGGCCAGGTCGCACACCGCGTACCCGGCGGTGCCGCCGGCCGCCCGTATCTCGTCGGTCACCGCCTTGAGCTGGTCCTCCGTACGCGCCGCGAGCAGCACGCGGGCGCCCTCCCGGGCGAACAGCCGCGCCGCGGCGGCGCCGATGCCCCGCCCGGCACCCGTGACGACGGCGGCCTTGCCGGCCAGCAGGCCCGCGGCGGGGCGGGAGGGGGTGGTGGTCTGTGCGTTGTTCATGGCGGCAAGCCTGCGTCCGGCCGCGCGGCCGAGCCAGGCACCAGCGGTACCTGGCTCGGGCCCGCGGCGCCCACGCACACTGGAGGGATGGACAGACGAGAGCTGGCCGGCTTCCTGCGCAGCAGGCGCGAGCGCCTCACCCCCGCCGCCGTGGGCCTGCCCGCCGGGCCGCGCCGCCGTACCCCGGGGCTGCGCCGCGAGGAGGTGGCGCAGCTGGCGTTCATCTCGACCGAGTACTACACGCGGCTGGAGCAGGCCCGTGGCCCTCGCCCGTCGCGCGAGGTACTCGCCGGCCTGGCCCGGGCCCTGCGCCTGCCGGACGCCGAGCGCGAGCACCTGCACCATCTCGCGGGCGCCCCGCCCGGCCCGCCGTCCGGTCCCTCGCGCGAGGTGCGGCAGAGCATCCTCGACCTGCTGCGGCGGCTGCCGCACACGGCGGCGATCGTGCTCTCCGCGACGTACGAGGTGATCGCCTGGAACGAGCTGGCCGCCGCCCTCCTGGAGGATTTTTCCGCCGTGCCGCGGAGCGAGCGCAACCTCGTGCGCCGTGCCTTCCTCGCGCCGCGGACGCGGGAGCGGCTGCTGTACGACCCGTTCGACGCGGAGGCGTTCGCCCGCGCCGCGGCCCGGCGCCTGCGCGCCGCCGCCGCCCGCTATCCCGACGACCCCGAGGTGACCGGGCTGGTGGACGACCTCCTCTCGGGCAGTGCGGAATTCGCCCGGCTGTGGGCCGCCCACGAGGTACGCGCCGAGCCGACCCTGCGCAAGACCGTCAACCACCCGCTGATCGGCCCCATCACCGTCAACTGCGACCTTCTCGACATCACCGACCGGGACCAGCAAGTGGTCGTCTACACGGTCGAGCCCGGCTCCCCCGAGGAGGAGGCGCTACGGCTGCTGTCAGCGACCGGCGCGCGGCGCGTGGACGTACCCGGCTGAGACCGGGCCCGGCGCCCCTCTCAGGACACCGGCCGCGAATCCGCCCACACGTTCTCGAACTCCTCCCGGTACGTCTCGAAAAGGCCGTGGTCGTCGTCCCGGTCCGCCTCCTGGCGCAGCACCTCGCGGCCGCCGCCGCGCAGGACGAGGACCGGTGACTCCATGCCCCGGCTGCGCCGCAGGTACGTCTGGACGACGGCCACGCCGTCCGGGCCGTCCCCGTCCACCAGGTAGGCGGTGAAGCGCGGCGTCTCGTCGAAGACCTGGATCTCGAAGGCGCCGGGGTCGCGCAGCCGGGCCCGTACCCGCCGCATGTGCAGGATGTTCATCTCGATGGACCGGCTCATCTCGCCCTTCTTGAGTCCCAGTTCCCGTTCGCGGCGGCGGACCGCGCTGCTGGCCGGGTTGAGGAAGAGCAGCCGGACGCGGCAGCCGGACTCCGCGAGGCGGACCATGCGGCGGCCGGAGTAGTTCTGCACGAGGAGGTTGAGGCCGATGCCGATGGCGTCCAGGCGGCGGGCGCCGCCGAAGAGGTCCTCGGCGGGCAGCTGCCGCTGGAGGCGCACCCGGTCGGTGTGGACGCCGACGACGTCCGCGTACCGGTCGCCGACCAGGTCCTCCACGGCGTCGATGGGCAGCCGTCCCGCGGTACGGGTGCCGATACCGGAGCCGAGTATGTCCAGCAGCCGGGCCGAGGCCCTCTCCGCCTGGGCGAGGACGGTGCCGGTCAGGGCGCGGTTGCGGGAGACGATGTTGCGGGCCACCTCCAGTTCGTCGAGGGCCAGCTCCACCTCCCGCCGGTCGTCGAAGTAGGGCTCGAAGCAGGGCCAGTGCTGCACCATCAGCTCGCGCAGCTGCGGGAGGGTCAGGAAGCTGAGGATGTTGTCGTCCGCCGGGTCGAGCAGATAGCCCTTGCGGCGGCTGACCTCGCGGACCGCGACGGCCCGCTGGACCCACTCCTGTCCGGTGGGGCCGGCGGCGGCGATGACCCACTCGTCGCCGTGCACCGGCTCGTAGACGGGGCACAGCACGGCCGCCACGACGGCGCGCAGCCGCTGTTCGACGAGGTTCAGCCAGATGTAGGCGCGCCCGGCCCGCCGGGCGCGCGTGCGCACCTCGCTCCAGGCCTCGGCGCCCCAGTCCAGCTCCGCGCCGATCTCCATCGGCCGGGCCAGGGACACCGCCCCGGGCGGGGCGTCGACGGAGCCGCCCTCGTGTCCCTCATGACTGTCCTGGCCGTCTTGGCCGTCGTCACCAGGGGGCAACTCCAGCCCGCCCGAGCTCACCTGCGCACCGCCTTCCGAACCCCCGTGCCAACGATCAAGGCAGACTACTGCGGGTCCGGGAGGCGGTGCAGCAGGATGGATCGAGTCCCCTGCCAACTCCCCTTATTCGACGTGACCGTTGTGCCCGGAAAGCTCGGGCGGAGTGAGCGGATTCATAGCGGTGACGTCCCGCGGGGCGAGCTGGAAGCCCTGCCAGTGGACGGGCATGGGCTCCTGGTCCTCGTCACGGGCGATGTGGTGGTAGCCGATGTTGACCCACGCGATGGGGTGGCGGAGCTGTTGTCCGTTGACCCACCTGTCCACACTGCTGCCCGCGCCCGATCCGCAGTTCATCAGGTTGTTGCTGGCGAACTGCTCGCACTTGTTGTACTCGGTGAAGTACACGTCGTGCCGGGTGAAGGCCCGTCCGGGGTACTTGCTGGAACGACCGGGGACGATCTCGTACGACCGCGGATGACCGTCCTTGTTCTTGCCGACGTTGCTGACCACCCGCCACCACCGCATCGGTCCGGCGTCCCCCGCCAGTTCCTTGGTGACCGGCGTGCGGGTCGTCTTCGTCCGCGGGGTCTGTCCGCCGCTCTGCGGGGTGGTCGTCGAGTCGAACTGCTCGATCCGGTTGGCCGACGAGCCGTCCAGGCCGAAGTTCAGGCGCCAGAAGACGTTGTGGCTGTGGCTGGTGGCGTAGCTCTTGGCGCCCTTGCCGATCGGCCAGCCGCGGCCGTCGCCCGCGTCGTAGTCGACGGGCGACAGCGTGCCGGTGGCGCCGACCTGCATGTTCATCGTGCCGTCCGCCGAGAAGCGCCACTCGACGATGTATTCGTACCACCCGGTCTTGTTGACCGTGTAGACGAGCAGATCCTTGCCCTGGATCTGCTGGATCTTGGTGGTCTCGCCCGGGTAGCGGCCCAGCCGGTAGGCGTGGCCGCGGGCGCGGGTGGTGACGCACAGGCCGTTGACGTTCGCGTGTTCCGGATCCCAGGCGTCCGGCACCTTGACCGATTTGATGGTGCCGCCGGGACACTCGCCCGGGTCCAGCGTCTGCAGCCCCTGGGCGAAGCTCTGCCCGGTCAGGTCGTCGTACTCGTTGCCCCCGTCGTCGTACGGGACGTGGATCTGCGCCAGTTTCGCGGTGGTCAGCACCTGGATCGGGCGGGGCTCGCTCCTGGGCTGGTAGGAGACGTTGTCCAGGACCAGCCCGGCGTTCGTCTCGTAGTGCCAGCACATGCGCCAAGTGGTGCCGCCTTCGAGGGTCTGCGTGATGCTGTACGGGGTACTGCACCCTGCGGCGGTGGGCGCGGGCGGGGGCGCGGCCTGGGCGGCCGGCCCGGTCATCAGAGCCGCCGTACCGAGCAGCAGCGGCGCGGCGAGCAGTGCGGCGCGGCGGACACGGGCACGGTGGGTACGGACGTGGGTACGGACAGGGACACGGGTACGGCCGTGGTCGACGCGGGCGCGGCGGAAGGGTCTTTCGTGCATGGAAACGCTCCTGTACGACAGTGATACGGAAGCTGCGCGGTACGTGGGTGGTGCGGCGTGCGCGGGTGCGGCCGGGTGCGCGGGCGGGCCCGCCCGTCCCGGCGGTTCAGTCCAGCCGCCCGACCGTGCGCGCGCTCAGATCGACCACATAGCTGCGGGTGTCGATCCACTGGCCGTTGCGCACCTTCGTGAAGAGGCGGACGCAGCGGTGCTGCCCGCAGGCGCGCAGCCGTTCCGGAGCCGGTCCCTCCGCCGTCCCCCGGTAGACGAAGCCCGCGACGGTCAGCTGGCCGGGCCCGGTCAGCTTCCTGCCGGTGGCGTGTTCGTAGTCCGCCCGCAGCCCGGCCCCCTCCGGCGCGGCGATCAGCAGGCCGGCGGCCGTCTCGCTCTCGGCCCGGTTGGGCGGCGGCTGCACCCCGTGCCTGCTGTCCGTCTTCTCCACCTTTCCGGTCGTGAGGTTGACGGTCTTGGTCACGTACGCGTCGGACCGGTAGTCGTAGAACGACACGTTCGCCCGGCGCGGCGGGTCGGCGCGGCCGGTCTCGTCCGGGCCCAGCTCGGCCAGATCGGTGGTCAGCCGCTCCGGTCCCGCCTTGCCCCGGACGTTCTCGGTCGCGCCGCGGAACGTACGGGGCGCGGCGAGTTCCTGGGCGCGGGCGACCTCGTCGTCCGTGAGCGGGTCCCGGCCGACGCCCTCGCGCTCCTGCGCGGGGGCGCGCTCCACCACGCCCGGCCGTATCTGCTGCGCCTGGCCCGTTTGCGCCTGCGGCCCCTCGTCCGCCGCGGCCCGGCTCCCCCCGCCAGCCGCCCCCGCTTCCCCCGGCAGGGTCATCGCGGCCATCGCGGCGGTACCCGCCAGCGCCACGGCCGCGCCCGCCACCAGCTTGCCCAGGTGGCGGTGCATCATGTTGCGCACTGTTCCCCCCTGCTGCCTCATGGTGCTCGGCACACATCGGTCGCCCTGTACGACGATCAGACTTCGCCGTGGGTTGCCCGCCTTTCGGCGCAGATCACGCGAAAAACCAGCCGTAATGGGCACGTTGAAACAGGAGACGATCGCAGCACCACACGCACCACACGCACCACACGCAGCACCGCGCACCACAGCGAACGCAGCAAGCGAACACGGCGACGCACGACCGCCGCGGCACCCCAAAGCGCCGCGGCGCCCATCGAGGAAGTGGAAGAGTCGACGTATGCAGGTCTGGCCGGGACAGACGTACCCCCTGGGTGCCACGTACGACGGTGCGGGCACCAACTTCGCGGTGTACTCCGAGACAGCGGAACGCATCGAGCTGTCGCTGCTGCACGACGACGGCTCGGAGACCGCCGTCGAACTGCGGGAGACCGACGCGTTCGTGCGGCACGCCTACCTCCCCGGGATCATGCCGGGGCAGCGGTACGGCTTCCGGGTGCACGGCCCGTACGAGCCGGAGCGCGGTGACCGGCACAACTCCGCCAAGCTGCTGCTGGACCCGTACGCGAAGGCCGTCAGCGGCAGCATCGACTGGGACGAGGCGGTGTACGGGTACCACTTCGGCAGGCCGGACAGCCGCAACGACCTCGACTCGGCGCCGCACACGATGACGTCGGTCGTGGTCAACCCGTACTTCGACTGGGGCGACGACCGGCCGCCCCGCACCGACTACCACGAGACGGTGCTCTACGAGGCGCACGTCAAGGGCCTGACCATGCTCCACCCCGAGCTGCCCGACGACCTGCGCGGCAGCTACGCGGCGCTGGCGCACCCCGCGGTCATCGAGCACCTGACCGGGCTGGGCGTCACGGCCCTGGAGCTGATGCCGGTCCACCAGTTCGTGCACGACCACCGGCTGGTCGACGCCGGGATGGCGAACTACTGGGGCTACAACACCATCGGCTTCTTCGCCCCGCACAACGCGTACGCCTCCTGGGGCGACCGCGGGCAGCAGGTGCTGGAGTTCAAGTCGGCCGTACGGGCGCTGCACGAGGCGGGCATCGAGGTCATCCTCGACGTCGTCTACAACCACACGGCGGAGGGCAACCACCTCGGCCCGACCCTGTCCTTCCGCGGCCTGGACAACGCCTCGTACTACCGGCTCGCCGACGATCCCCGCTATTACACGGACACCACCGGCACCGGAAACTCCCTGCTGATGCGCAGCCCGCACGTCCTCCAGCTCATCATGGACTCGCTGCGCTACTGGGTGCTGGAGATGCGGGTGGACGGGTTCCGCTTCGACCTGGCGGCGACGCTGGCCCGCCAGTTCCACGAGGTGGACCGGCTGTCCTCGTTCTTCGACCTGGTGCAGCAGGACCCGGTGGTCAGCCAGGTGAAGCTGATCGCCGAACCGTGGGACCTGGGCGAGGGCGGCTACCAGGTGGGGAACTTCCCGCCGCTGTGGACCGAGTGGAACGGAAAGTTCCGCGACACCGTACGGGACATGTGGCGCGGCGAGCCGCGTGCCCTGGCCGAATTCGGCTCCCGGCTGACCGGGTCCTCCGACCTCTACCAGGGCGACGGACGCCGCCCGCTGGCCTCCGTCAACTTCGTCACCTGCCACGACGGCTTCACCCTGCGCGACCTGGTCAGCTACGACAACAAGCACAACGAGGCCAACGGCGAGGACAACCAGGACGGCGAGAGCTTCAACCGGTCCTGGAACTGCGGCGCCGAGGGCCCGACGGACGACCCCGGGGTACGGGAGCTCCGGGCCCGCCAGATGCGCAACTTCATCGCCACGCTGATGCTGTCGCAGGGCGTGCCGATGCTCAGCCACGGCGACGAGTTCGGGCGCACCCAGGGCGGCAACAACAACGCGTACTGCCAGGACAACGAGCTGGCGTGGGTGCGGTGGCCGGGGTCCGGGGACACCGGCGGGACCGGGGCGGGCGCGGCGGGCGAGCCCGGCACGGAGGCCGCAGGAGAGATGGCCGAGGAACCTGCCGAGGCCCGCACCGGAGAGACGGCCGAGGACCCCACCGGGTCCCCCACCAGCGGGGCCGGCCGGGAACCGGCCGCGGCGGGCTCCGACCCGGAGGACCGGGAACCGGCGGTCATCCGCGACGAGGACCGGGACCTGCTCGCCTTCGTCCGGCAGATGGTGTGGCTGCGGCGCGACCACCCCGTCTTCCGGCGGCGGCGCTTCTTCCACGGCCGCCCCATGGAGGGCACCCACGACGAGCTGTCCGACATCGCCTGGTTCACCGCGGAGGGCGAGGAGATGCGGCAGCGGGACTGGCAGGCGGCGCACGCCAAATCGCTGACGGTCTTCCTCAACGGCAGCGCGATCACCGAGCCGGGCCCCCGCGGCGAGCGGATCACCGACGACTCCTTCCTGCTGATGTTCAACGCACACGAGGACGACCGGGAGTTCACCGTGCCGGTCGACCACGGCCGCCAGTGGCAGGCGGTCGTGGACACCGCCCACCCGGAGGCCGTCGCCGACGGCGGCGGCACCAAGGCCCAGGCCGGCGACCGCCTCACCCTGCCCGGCCGCAGCATGCTGGTGCTCCAGCGGCCTGCTTAGCGCGCCCCGGGGGCGCCGGCCCGCCCCCGGCCGGGCCCCGCGGTCATCGGGTTCCCGGCGACGACCGGTCCGGGTACTCCGTACGCGGTGGGCCGGGCTCCGCCATTGCGGTGGTTCCCGCCGGTTCCGTACGACCGGCTCGGGTAGCCGTACGGCGTACTCCGGGTGGTCGTCTCATGGAGCGGCCCGGCCGGACCGGGCCGCTCCGCGCGGTGGGCGCCGAGTACGGAGGTCACCGGCCGCCGCCGGCCGGCCCGCCGCCCCGGCCCGCACGGTTGGTACGGACGAAGTGTTCCGGCGTCAGGGCGTGCCCGGCCGGATGAAGCAACAAGCCGTCCGGCGGGTACGGGTGTTCCCATGACGGCCGATTCCAGTGCGCCACCCTCCGCCACTGCGCCCCCCACCGCCACGTACCGGCTCCAGCTCCAGCCGGACCTGCCCTTCGCCGCGGCCGAGAAGGCCGTGCCGTACCTCGCCGCGCTGGGCGTCTCGCACCTCCACCTCTCCCCCGTCCTGGCGGCGGTGCCCGGCTCCACGCACGGCTACGACGTGGTGGACCACACGCGGGTACGGGCCGAGCTGGGCGGCGAGGAGGGCCTGCGGGCCCTGGCGGCCACGGCCGCGGCGCACGGGCTGCGGCTGGTGGTGGACACGGTGCCCAACCACATGGCCGTGCCCGCGCCGGAGTCGCTCAACGCCCCCCTGTGGGCGGTGCTGCGGGACGGCCCCGCGTCCCCGTACGCGCGCTGGTTCGACATCGACTGGGACGGCGGGCACGGCGGGCGGCTGCTGCTGCCGGTGCTCGGCGGGCGCCTGGGCGACGAACTGGGGAACATCCGGACCGACGGCGACGTGCTGCGCTACCACGACCACGCCTTCCCCATCCGGCCCGGTACGGAACACCTGCCGCTGCCGCGCCTGCTGGACGCGCAGTGGTACCGGCTCTCCTGGTGGCGGCTGGCCCGCAGCGAGATCAACTACCGCCGGTTCTTCACCATTTCGGAGCTGATCGGGGTGCGGGTCGAGGAGCCGGAGGTGTTCGAGGCGACGCACAGCACCCTCCTGCGGCTGCTGCGCGAGGGCGTCGTCGACGGGCTGCGCGTCGACCACCCGGACGGCCTGGCCGCTCCCGGCGAGTACCTCGCCCGGCTGCAGGCCGCCACCGGTGGCCGCTGGACGGTCGTCGAGAAGATCCTGACCGGCCGGGAGCGGCTGCCGCGCGGCTGGGCGTGCGCGGGCACCACCGGGTACGACGCGCTGCGGCACATCGACGGCCTGTTCGTCTGCCCGCTCGGCTCCGGCCGCCTGTTCAGCGTCTACCGGGACTTCGTCGCCCCGCTCGCGGACGCGGGCGGCGACTGGGAGGAAACGGTGCGCCGCGCCGCCTACGAGGTCGTCACCCACGATCTCGCCGCGGAGGTCGACCGGCTGGTGCGCACCGCCGGGCGGATCAGCGACCGGGCGTCGCACCAGGGCGACCACGCGCCCTGGGCCCTGCGCACCGCCGTCCGCGAACTCCTGGTCCGGCTGCCCCTGTACCGCCCGTACGCCACCGACGGCGCCGGGGCGCGCGACCCGCGGCGCGGCGAACAGGACGCGGCGATGCTGGCCGAGGCCGCCGCGCGGGCCCGTACCGTCTTCCGCGCGCCGCAGGAGGCGCTGGCGGTGGACCTGGTGCGCGACCTGGCGCTGGGCCTGCTCGGCAACGGCCCGGACTGCGCGGACTTCGCCGCGCGGTTCGCCCAGACCTCCTCCGCGCTGCGCGCCAAGTCCGTGGAGGACACCGCCTTCTACCGCTACGTACCGCTGCTGTCGGCCTGCGAGGTCGGCGCCGATCCCGGGGCGCCGACGGTGGGCGTGGACACCTTCCACGCGTACTGCGCCCGCATCCAGCGGGACTGGCCGCTGACCGCGACGGCGCTCTCCACCCACGACACCAAGCGCAGCGCCGATGTCCGCGCGCGGATCGCCGTCCTGACCGAATGCCCGGACCGGTGGCGGGAACTGCTGCGCCGGGTGTCCGCGGGCCCGGCGGGCGGCGAGGGCCCGCAGCCGCCGGACCAGCACCTGGCGTGGGTGGCCTGGCAGACCGCCTTCGGCCTCGGCAAGCCGTCCACCGAACGGCTGATCCCGTCGGTGCTCAAGTCCGTACGCGAGGCGGGACTGCACACGTCCTGGACGGATCAGGACGCCGGCTACGAGGAGGCGGTCGGCGACTTCCTGCGCGGGGGCCCGTGCGGGCCCGCGGCGTCCTCGCTCACCGAACTGGCCGCGGAACTCGCGCCGTACATCCGCGCGAACGTGCTGAGCGCGGCCCTGCTGCACCTGACGATGCCGGGCGTGCCCGACCTGTACCAGGGCACCGAGACCGAGTTCAACGCCCTGGTCGACCCCGACAACCGCCGCCCGCCCCGGCTGCGCGCCGACCTGCTCACCGAGCTGGACGACGGCGGCACGGCGCCGCAGGACCTGTCCGCGGAGAAGCTGCTGCTGACCGCGTCGGCCCTGCGGCTGCGGCGGTCCCACCCCGACTGGTTCGGCGCCGAAGGCACGTACACACCGCTGCACGCCGAAGGCACGGCGGCCGGCCACTGCCTGGCCTTCGCACGGGCCGGACGGACCGGGCAGGCGGTAACGGTGGCCACCCGGCTCTCGCTCCGACTGGCCGAGGACGGCGGCTGGCGCGACACGGAACTCTCCCTGCCGGGCACGGGTGCGGGTACGGGGACGGGCTGGCGCGAGCTGTTGACCGGCCGGCAGGTACCGGGCCCGGTGGTGTGCCTGCGCAAGCTGCTGGCGCGGTACCCGGTGGCGCTGCTCGTCACGGAGGGCTGAGGGGGCGGACGTCCGGCGCCCGGCCGGAGCGCCCCGGCCGGAGCGTCCCGCCCCGGAGAAATGGAGTTGCGCCGCTCCCGCCTCCCGGTCACCATCGGCGCGTACGACTCGCACCCCACGCGTACGGACCCTTCCGTACGCCCCATGCCCCAGGCAGGAGCAACGGAATGCGCCGAAACCTCGGAACGACCCAGCGCCCTAACCGGACGACAGTTCCCGAGGTATCGACCACCCATGCACACCCTGAACATCGGCATTCTGGCGCACGTCGACGCAGGTAAGACCAGCCTGACCGAGCGGCTGCTGTACGCGACCGGCACCATCGACCGCCTCGGCAGCGTGGACGCCGGGGACACCCGTACGGACACCGGCGCCATCGAGCGGGCGCGCGGCATCACCATCCGGTCCGCCGTCGCCTCCTTCACCGCCGGTGACGTCCAGGTCAACCTGATCGACACCCCCGGGCACTCCGACTTCATCGCCGAGGTCGAGCGTGCCCTGGGCGTACTGGACGGCGCCGTGCTGCTCCTGTCCGCCGTCGAGGGCGTACAGGCGCGTACGCGTGTCCTGATGAAGACGCTGCGACGGCTGCGGCTGCCCACCCTCCTGTTCGTCAACAAGATCGACCGGGCGGGCGCGCGGACCGACGCGCTCGTGGCAGACATCCGCCGCGGGCTGACGCCGTACGCCGTCCCGATGGCCGCCGTGCACGACGCGGGCACCCCGGACGCGCGGACGGCCCCGCTCCGCCCGGAGACCCCCGCCGTACGGGCCCGGCTGACCGAACTCCTCGCCGACGCCGACGAGGGCGTCCTCGCCCGCGCCGTGGACGGCCCGCCGCCCACCCCGGACGAGCTGCGGGCCGCACTGGCCGCCCGGACCGCCGACGGCACGGTGCACCCGCTGTACTTCGGTTCGGCGATCGGCGGGCAGGGCGTCGGCGCGCTCATCGACGGCATGACGTGGCTGATCCCGCCGGGGCCCGGCGCCGCCGACGCACCGCCGCGCGGCACGGTCTTCGCCGTCCGGCGCGAGCCCGGCGGCGGCAAGAGCGCCTACCTGCGGCTCTACGAGGGCGAGTTGCGGCCGCGTCGGCCGGTCACGCTGCACCGGCGGGAGCCGGACGGGACGGCCGGTCACGTCGAGGGGCGGATCACCGCCCTGGAGGTCGTGGGCCGGCCGCCGGGCGACCGGGGGCCGCTCACCGCGGGCAACATCGCGGTGCTGCGCGGCCTGCCCGGCATCCGCGTCGGTGACCGGCTGGGCGGCGAGGCGCCCGGCCCCTGCCCGGCCCCGGAAGCGCCCGGCCGCCCCCAGGAAGAGGCGCTCTTCTCCCGCCCCACCCTGGAGACCGTGGTGCGCGCCCGGCGCCCGGCGGAAGCCGCCCGGCTGCGCGCCGCGCTGCTGGGCCTGGCGGAGCAGGACCCGCTCATCCATGCCCGGCCCGCCGCCTCGGGCGCCACCTCGGTCCTGCTCTACGGAGAGGTCCAGAAGGAGATCATCGCGGCGACGCTCCTCCAGGACCACGGCATCGCGGCCGACTTCGAGCCGAGCCGGGTGGTATGCGTCGAACGCCTCCTGGGCACCGGCGAGGCGTACGAGGAGATCGAGGGGCGCGCCCATGTCGGCTGGTGGGCGACGGTGGGCCTGCGCGTCGAGCCCGGCCCCCGGGGCTCCGGCCCGCGGTTCGCGTACGAGACCGAACTCGGCGCGCTGCCGCACGGTTTCCACCAGGCCGTCGAGGACACGGTGTACGCGTCGCTGCGCTCCGGGCCGCGGGGCCTGGCGGTCACGGACTGCCGGGTCGTGCTGACCCGCTCCGGTTTCGTGGGGCCGCTCAGCACGGCCGGTGACTTCCGCGGCGTCACGCCCGTCGTCCTGGCGCGTGCCCTGCGCCGGGCCGGCACGCGGGTGTACGAGCCGTGCCACGCCTTCGAGGCGGAGGTGCCGCTCGACACGATCGCCTCGGTGACCGCGCAGCTGGCGGCGCT
The DNA here is from genome assembly GCF_042732265.1 of Streptomyces sp. NPDC059788. Classification (NCBI taxonomy): domain Bacteria; kingdom Bacillati; phylum Actinomycetota; class Actinomycetes; order Kitasatosporales; family Streptomycetaceae; genus Streptomyces; species Streptomyces sp. NPDC059788. The sequence continues at coordinate 77,676 of NZ_JBHWHY010000004.1, read as the reverse complement.
GGGCGCCGAGTTCGAGGACACCTCGGCGGCGGCGGACGCCTGGCTCGTGACCGGCACCCTCCCGGCCCGCCGGGTGCCCGAGTTCGAGCAGCGCCTGCCGGGCCTCACCCGGGGCGAGGGGACGTGGTGGTCCCAGCCGTCGGGGCCGTCGGGCGACCGGCCGGTGCCGGAGGGGGCTGCGTACGCCCCGGTCCCGTCATGACCGGGACGGGGGACGACGGGCGGTGTCACTGACCCGGTGCCTGCGTGCGGGGGGGCGGGGCGCCGGACCCGGTGCTCCGCCCCCTGCCCGCCGGTGAGGACGTATCCCCCGCTCACCCGCCGGTGAGGACGTACCCCACGCTGCCGAACGCGACATGGTCGCCGGGACGCACCAGCACCTCGCCCACCACCCGGCGGCCGTTGACGCAGGTGCCGTTCGTGGAGCCGAGGTCGCGCAGGAGCCAGTCGCCGTTCGCGCTGCGCAGTTCGGCGTGGGCGCGCGAGACCGTGTCGTGGTTGAGGCGCAGGCCGGAGCCGGGGGCGCGGCCTATGAGGAGGGGGAACGGGCCCGGCGTGGGCAGAAGCAGCTTCGGCAGGCGCTCCCGGCGCCATGCCCGGCGGACCGTGATGTTGAACTCCGACACCTTGCCCACCGCGCGCAGCACGGCGCCCTCGACCCGGCTCCGGGAGGCCAGGTCGGCGGTGGCGGCGGCGAGTTCGGCGTGCTGGCGGGCGCTGAGCACCAGTTCCAGCCGCCGCAGGAAGGTGTCCTGGGACAGCCGGCCCTGGGCCGCGCCCTCGCGCAGCAGTTCCAGGGCGCGCTCCCGGTCGGCTTCCGACGGGCGTGCCGGTCGGGCCGGGAACTCCAGCGATGTCATGCGGTGATTGTCCGGTGCCCGCGCGCCGGTGTCCAGCCGGGCGAACGGGCGTCGGGCCCGCCCGGTGGCGGCGGGACCAGCTGGGAAAACAGTGGCGTCGGGTGCACCGTCGGGCTACGATCTGCCGCAGCCCCGGATGAGGAAGAGGAGGTGGGCGCCGTGCCGAAGTACCCGTTCCCGCGCTCCCGCCCCGTCCGCCGGGCGTTTTTGGGCTGAGTCCGGCCCGCCGGGAGCGCATCCGCCGCCTTCCGAGAGGTTCCCATGACCGAGTTGGTCATCCGCGCGCTCACCGAGAGCGACGCGCACCTGTTCGACACACTGGACGACCCCACCGCCGGCCTCGTCGGCCACCTCCCCTTCGGCCGCCGCTACGAGACCTTCGCCGAGGGCGGCGACTACCGCCCGGAGTGGACATGGGTGGCGCTGCGCGACGGCGTCGTGGTGGCCCGCGCCGCCTGGTGGGCCGCGCCGGACGACACCCGCCCCGTAGCCCTGGACTGGTTCGACTTCGCACCGGGCGAGTCGGAGGCGGCGGTCCGCCTGCTGCGCACCGCGCCCCTGCGCGCCGAGTACGTCCTGCAACTGCCGCCCGGATGGCGGGACCAGGAGGCGGTACGGGACGCCGCCCGTGCCCGTATGGACGCGGCTGCCGCGGCCGGGCTCGAACCGCTCGTCGAACGCTTCCGCTACACGTGGACGCCCGAGTGCGGGCTGCCGGAACCGCCCGGACGGCTGGTGTTCCTGCCGGAGCCCGACGACGGGGTGTTCCTGGACATTCTGCGGCGCGTCGAGACCGGCTCGCTGGACGCCCACGCCCGGCGGGCGATCGCCGAGGGCGGCGTGGAGCAGGCCGCCCAGGAGGAGCTGGACTTCTTCAACTGGTGCCCCTCGCCGCGCGACTGGTGGCGGGTCGCCTGGACGGCGGACCCCGGCCGGGGAGGCGAGGCCGTCGGGGTGCACGTCCCGGCCCGTAACCTCCGGGCGCCCGTCATCGGCTTCCTCGGCGTCGTGCCGGAGCACCGTGGCCGGGGGTACGGCTACGACCTGCTCGTGGACTGCACCCGGCACCTCGCGGCGCACGGCGCGCGGAAGATCCTCGGCGAAACGGACCAGCCGAACGTCCCGATGGCGGCGGCTTTCGCCAAGGCGGGCTACCCGATGACGCAGGAGCGTGCATTCTTCGTGTGAGGACGGGCGGAGCGTGCCGCGTCCGCCGGCCGGACGAAGGAGGACAGCCGTGCTCTTCGAGGTGTGGGCACCGAACGCCGGACAGGTCGCGCTCCAGTTCGTCACGCCCCGCGGCCGTGCCGCGGACGGCGCGGCGGGCGAGGGGTACGCCCTGACGACGGGGCATGCCGCGGCGACGGGGTCGGCTCCCACGGGGCGGGTGCCCGCCGAGCACGTCCCCATGGAGCGCGACCCCGGCCGCGCGGGCTGGTGGCGGGCCGACGCACCGGCCCGCCACGGTGACCGCTACGGCTTCCGTCTCGACGGCGGCCCGCTCCTGCCCGACCCGCGCTCGGTCCGGCTGCCCGAAGGGCCGGACGGACCGAGCGCGGTCGTCGAGCACGCCCGGTTCGCCTGGCGGCACGACTGGCCCGGCCGTCCCCTGCCGGGCGCTGTCCTGTACGAGCTGCACACGGGCACGTTCACCGACGCGGGCACCTTCGACGCCGCCGTCGAGCGCCTGCCCCACCTCGCGGGTCTGGGCATCACCCATCTGGCGCTGATGCCGGTGTGCCCGTTCCCCGGGACGCACGGCTGGGGGTACGACGGCGTCGCTCCCTGGGCCGTACACGAGCCGTACGGGGGGCCGGACGGGCTCAAGCGCCTGGTGGACGCCGCGCACGGGCACGGGCTGGGCGTCGTCCTCGACGTCGTGCACAACCATCTGGGTCCGTCGGGCAATCATCTGCCCGCCTTCGGGCCGTACTTCACCGAGACCCACCACACGCCGTGGGGTTCCGCGGTCAACCTCGACGCGCCCGGGTCGGACGAGGTGCGCGCGTACTTCGTAGAGAGCGCGCTCGCCTGGCTGCGCGACTACCGCATCGACGGTCTGCGCCTGGACGCCGTGCACGCTCTGATCGACACCAGAGCCCGGCATTTCCTGGCCGACCTGTCCGCCGCCGCCGACGCCCTCGCCACACACCTGCGGCGCCCGCTCTTCCTGATCGCCGAGTCCGACCTCAACGACCCGCGCACCCTCGCCCCGCGCGCGGGCGGCGGCCACGGCCTGCACGCGCAGTGGAACGACGACTTCCACCACAGCCTGCACACCGCGCTGACCGGCGAGTCCCAGGGCTATTACGCCGACTTCGCCCGCGCGCCCCTGGCCGCGCTGGCCAAGACGCTGACCGGCGGCTTCTTCCACGACGGTACGTACTCCAGCTTCCGCGGCCGACGGCACGGCAGCCCGCTGGACCGGCGCGCGACCGCCGCCCACCGCCTGCTGGCCTACGCCCAGACACACGACCAGATCGGCAACCGGGCGCTCGGCGACCGGCAGGCGGCCGGCCTCTCCCCCGGCCTGGTCGCCTGCGGGGCCGCGCTGGTGCTGTGTTCCCCGTTCACGCCGATGCTGTTCATGGGCGAGGAGTGGGCGGCCCGTACGCCGTGGCAGTACTTCACCGACCACACCGACCCGGAGCTGGCCGAGGCGGTACGGAACGGACGCCGCCGTGAGTTCGCCGGGCACGGCTGGCGGGAGGCGGACATCCCGGACCCGCAGGACCCGGCCACGCGGGACCGTTCCTGCCTGGACTGGTCGGAGCCGGAGCGCGAACCGCACGCGGCGCTGCTCGCCTGGTACCGCACCCTGCTCGCGCTGCGCGCCGCCCACCCGGCGCTCACCGATCCCGATATGACGCGCACCCAGGTCGCGTACGACGAGGAGGGCCGCTGGCTGTCCCTGCGGCGCGGCCCGGTGCGGGTGGTGGTGCGGCTCGGCGGGGGCGGTACGGCCGAGATCCCGGGCGGGAGCGCGCGGGCCCGGGTGCTCGCGGCGTGGCCGGACGCCCTGGGCGCCCCGGACGTCATCGCGGCCGGCCCGGGCGGCGTCCTGCGACTGCCGCCCGAGTCGGCCGTGGTGCTGCTGGAACCGGAGGCGCGGTGACCGTCGCCCCCGCCGTGGGGATCAGCGCGAGAACTCCGCGACGAACGCGTCGCAGAACGCCTTCAGGTCGTCCGGCTTGCGGCTGGTGATCAGCGTGTTCGGGCCGCCGGTGCAGACCTTGACCTGTTCGTCCACCCAGGTGCCGCCGGCGTTCTCGATGTCCGTCCGCAGGCTCGGCCAGGACGTCAGCGTACGGTCGCGCACCACGTCCGCCTCGATCAGCGTCCACGGCGCGTGGCAGATCGCCGCCACCGGCCTGCCCGCGTCGAAGAAGCCGCGGACGAAGGCCACGGCCTTCTCGTCCAGCCGCAGCGCGTCCGGGTTGGCGACGCCGCCGGGCAGCACCAGCCCGTCGAAGTCGCCGACCTGCGCCTGGTCCACGGTCCGGTCGACGGGGAAGGTGTCCGCCTTGTCCAGGTGGTGGAACGCCTGGACGCGGCCGGACTCGGTGGAGACCAGCTTCGGCGTGCCGCCCGCGTCGATCACCGCCTGCCACGGTTCGGTCAGCTCGACCTGCTCGATGCCTTCGGGTGCTACGAGAAACGCCACCTGCATGGCCGCTCATCCTTTGCGTTCGTCTTGCGTGTGTACGCGTCCTGCGTACGAAGGGGTGTTCCCTGTGCGGTCTTCTTTTCGCATCCCCGGTCACAACCGGGCAAAAACGTGCCAAACGGGAGGTGATTCATCCTGGAGAAGCGGGTACCGGGATGCGCCGCCCCGCAAACAGGGCCGCGTGATTTTCTGGACCGACCGTCCATCGACGGTTCACCTGATGGACACTGTGTCCATGCCCCTGCGTATCGCCGACCTCCTTGCCCGCCCCGAGCTGAACCTGTCGGTGACCTACGACGTCCCGGCCGGGCTGCTGGACCGCACCGTCGAGGCCGCGACCGTCTCCGACCTGCTGCACCCGGGCAAGTGGCTGCAGGGCGGCGAGCTGCTGATGACGATCGGCCTGGTGCTGCCCATGGAGCCGGCGGCCTGCCGGGCGTACGTCCGCGACGTGACCGAGGGCGGGGCGGCCTGCCTGGCGCTCGGGCTGGGCCGCGGGCTCCCGTACCAGGAAGCCCCCGCACCGCTCGTCGAGGCCGCGCGCGAAGCGGGCCTGCCGCTGCTCACCGTGCCCGACGAGGTGCCGTTCATCGCGGTCACCAAGACGGTGTTCGACGCGCGCGCCGACGAGCAGCGCGCGGTCCTGCACCGGGCGTTCGCGACGCAGCGGCGGCTGACCGCGGCGGCGACGGACAGCGGGCTGCAGCCGATGCTGGAGGAGTGGACCGCCGCCACCGAGGTCGGCGCGGCGGTGCTCGATCCGCTCGGGCGGCTGCTCGCCACGGGCGGCGGCCGCCGGACCCCGCCACCGGCCGCGGCCCGGGACCTCGTCGAACGGGTCGCCGCGCGCGGGCTGCGCGGCAGCGCGTCCAGCACGGCGGGCGGCCGTCAGATGGAAGTGCAGCCACTCGGCGCCCGGCGGCTGCGCGGCCTGCTGCTGCTCACCGGCTTCCCGGACGCGGCGGCCCGCGCCGTGATCCCCGGCCTGGTCTCGCTTCTCTCCCTGGAGCTGGAGCGCCGCCACCTGATGGACGAGCCGGAGCGGCGCCGCAGGTCGGCGCTGCTCGCGGAACTGCTGTCCGACGAGGAGGGCCCTGCGGGCCGGGCCCAGGACATCCTGGCCGCCGCCGGTCTGCACGACGACCGGGTGCGCGGCGTCGTCGTCGAGCCCCCGGCCGCTGCCCCGGCGGACAGCGGCCCGCACGACATCGCCGCCGACCTGGCACTGGCGGTCCCCGGCGGCCTGATCCGGGTCGCGGAGAGCGGGCTCGTCGAGGCGGTGGTGGGCGCGGGCCTGGATGTGCGGGACGTGCTCGGCCGGTTCGCGCCGCGCTGTCCCGCGGGCATCGGCCCGCTCGCCCCGCCGGACGCGGTGCGGGTATCGCTGCGGCAGGCGGCGGGGCTGCTCGGCGTCAGCCGGGCGAGCGGGGTGCCCGAGGAGGCCCGGCAGAGCGCGGCGAGCCGGCTGCTGCTGGACCTCGGCGACCGCCGTACGCTGCACGGCTACTCCGACGCCGTACTCGGCCCGCTCGACCTCGCCGACCACGGGGAGGAGTTGCTGACGACGCTCGCGGCCTGGCTGGAGACCGGCGGCGCGTGGGACGCCACCAGCCGCCGCCTGGGCGTGCACCGGCACACCGTACGCAACCGCCTCGACAAGGCGATGGACCTGACAGGCCGTCGGCTCGACGACCCCGACGACCGCTTCGACCTGTGGCTGGCCACCCGCATCCGGCGCGGCGGCGACGCCCCGCCCGGCGGCGCCGGACGCCCTTGACGACCGCCGTCACTTCCGGATGTGTCCAACAGCCCACCCCCCTGCGTGTCCCCGGCGACGCATCCTGTCCTACCGTCAGGTCATGCAGATCCCATGCTCCGAAGGAGACCGCACCGCCGAGGCCGACCGGGGGAAAGCCGCGCCCGGGAAGCTGATGGCCATCAGTGACCTGCACATCCGCTATGAGGAGAACCGCGCCATCGTCGAGCGGCTGCGTCCCGCCTCGGACGCCGACTGGCTGCTGGTCGCCGGGGACATCGGTGAGTACGTCGAGGACATCCGCTGGGCGCTGACCGTGCTCAGCCGCCGTTTCGCCAAGGTGATCTGGGTGCCCGGCAACCACGAACTGTGGACCCCGTCCAACGACCCCGTGCAGCTGCGCGGGGTCCGGCGCTACGAACACCTGGTGGAGATCTGCCGGGAGCTGGGCGTCCTGACGCCCGAGGACCCCTACCCCGTCTGGGAGGGCGAGGGCGGCCCGGCCGTGATCGCCCCGCTCTTCGCGCTGTACGACTACACCTTCCGCCCGCCCGGCACCTACACCAAGGAAGCGGCGCTGAAGGTCGCCGAGGAGGCCGGGGTGGTCTGCACCGACGAGTTCTTCCTGCACCCGGACCCGTATCCGACCAGGGAGGCCTGGTGCCGCGCCCGGGTGGCGGCCACCGAGGCCCGGCTCGCCGAGATCCCCGAGGACCTGCCGACGGTGCTGGTCAACCACTGGCCGATCGTCCGCGAGCCCACCGAGCCGCTGTGGCACCCGGAGTTCGCCCTGTGGTGCGGCACCGAGGCCACCGCCGACTGGCCCCGCCGCTTCCGCGCCACCAGCGTCGTCTACGGCCATCTGCACATCCCGCGCACCATCGAGGTGGACGGCGTCCCGCATGTGGAGGTGTCGCTGGGCTACCCGCGCGAATGGCGCCGCCGCAAGGCGGAGCCGGGGCAGCAGGTACAGATCCTGCCTGCGGCGGCGCGGGCCCCGCAGTTCTGACGGGGCCGAGCGGTGTGCGGCCGCCGGGCCGGCTCGACGCCGGACCCGGCGGCCCCGGGAACAGCTCCCGTCAGCTCCCGTCCGGTGCCAGCCGCACCGAGATGGAGTTGATGCAGTACCGCTGGTCGGTCGGTGTCGGGTAGCCCTCGCCCTCGAAGACATGGCCGAGGTGGGAGCCGCAGCGGGCGCAGCGGACCTCCGTGCGGACCATGCCGTGCGAGCGGTCCTGGAGGAGCTCCACGGCGTCGCTGTCCTTGGGGTCGTAGAAGGACGGCCAGCCGCAGTGGCTCTCGAACTTGGTCTCGGAGCGGAACAGCTCGGCGCCGCAGGCACGGCAGGAGTAGACGCCCGCCGTCTTCGTGTCGGTGTACTCGCCGACGAAGGCGGGCTCCGTGCCGCCCTGGCGCAGGACCTGGTACTCCTGCGGGGTCAGCTCGGCGCGCCACTGCTCGTCGGGCTTGTCGATCTCGTACGGCATGAGTCCCTCTTCTTCCTCTCAGCTCAGCTCTGCAGGCGCGCGAGGATCTGCGGGCCCAGTTCCGTCACGTCGCCCGCGCCCATGGTGAGAACAAGGTCGCCCGGCTCGGCCATTCCTGCGACGACCCCGGGGGCGGCGTCCTTGTCGGACTCGGTGACCCGGGCGCCGGTGGCCCGCGCCGCGTCGATGATCACGGCGCTGGTGATGCCGGGGATCGGGTCCTCGCGGGCCGGGTAGATGTCGAGCACCACCGAGGCGTCGGCGAGGGCGAGCGCCTCGCCCATCTCCTTGCCCAGCTCCTGGGTGCGGGAGAAGAGGTGCGGCTGGAAGACGACCAGGACGCGGGAGCCGGTGGCGGCGCCGCGGATGGCCTCCAGGTCGGCGGTCATCTCGGTGGGGTGGTGCGCGTAGGAGTCGATGACCTGGACGCCGGCCGCCTCGCCCTGGAGCTGGAGGCGGCGCTTGACGCCGGTGTACGTGCCGAGCGCGGAGGCGAGGTTGTGCGGCGGCAGGCCGAGGGCGGAGCCGGCGGCGAGGGCCGCGACCGCGTTCAGGGCGTAGTGCCGGCCGGGCACGGAGACGGTGAAGGTGAGGATCTTGCCACTGGTGAGGGTGACGGTGACCTCGCTGGTCAGGCCGCGCTGGTTGATCTTGAGGACCCGTACGTCGGCGTCCTCGGCCTCGCCGTAGGTGACGATCTCGATGTCGAGGCGGCCGGCGAGACGGGAGGTCAGCTCGCGGGCGCCGGGGTGGTCGGCCGAGACGACGAGGGTGCCGCCGGGGCGGATGCGGGCGGCGAACGTCTCGAAGGACTCGTAGATCTCCTCCATCGAGGCGTAGTTGGCGTGGTGGTCCAGCTCCACGTTGAGGACGATGGCGACCTCGGGCGCGTACTTGTGGAAGCTGCGGTCGCTCTCGTCCGCCTCGGCGACGAAGATCTCGCCGCTGCCGTGCTCGGCGTTGGAGCCGGGGGCGTCCAGGTCGCCGCCGATCGCGTACGACGGGGACAGGCCCAGGGAGGCGAGGGAGACGGCCAGCATGGAGGTGGTGGTCGTCTTGCCGTGCGTGCCGGCCACGGCGATCGGGCGCAGGCCGTCCATGAGGGAGGCGAGCGCGTCGGAGCGGTGCACGACGGGGATGCCGCGCTCGTGGGCGGCGGCCAGCTCCGGGTTGTCGGCGCGGATCGCGGAGGAGACGACGACGCTGGTGGCGTCCTCGGCCAGGTGGGCGGCGGCGTGGCCGATGTGGACCGTGGCGCCGGAGTCGCGCAGGGCGCGGACGGTCGCCGACTCCTTGGCGTCGCTGCCCGCGACCCGGGCGCCGCGCTGCGCGAGGATCTTCGCAATGCCGGACATCCCGGCGCCGCCGATGCCGATGAAGTGCGGTCGGTCCATCGCGTCGGGGATGCCCGGGGCCGATGCCATGCGTCAGTCTCCTGCTCGTCGATCTTCACGGTCCGTACGAGCACGATTCTCGCACCCGGCACCGACAGCCGGTGCCGGGTGGGCCCGGGGACCGCGTCAGCGGCGGATCAGGCCGCGTGCGGTGGCCGCGGCCACCGCCGAGGTGCGGGAGTCGACGCCCAGCTTCGCGTAGATGTGCACCAGGTGGGACTTGACGGTGGCCTGGCTGAGGAAGAGCTGTTTGCTGATCCCGGCGTTGGACAGGCCGTCCGCGACGAGCTGGAGGACCTCGGTCTCGCGGCGCGAGAGGGCCGCGGCGGGCGCGCGCATGCGGTCCATCAGGCGCAGGGCGATGGTCGGCGCGAGGGCGGACTTGCCGGCCGCCGCGGTGCGCACGGCGGCGGCCAGCTCCTCGGGCGGCGCGTCCTTGAGGAGGTAGCCGGTGGCACCGGCCTCGATGGCGGCGAGGATGTCCGCGTCGGTGTCGTACGTGGTCAGCACGAGCACGCGCGGGGCGCCTTCGCGGGCCGTGATGGCGGCGGTGGCCTGCGAGCCGAGCATCCGGCCGCCGAACTGGAGGTCCATCAGGACGACGTCGACGTCCGGGCGGGCGGCCCGTTCGACGGCCTCCTCGGCGGTGGGGACGTCCGCGACGACCTCGAAGTCCGGTTCGGTCTCCAGGACGGCGCGCAGTCCGGCCCGTACGACGGGGTGGTCGTCGGCGAGGAGGAGACCGATGGCGGCGGGCGCGGGCCGGGGGCCGGGGGCGGTCTCGGGGCGGTGTGTCACGCGGTGGCCTGTTCCGGGGGGCTGTCGGGGTTGTGCGGGGCGCTGTCGGGAGCGTGGGAGGGGCCTTCGCCGTCGGCGGCCGGTTCCGGGTACGGCAGGGTGACGGCGACCGCCGTTCCTTCACCGGGGGCGGACTCCACGGCCAGTGTGCCGTGCAGCGCGCGGGCGCGGGCGCGCATCGCGGCCAGCCCGAAGCCGGTGCCCGCGGCGGCCCCGGAGCCGGGGGCCGGTACGTCGTCGGGCGCGAAGCCGGCGCCGTCGTCGACCACGTCGAGGGCGACCTCGGTGTCCATGTAGGAGAGGGTCAGCTCGGCCCGCCCGGCGCGCGCGTGCTGGACGGCGTTGGCCAGCGCGGACTGCGCGATACGGAGCAGCGCGACCTCGTGCGGGGTGGGCAGCTCGACGGGCGCTCCGGAGACCTGGCAGTGCACGGCGAGGCCGGCGGAGCGGGCGGTGGTGGCACACAGCCGCTCCAGGGCGGCGGGCAGCGATCCGGCCTCCAGGTCGGGCGGGCTCAGTGCCCGTACGAAACGGCGGGCCTCGGCGAGGTTGTCGACGGCGGCCTGCCGGGCCTGCTGGACGTGGCCGAGTGCGGCGGCGGTGTCCGGCCGCCTGGGCGCGGCGCGTTCCGCGGCCCGCAGCAGCAGCTGGATGCTGGAGAGCCCCTGCGCGAGGGTGTCGTGGATCTCGCGGGCGAGCCGCTCGCGCTCGGCGAGCACCCCGGCGGCGTGCTCGGCGGCCGCCAGGTCGCTGCGGGCGGCGGTCAGCTCCTCGATGAGGCGGCGGCGCTGTTCGCTCTCCCGGTACAGGGCCTGGTAGCCGAGGACCACGGCGACGGCGACGGCCGCGCCCAGCGCGGGGCCGACGACCGTGCCGACGGTCAGCGTGCGGGTGTGCCAGCCGAAGCCGCCCACCGCGACGAGCGTGGTGACCAGGACCGCGGGCAGCGCCCAGCGCAGCGGCAGCAGGTGGAGCTGGACGAAGAAGAGCGGGAAGGCGAGCCAGACGCCGAGGGGCGTGAGGGCGAGCAGGACGGCCCATACCGCCATGACGGCGGCGAGCCAGAGCGCCGCGGCGGCGGTGGAGGTGCGGACCGGCGGCAGCGTGGGGCCGACGGCGTACACGGCGAGCAGCAGGACGGCGGCGCCGACGACGGCCGGCGCGTTCGCGCTGTGGTCGGCCACGGCCCGTACGGCGGCGAGCGCCAGCAGCGCGGCCACCATCAGGTGCAGGCAGGCGCGCAGCACCCGCAGGGCGGGGGTGAGGGAGTGCGGAGTCACGGCCCTTCCAGGCTAGGCCTCCGGGCCCGTACCGGCATCAATCAAAAGGTGGAGGGCGGCCCCCGCCTTTCGATCCGGGCGAACCACTCCGGGGCGCGATGCCCGGCACCCCCTCCCCCGGCGACGGTGGGGACCAGCCGCCGGGCGACGGGCCCGGCGCCGACGGAAAGGACGGCCGGGACCCCGTGTTCGTCGCCTGGAGAGACCTGAGATTCGCCAAGGGCCGCTTCGCCCTGATGGGCACCGTCATCGTGCTGATCACGGTGCTGGTGGGGCTGTTGTCCGGCCTGACGGCGGGGCTGGGCCGGGAGAACACCTCGGCAATCACCTCGCTGCCCGCCGACCGCCTCGCCTTCGCCGCCCCGGCCGGCGGCGGTGACGACGTCTCCTTCACCGACTCGCACGTCGAGCGGCGCACCTGGGAGGCCTGGGCCGACGTGCCGGGCGTCCGGTCGGCGGAGCCGCTGGGGATCGGCACGGTCAAGGCCGCGGCGGGCGGCGGCGCGGAGCAGCGGACCGCCGCGCTGTCCGCCTTCGGGGTGCGGCCCGGCTCGGACCTGGCGCCCGGGGCCGGGCGGATCGCGGACGGCTCGGCGGTGCTGTCCGCGAAGGCCGCGGACGAGCTGGGCGTGCGGGCCGGCGGCAGGTTCACGCTGAACGGGCGGACGCTGACGGCCACGGCGGTGTCGGGCGAGGCGATGTACAGCCACACGCCGGTGGTCTGGACGTCGCTGGCCGACTGGGCGGCGGTGTCGGGCGGAACGGGCGCTGGAAACGGTGGTTCCCGGGCCTCCGGCGGCGGCGCGGACACGGCCACGGTGATCGCCCTCACCACCTCGTCGGACGCCGGCCTGTCCACCGCCGACCGGCGGCTGGGCACCCGTACGGTCACGACCGGCGAAGCGCTGCGCGCCATCGGCTCGTACACCGCGGAGAACGGCTCGCTCCAGCTGATGCGCGGCTTCCTGTTCGCCATCTCGGCGCTGGTCATCGGCGCGTTCTTCACGGTCTGGACGATCCAGCGCAGCGGCGACGTCGCCGTGCTCAAGGCGCTCGGCGCCCCCACCCGCTACCTGCTGCGCGACGCGCTCGGCCAGGCCGTGGTGCTGCTGGTGATCGGTACGGGGGCGGGCACCGCGCTCGCGGCGGCGGTCGGCGCGGCCGTCGGCGGCGCCGTGCCGTTCGTCCTGGACCCGGCCACCGTCCTGGTCCCGGCCCTGGTCATGATCGCGCTGGGGGCCGTCGGTGCCGCGCTGTCCATCCGCCGCATCACCGCCGTCGATCCGCTGACCGCGCTGGGGAGCGCGCGCTGAGCCCGGGGCTTTCCGGCCGGAACGGCTGCTTTCGCGGCCGAGCCGCCCGCTGCCCCGCCTTTCCCCGCCCCTGACGCTTTTTGTGAGACCGCTTCCTTCCGGCCCCGCAGATCCGGTTCGGCACGCGCGGACTATTCCAGGAGCAATTCCGCGATGGGCTGAGCAGTACGAACCGCCGGTACGCCCCCCGGGGACGACCCGCCCATTCCGGTTCCGGGAATTACGGTGCCGGCCCCAGACGACTCCCCGGCCCATTCCGAAAGCCCGAAAAGCCGGACTCGTACCGCGCCCCATTCACCGCACGAACTCCACCCCGATCCCCTACCCAGCGACGGTTCCCATGAATGCGAACTCCCACCTCCACGCACAGACCGACCCGCGGTCCCGCACGGGCCGCGGAACCGGAACCCTGCCGCCCGCAGGCCTCGCCCTCACCGGCGTCACCCTCACCTACCCGGACGGCGCCGACCGTCTGACCGCCCTCGACGACGTGAGCCTGGACGTGCCGCCGGGGACCGTGGCCGCCGTGGTCGGGCCCTCGGGCTCCGGCAAGTCCAGCCTGCTCGCGGTGGCCGCGACCCTGATCACCCCGGACAGCGGCCGGGTGGTGATCGACGGGACGGACACCACCGGAATGAGCCGGGCCGAACTGACCGCGCTGCGCCGTACCCGGATCGGCACGGTCTTCCAGCAGCCCAATCTGCTGCCGTCCCTGACCGCCGCCGAGCAGTTGCAGGTGATGGCGCACCTGGACGGCCGCTCGCCGCGCGCGGCCCGGCCGCGGGCGCTGGAACTGCTCGACGCGGTCGGCCTGGCCGACCAGGCGGCGCGCCGCCCGCACCAGCTCTCGGGCGGCCAGCGGCAGCGGATCAACATCGCCCGCGCGCTGATGAACGAGCCGGCCGTCCTGCTGGTCGACGAGCCGACCAGCGCGCTGGACCACGAGCGCGGCGCCGCGGTCCTGGACCTGCTCATCACGCTCACGCACCAGCGCGCCACCGCCACCGTCCTCGTGACGCACGACCGCGCCCACCTGGAGTCGGTGGACGCGGTCGCGGAGGTACTGGACGGGCGGCTCAGTTCGCGGCGGAGTCCCCTCCGGGGCCGGTAGCCGGGCCCTTGGCCGGATTCTGCGCCACGTCCTGGGCCGGGTCGTCGGCGGCGTGCGAGAACAGCTTGAGCACGGGCACGCCGACCTTGTGCCGGGCCCGGGAGGCCCAGTCCCGGTGGAAGAACTCCTCGACGAAGTGCGGTGCGGTCAGCACGATCACCTCGTCGGCGCCGGTCTCGTCGACGACCGACCGCAGCAGGTCCAGGGGGTGGTCCTCGACGACCTGCCCGATGGCCTCGGCGCCCGCACTCCGCAGGGCGCCGAGGGTGTAGCTCAGGGCGCGCTCGGCGGGCGGTTCCGCCCGGTCCCCCTCCGGCTCGTCGCCCTCCCGTACGGCGTCCTCGAACTCGCCCAGGGCGACGTCGTCGATGGCCCTGAGCAAGCGGTCCTGGTTGCCGCGCGGCTGCATGAGGACGACGAAGGAGACCTGGTCGTCGCCGTGCAGCGTGGTGACGAACTCCACGTCGGCGGGCGTCAGGGGCTTCTCGATCATCAATACACTCGTGAACACGGCGGGCGCCCTTCTTCTCATCTCTCGCGGTCCGCTCCCGGGAGCGGACCGACAGAAACCATCCTGCCCCGTCGCCACACGGGGCCTGTTGGCCTTTAGTGTGCCCAGCGGGAGCTAAGCGGAACGAATAATTCCGCCTTTTGTTCAGGACCGACGGTAACGGGTGAACAGGAAACCGGCCTCCTCCAGTACGGACGCGAGTACGAATCTTTCCGGAACGGTCGTCACCGGCGCGTTCATGATGCGCGAGGCGTCACCGGCGACCACCAGCGGTGCCAGCGAGAGGCACAACTCGTCGAGTGCCCCGCTTCCGGCGAACTGACCCAGGAGCCGCGGCCCGCCCTCCGTCAGCAGCCGGGTCAGGCCACGCGCGGCGAGCGCGCCGACCACCCGCGACGGGTCCACGGCACCGCCCTCACCCGCGAAGACGATCTCCGCACCGGCCTTGCGGGCGGTGCGCACCCGGTCCTCGTCGGCCCCCGCGCCGGTCACGACGACCGTGGGCACCAGCGGCTCGGTGAACAGCGGCTGCGAGAAATCCAGGTCCAGGCTGGCGGTGACCACCGCGACGGCGGGGGCCGGGTGCTGCCCGGCCGCGGCCCGGCGCGCGGCGAACGCCTCACGGGCGCGGGCCGGGCGGTAGCCCTCCTTGCGCACGGTCTCGGCGCCGACGACCACCGCGTCCGCGAGCCCGCGCAGCACCCCGAAGATCCGCATGTCCGCGTCGCTCGACAACGGCTGCGAGCGGCCCTCGTGGTGGGCCGCGCCGTCCAGCGAGGAGACCATGTTCGCCCGCAGCCAGCCCGCGCCCTCGCCGGTCCGGGGATACGCGTAGAAGTCGGCCAGTTCGTCCAGGCTCCACCGGCGGTCGGTGAAATCGGCGGGGGCGGCCGTACCGGAATCGTCCGAACCTGTCGTACGGGAAACACCGGCATCCGCCGTACGGGAATCGGCGGCACCGGCCGTACCGGAACCGGGGGCGCCGGAAACCGCTTCGGTGTCGGTTCCCGTCGCGGTTCCGGCAATCACTCCCGGTTCCGTTCCGAGGGCGGACGCCACCGCGGCGGAATTCTCGTCATCCGAAGCATCCGAAGTGCCCGGGAAATCACCGGACCGTACGTGCGGGGCGGGAATGGGAAACAGGCGTCGCATACGCGGCAGTGTGACATGCCTCGCTCACCCGGCCGAGTCCTCCCGCACAGCGGCTAGGCTGGACGGCTGTGTCGTCTTCCCAGCCCTCGTCAGAACCGTCCTCCCCCATAGCCGGACCCCCGGCCGACGGGGACAAGGCGGCCCCCGCCGCGCTCACCGAGCGCGCGCCGCACGTCCCGGCCGACCGTCTGGTGGCGGAGATGGTCCCGCCGCCGCGGTTCCAAAGCGCGCGCTTCGAGACGTACATCCCGGACCCGAACCAGCCCAGCCAGGCCGCGGCCGTCGACGTCCTGAGCAGCTTCGCCGCGGGGATCGGCGGCGGCACCGGGCCGTCCGGCGGCAAGCGGCGCTGGTTCGGCCGGAGCGCCAAGAAGACGACGGCCCCCTCCGGCCCCCGCGGCGTCTATCTCGACGGCGGTTACGGCGTCGGCAAGACGCACCTGCTGGCCTCCCTCTGGCACGCCACACCCGCCGACCCCTCGCTCAAGGCGTTCGGTACGTTCGTGGAGCTGACGAACCTGGTCGGCGCGCTCGGTTTCCAGCAGACCGTGCAGACGCTCAGCGGCCACCGCCTGCTGTGCATCGACGAGTTCGAACTGGACGACCCCGGCGACACCGTCCTCGTCTCCAGCCTGCTGAGCAGGCTCGTCGAGGCGGGCGTCGCCCTCGCCGCCACCTCCAACACGCTGCCCGGCAAGCTCGGTGAGGGCCGCTTCGCCGCGGCGGACTTCCTGCGCGAGATCCAGGGCCTGAGCGCCCACTTCCGGCCGCTGCGCATCGACGGCGAGGACTACCGCCACCGCGGTCTGCCCGACGCCCCGCCGCCGTTCGACGACGCGACCGTCACCCGTGTCGCCCACCGCACGCCCGGCGCCTCGCTCGACGACTTCCCGGCGCTGCTGGACCACCTCTCCAAGGTGCACCCCAGCCGCTACGGCGCGATGTGCGACGGCATCACCGCCGTCTGCCTGACCGACGTACAGGCGGTGCCGGACCAGTCCACCGCGCTGCGCCTGGTCGTCCTGGCGGACCGGCTCTACGACCGCGAGGTACCGGTGGTGGCCGCCGGCAAGCCGTTCGACGCGCTGTTCAGTGAGGACATGCTCAAGGGCGGCTACCGGAAGAAGTACTTCCGCGCCATCTCCCGCCTCACGGCGCTGGCCCGGGACGCCAAGCCGCTGACGGAGGCGTAGGCCGGGTCTTCCGGACCAGTCTGGGCCGGGCCCCGGGCAGACGTGGCGTAGGCGCGGCGCGGGCCCGGTTCCCGGACGGCGCGGCCGGCCCCGGTCGCGGCGTGGCTCCCGGCCCGCACGGCGGATTCCGTACCCGTGCGCGGCCGGTTCCCGGCGGCCGACGTGCGTGGTACACACATGCGGGATCACATCACCTGTCCGCCAGCAGGGAGTTGCCCATGTCCGCGACACGTCGTCAGGTCCTGGCAAGAACCGGCGCGCTGGGCGCGTCGATCGCCTTCGCCGGCAGCATTCCCGAGATCTTCGCCGGTACCGCCACCGCACGGAGCGCGGGCCGGCGCGGCTACGGCCCGCTCATACCGGACCCGGCCGGCCTGCTGGACCTGCCCAAAGGTTTCCGGTACCGGGTGCTGTCCCGCGAAGGCGCCCCGCTGCCCTCCGGCGAGGGCCGAATACCGGGCAACCACGACGGCATGGCGGCCTTCCCCGGCCGCCACGGCCGCGTCCACCTCGTACGCAACCACGAGAACCGGCACAAGTCGCGGGTGCCCGTACCCACCGTCGAAGGCCTCACCTACGACCCGGCGGGCGAAGGCGGCTGTACGGCACTGGAGCTGGACCGGCACCAGCGCGTGCTCTCCGAACGCGTCGCCATCGCCGGCACCTCCACCAACTGCGCCGGCGGGCCCACCCCCTGGCACACCTGGCTCACCTGCGAGGAGACCGAACTGCGGGCGGGCGAGGACGGCTACACCAAGGACCACGGCTTCGTCTTCGAGGTCGACCCGTACGACCCGCGCCGCACCGGCGCCGTCCCGCTGACCGCCATGGGCCGCTTCCAGCACGAGGCGGTCGCCATCGACCCGAAGAGCGGCACGGTCTACGAGACCGAGGACGCCTTCGACAAGCCCTTCGGCCTCTTCTACCGCTTCCGGCCCGCCGAACCGCTGGGCGGCCGGGGCTCCCTGCGGGCCGGCGGCCGGCTCCAGGCGCTGCGCGTACCGGACGTCAAGGACCTCTCCAGCGTCCAGGAGACCGGCACCGGTTTCGACCACGTCGAGTGGGTGGACGTCCCCGACCCGCTCGCGCGGCACACCCCCATCCGCTTCCAGGACTTCGGGCCGCGCGGCATCACCCACGCTCAGAAGCTGGAGGGCTGCTACTGGGGCGGCTCCTGCGTCTACTTCGTCTCCAGCTTCGCGCGCAGCAAGGACGGTTCGGCCGCCGACCACTACGGCCAGATATGGCGGTACGACCCGGCCGCGCGCCGCCTCACCCTCGTCGTCGTCTTCGGCCCGGACACCGACGTACAGCTGCCCGGCGAGTCCCCCGACAACATCTGCCTGGCCCCCGGCGGCGGCCTCATGGTGTGCGAGGACGGCGACGGCGCCCAGCACGTCTTCGGCCTCACCCGGCGCGGCACGGTCTACCCGGTGGCCCGCGGCCGGCAGAACATCGGCACGCCGGAGAAGCCCGAGTGGGGCGAGTTCGCGGGGGTCACCTTCTCGCCCGACAACCGCACGATGTACGTCAACTGCTACACGCCGGGGACCACGTTCGCGGTGACCGGGCCCTGGGAGGACTGAGCCGGGCCCGCTCCCGGGCGGCCCCGGCCCGCGGCCCTGCCGGCACGCCTCAGCCGGAACAGGCCGAGCGCTGGGCCTCCAGCCATTCGCAGTGCGGGCACAGCAGCGCGCCCGGCCGGTCGGCGGGGTATTCGGTGGGCTCCCCGCAGTGCACACAGTCCGCGAAGGGTGGGCCGCCCGTCCCGTCGGCGGTGCGGCTCGGCTGGTCCTCGTCTGCGTCCGGCATACCGTCGATCTTACGTGCGGGGCGGACGCCCGTACCGCCCCGCACGTCCCGCTCGTCAGCTGCGACGGGAGCTGAGGCGGCAGGACAGGGCTGTCGCGGCGGCCGCGATCAGGGCCGTGCAGAGCAGGGGCAGCAAGGGCAGTGTGATTGTTCCGTGGGCGGAGCCGGTGACCAGGCCGGAGATGGCGGCGTTGGCGGGCGAGGCGCCCGCGACCAGCAGCAGGAGCGCGGCCATGAGTCCGGACAGGATCGACCAGCCGGGGCGGCGCAGCACCGGCCAGTTGCAGAGCGCCCCGACGGCGGTGCCGAGCAGGACGCAGACCAGAGCGGCCAGCAGCCCGGCGACCGCCGCGGGGAGGACGGGTACTACCGTCCGGTGGTCGGAAGCGTGCGGGTCGGCGACGAGCGTGACGAAGGCCGTACCGGCGAAGGCGAGGAGCGTCGCCGACAAGGTTCCCGTCAGCACGGCGGCCAGGTGCGCCCGGCCGGGGCCGGCTGCCGCCGCCGTGCAGGAGCGCGCGGCCGGCGGCTCGTTGGTGACGCAGATCCGGCACAGCCACGCGGCCAGGGGCAGCAGCCCGATCGCGGCGACACCGTACGAGTCGAGGATCGGCCCGCCGGTCTGCACGCCCACGGCGAGGAAGGCGGCGTGAAGCAGAACGGGCGGCAGCCAGCGGTGCGACCGCAGGAGCAGGTCGCACTGGTAGCGCAGGAGAGGGATCACGGGTACCGGTTTTCGTCGGGGGTCGGGCCGGCGGCGGACGGTTGCGGGGGCGTCGACGGGGTCGGCGGTGCCGGGGCGACCGTGCGGATGTGCCAGGGCGGGCGCGCGCCGAGCAGGGCGCGCAGCAGTGCGTCGGAGTGGGTGGCGGGGACGGTCAGCCGGGCCGTCGTGCCGTCCGGGCTCGTGGCGATGTGCGGATTGCCCGGCAGCTCGGCGAGGCCGGGCACGGTGCCGTCGGCGAGACCGGGCGGGGTGCGTCCGGCGAGACCGGGCGGGGTGCGTCCGGCGAGGCCGGGCGGGGTGCCGTGGTGTCCGGTCCCGTCGGGCGCCTCCGCCTCGATGACCACCTGGGGGCCGGTCGGCGGCGCGGCGTCCCCTGCGGGGTCCGCCTCCGTCCCCGCCCCGGCCGGGACCCGGTCCAGGCGGTCGCCCGTGACGCGGTACCGCGCGTCGGCCGCGCCCGCCAGGCGCCGCGGGTCGTGGTCGACGAAGACGACCGTGCCGCCCTCCGCGACCCGCTCGGCCACGGCCCGGTCGAGGACGTCGCGAGCGGCGGGGTCCAGCCCCGTCCACGCCTCGTCGAGGACGAGCAGCTCCGGCCCCGCGAGCAGGGCCTGGGTGACCGCGACCTTCTGGCTGGTGCCCTTGGACAGCTCGGCGAGCGGCGTACGGGCGTGTGCGGCGGCGCCGAAACGTTCGAGCCAGTCCGTGGCGCGGCGGGCCGCCTCGGGGCCGCGCAGGCCGTGGACCCGTCCGAGGTGGGTGAGGTAGCCGACGGCCGTGAACGGGAGGGCGGCCGGGAAGCGTTCGGGTACGTACGCGGTGCGCGGCCGCCCGGTGATACGGCCTCTGCTGGGGGCGTCGATCCCGGCCACCAGCCGCAGCAGCGTGGACTTGCCGCTGCCGTTGCGGCCTTCGATCCGTACCAGGGAGCGCCGCGGCAGGTCGAGATGGACGTCCCGCAGTACCCACGGGCCGCGCACTCCGTAGCGCCGCCCGACCCCGTCCAGCCTCATCGGGCCCCGCCGCCCGGTCTCATCCGTCATCGTCCGCCCCATCCCGTCCCCGTTCGCCGCCCTCGGTCCCGGGCCGCTCCCACCGGCCCTCGCCGTCAGTTCCCGGACGCCCGCTCGGGGCGCAGTTCGCTGGGCCGTACGATCACGAAGCCCTCGCCGTCCAGCCGCAGTTGCACGGCCTCCCCGGAACCGCCGCGCAGCATGGAGCCGAGGCTCTGCGAACGGTGCAGCGAGGTCTTCAGCGACGCGCTCCAGCCGACCACGGCGTCGGTGTCGACGAACACCGGCGCCTGCGGCGACACGGGGATGACGATGGGATTGCCCTCACACACCAGCCCCAGCTTGCCGTGACCGGTGAAGACGGAGTTGAACAGGCCGCCGCCGGTCATCCCGGCGCCCTTGACCGTGGAGATCTCGTACGACAGGGACGGGTCGAAGCACAGCACGTTGCGGCCGTTGATCGTGATGCCGTCGCCGGGGCCGAGTTCGACGACGAAGCAGTTGGCGGCCTCGTGGGCGAACCAGACCTCGCCGCGCCCGCGCACGGCCATCAGCGCCAGGCCCTCGCCGGTCACCGCCCGCTTGAGGAACTTGCCGACGCCCTGCCCCTGTTTCTCGAACTGCAGGTCGCCGCGGTAGGCCACCATCGCGCCCTGGCGGGCGAAGCACTCGCCGTCCACGGCGTACTTGATCGACTTGGCGTTCTGCAGGGTCATACCGGGCGCGGAGGCCGGAGTGACCACGTTCTCGGAGGCGAAGAGGTCGCTGTGCATAGGGAGGATAATCACCCGGAACGATCCGCTCCGCCAAGGCGGTGGCCGGGCGGGTGCGGTGGCCGGGCGGGTGCGGTGGCCGGGCGGGTGCGGTGGCCGGACGGGTGCGGTGGCCCGACGGGTGCGGTGGCCCGACGGGTGCGGTGGCCCGACGGGTGCGGTGGCCCGACGGGTGCGGGTCCGGGGCCGGGCGGTCGCGAGTCCGGGGCCGGGCGGGTGGGCAGCTCCGGGGCTTCGCGGCCTCGGTCCCGGCCGGCGCGATCGGGCGGCTGGCACACTTGTCCGTGTGACCAGCACCGATCTCACCGGGCCCGGCGATCCGACCGACACCGCGGCCGCCTCGCCCCGCCCCGCGGAAACCGACCGCGACGCCGCCCCGCAGTACGTCCTCCCCCTCGTCGTACGGATCGAGCGCGCCGAACCGCCCGCCCGCACGGACGCCTTGGAGACGGCGGCACGGGCCGTGCTGGTGATGCTCTCGGACGAGCGGTCGGCCGGCGACGGCGAGTGGGCGGCGGCCGTACGCGACTGGCAGGACGCCCGTATCCGCAAGGTCGTCCGCCGGGCCCGCGGCGCGGAATGGCGGCGCGCCGAGGCGCTCCCCGGCATCACGGTGCACGGCGACGGCGCGGAGGTCCGGGTCTTCCCGCCGGTCCCGCTCGACGGCTGGCCCAAGGACCTGGCCCGGCTCCAGGTCTCCGGGACCGACCTGGACGACCCGCGGACGCCCGCCGTGCCCGGCCCCGACGGCCCGGTGCTGTGGCTCAACCCCGAACTGGACATGTCGGCGGGCAAGGCGATGGCCCAGGCCGGACACGGCGCGCACCTGGCCTGGTGGGACCTGACCGACGCCGAACGCACGGCCTGGCGCGAGGCCGGCTTCCCCCTGTCGGTACGGAACGCGCCGGCCGGCCGGTGGACCGAACTGACGCACAGCGGTCTGCCCGTGGTGCGGGACGCCGGTTTCACGGAGATCGCCCCGAATTCGTGCACGGTCGTCTCCGACCACCCGGCGCTGCGCGCACGGCTCGGGGCCGGCGCGGAGGCCTGAGACGGGGCGCACACGGGCCGATACCCCCGATGCCCCCTGGCCGCTCGGTCAGGGGGCATCGGCATGGTGCGGAAGGTGTGGGGTGTGTGGGTTGCGTGGGGCCTGCGGTGTATCAGGTGCTGACGGTGGTGACGGGGGCGACGTTGTAGGTGCGGGCATAGCCGTTCTCGGTGCCGACGAGGAGGTCGACGACCTCGAACCAGCGGTCCCAGAACGGGGTTTCGCGCAGCGCGTCGATGAGGAGCTGGTAGGCGCTGTGGTCGTCGGCCTCCCAGACCCAGACGTCGGTGACGCGGGTGGAGTAGAACTCCGTGTCGTAGAAGCGCGACCGGACGCCGGTGGTCCTGGCCTTGACCACGGGCATGACCTCGGTCCCGAAGGCCTTCACCCGCTCATCAGGAGTCATGGCGAGCCATTCGGGCGTGGTCTTGATGAGCATGAAGGCCGTGACCGGCGGTGCGGTTTCCTCAGCGGACATGACGGGTGCCTCCAGGGCGACAGGTGATGGGGGTCGTACAGACCTCGTGAGGCGCACGGCCTCGTGGGCGTACGCACTCATGGACGTACGCACTCATGGACGTACGGGCTCGACGGCGTACGGACTCGTGGGCCGTACGGGCCTCGTGGGCCGTACCGGGTCGGTACGTCTTCATCCTGCGGAGGACAGTGGCGTTGCCACAATGGGAATCTCAGCAACGGGTTATTGCCTGAAAAGGAATGATGCTGGTGAACAGTCCAGAGCCGCCGGAGCCGGTCATCGACGCCCACCTCGCGGTCGCGTTGAACGCCCTGCTGACCGAGCAGAGCGTCACCCGCGCCGCCGCGCGCCTGCACACCTCCCCCGCCGCCATGAGCCGCACGCTCGCCCGGCTGCGCCGCGTCCTCCAGGACCCCCTCCTGGTGCGGGCCGGACAGACCATGGTCCCCACTCCCCGCGCCCAGGCCCTGCGCGACGAAGCCGCCGCCGTGGTGCGCCGCCTCGGCGCGCTGCTCACGCCCGGTACCGGCGTCGACCCCGCCACCCTGCGCAGCACCTTCACCATCCAGGCCGCCGACCTGGTCGGCGCGGCGCTGGCCCCCGGGCTGCTGCGACTGGCGCGGGACGAGGCGCCGGGCGTCTCGCTGCGGTTCCGGGCCGAGGAACTGGAGGCAGGACCGGCCCTGCGGGACGGCCGGATCGACCTGGAGATCGGCGCCATCGACCACGTCGACCCCGAAACCCAGGTGGAGGAGCTGGTCACCCTCCGCATGGCGGCGGCCGTCCGGCCCGGTCACCCCCTCGCCGAACAGCCCCTGACCGCGGCCCGGCTCGCTGCCGCCGAACATGTCGCGGTCAGCCGTCGCGGCCGGTTCACCGGTCCCCTGGACACCGCTTTGACCGAGCACAGCCTCCACCGGCGGGTCGCCGCCGTCCTCCCCAGCCACCTGGCCGCGATGACCCTCGCCGCCCGCAGCGACGCCGTCTGCCTCGTCCCCACCCCCCTTCCCGGCGCCGCGCCCTCACCGTTCACGGATGCCGCCACCGCCCTCGGCCTGCGCCTCCTCGACATCCCCCTGCCGCTGCCGGCGGTGACCATCGGCATGGCCTGGCACCCCCGGCACGCCGCCGACGGAGCCCACCACTGGCTCCGCTCCGCCGTCCGCCGCACTCTCGGCACGCCCGGGGACGCGGCCTCCTGAGGTGGCAGCGGGGCTCGGGGCCGGTTCGGGCTCGGGCTCGGGCTCGGGCTCGGGCTCGGGCTCGGGCTCGGGCTGTCAAAGCCTCAGCCACGTGCGGCGGTTGCGGGCGACCGTGTAGACGCGCTCGACGCGGGCGGGGGCGAGCACCCCGCCGAGCCGTCCGAGCAGCGGCACATCGTGCTCGTCCCGAACCACCTGTACGTCCCGCAGCGCCGGGTCCGGCTCCACATCCGCCGCGCCGACGAACGCCAGCACCGGCCGCACCTCCACGCGGAACCGGCAGCCGCGCGTCAGGACGTAGGAGGCGCGCCGGGCCTGCTGCCTGCTCTCGCGGACGTACGGCCGTGTCTGGTGGCCGCGGCTGATGCTCACGCCGTCCTCCGTGACCCGCACCCGGGCCCCGCGCACGTTGTGGGTATCGACGCACAGCACGCCGCCCGGCCCGATCACCAGGTGGCCGATGACCGCGGCGGGCGGCATCGGGACGGAGTGGAGCACATACCAGCCGCCGGCCGTCAGCCCGTCCAGGGCCGAGCCGACGGCCTGTTCGCCCAGGAGCTGCCGGTGCCAGTCGTCCTGGGGCGGGCGCCGGCCGAGCAGGCGGGCGCCCCACAGGGCCGCCCTGGACCGCGGCTCCTCGGCGAGGCGGACCCGCAGATGCTCCCCCGGGCGGTTCGGGGCGAGGTCGTCGTCCGGCGGCAGGAACAGCCGGTCCGGGTCGCTCGCGTACGGCGTCTCCTGCTTGCCCTCCTCCGCTCCGGGCCCGGGACGGAAGTCGCTCATACCCACCACCCCCGATGGCCATGGGAGCAGGCGCCCGGCTCGCGGGCAAGAGGTACGGGGCCGGTCCGCGGCCCCGCCCCCGCGACGCGCGCCAAAGGGGCGCCGACGTGCACGGAGGGCCCCGCACGAGCGGTGGCCAGGGGACGACGTACGGTTGCGTCCTGTGTTCTCCTCTCTCCTTGGTTTCACCGTGGTGGCCGCCCTGCTGACCATCTCGCCGGGCCCCGACTTCGCCGTCGTACTGCGGACGTCGCTCGGTTCGGGACGCCGGGCGGCCCTGTGCTCCGCCCTCGGCATAGCCACCGGCTGTTTCGTCTGGGGACTGGCCGGAGCGGCCGGGCTGACCGCCATGCTGTCGGCGTCGAAGTCGGCGTACGACGCGCTGCGCGTCGCCGGTGCGCTGTACCTGATGTGGCTGGGTTTCCAGGCACTGCGCAGTGCCCGCCGCCGCGGTTCGCGGGCCGGCCGCCCGGCTTCCGGAGACCGGGGAGAGGCCGGGAGCGGCAGCGCTCCCGCGTACGCCGGTTCCGACCGGTGTTCGCCGCTCCAGGCGTTCCGTACCGGGCTGCTGACGAACGTCCTGAACCCGAAGGTCGGGGTCGTGTACATGTCCCTGCTGCCGCAGTTCATCCCGCACGGCGCGCCGGTCGTGCCCACCACACTGCTGCTGGTCGCCGTACACGTCACGCTGGGCTTCGGCTGGCTCGGCGGCATCGCCCTGGCCGTGCACCGGGCACGCGCCTTCTTCCAACGCCCCCGCGTGCGCCTGCGCATGGACCAGGCCACCGGCGGCGTCCTGCTCGCGCTGGGTGCCGCGGTCGGCGTCGAGACCGCCCGCTGAGCCGCCCGGCCACCACGGACCGGCCGCCGGACACACACGGCACGGCACAGCACGGCGCAAGCTCAAATCATCCTCTGAACCCGCGTCCCCCGGGATTGGTCCCGGACCGGCGTGGCGATGAGTACCCAACACCACTGGGGTGAGCGAGTGGGAGGGGGAATCATGGAGCATCTCGGCACGGGCATCGGCTGGCGGCCCGAGATCGCCGACGGGATAGCGGGGCTGCCCGGCGTGGACTGGGTGGAGGTCGTCGCCGAGAACATCTGTCCCGGTCATCTCCCACCCGCCCTGCAAGCGCTGCGCGACCGGGGCACGACCGTGGTGCCCCACGGCGTCTCCCTCGGGCTCGGCGGCGCCGAGCGCCC
This sequence comes from Streptomyces sp. NPDC059788, assembly GCF_042732265.1. Taxonomy (NCBI): domain Bacteria; kingdom Bacillati; phylum Actinomycetota; class Actinomycetes; order Kitasatosporales; family Streptomycetaceae; genus Streptomyces; species Streptomyces sp. NPDC059788. The sequence goes on along the minus strand of NZ_JBHWHY010000004.1, from coordinate 52,109 downwards.
GGACCCTGGCCGGCTGGCCGCGCTCGCGGAACGCGCCGAGGCGCTGGGGGCGCCGCTGGTCACCGAGCACATCGCGTTCGTACGGGCCGGGGGCCCGCTGACCGCCTCGCCCGCGATGGAGGCGGGGCACCTGCTGCCCGTGCCGCGCACCCGCGACGCGCTGGACGTGCTCTGCGAGAACGTCCGTATCGCGCAGGACGCGCTGCCCGTGCCGCTCGCCGTGGAGAACATCGCGGCGCTGGTCAACTGGCCCGATGAGGAACTGACCGAGGGGCAGTTCCTCGCCGAACTGGTCGAGCGCACCGGCGTACGGCTGCTCATCGATGTCGCCAACCTCCACACCAATCATGTGAACCGGAACGAGGACCCGGCCACGGCACTGGACGAGCTGCCGGTCGAGGCCATCGCGTACGTGCACGTGGCGGGCGGGATCGAGCGGGACGGGATCTGGCACGACACCCACGCCCACCCGGTGACCCGGCCCGTCCTGGACGTGCTCGCCGAACTCTGCGCCCGCGTCGCCCCGCCCGGCGTCCTCCTGGAACGCGACGAGGACTTCCCGGAGACCGGCGAACTCGCGTCCGAACTCGACGCGATCCGCACGGTCCTGAAAGAGGCCCCGGCGGCCCCGGTGCGCAGGGCCCGCAGGTCCACCGCGGCGACCCCGGCGACAGCCCCGGCAGCCCCGGTGACACCGGCAGCCCCTGCCCCGGAGGGCGGCTCCGCCCTCGCGGCTGCCGCCACCACCGCGACCGCCACCAGCACCGGCAGCGGCAGCGGGAGCGGCACCGGCAGCGGCAGCGGCAGCGGCAGCGGCAGCGGGACGAGTCCCACCACCCCAGCCCGCCAGCGTCTGGCCGTCGCGCAGGCCTCGCTGCTGTCCGCGCTGGTCGCCGGGACCCCGGCGCCGGAGGGCTTCGACCGGCGGCGCCTGCTCGTGCAGAGCCGGGCGCTGGCCGCCAAGCGGGCCTCCGTCGTCGCCAAGATCGCGCCGGAGCTGCCGGACATCCTCGGCGAGGACTACCGGCCCAGCTTCCTCCGTTACGCACGCCACCGGCCCCTGCACAGCGGCTACCGCCAGGACGCCATGGACTTCGCCGTCCATCTGCTGGCCGGCAATCGGCCCGCCGACCCGGACGCGCGCGGTCGGCTGACGCAGTGGTGGCGGGACCGCGCGGGGCCGAAGCCACCGGCCGGCGGTCCGGTGCACCGCCTCGCCCGTGCCGTACGACTCGCTCTCCACCGGAGGTGAAGGACATGCCCGCTCTTCTCATCACCCTGGCGGTCGCCGCCTCCGCACTGCTGCTCGTCGTCCGTACCGTCCGTATCGTCCGGTCCACGCCCCGGCCCAAGTACCGCAGGGCGTCCAAGTACGAGCTCTGGGAGATCGCCTTTCTCGCCGGCGGCCCGGCCCGGGTGGCGGACGCCGCGATAGCCGGGATGCACCAGGACGGGCGGCTCGCCCTGGGCGGTCCCGGTGTGGTGTCCGTGCGGCAGTCGGTGGCGTACGACCCGGTCGAGACGGCCGTGCTGGACTCGCTGGCGCGGACCCCGGACGGCTCGCTGGACACCCTGCGCCGCCATGTCATGCGGGCCCCGGCCGTCCAAGCCATCGGCGACCGGCTGGCGAAGCGCGGCCTGATGCGGCACCCGCGCGCCGGCCGCCCCTGGCGTCTCCTCGCCGCCTGGCAGGCAGGGATCTGTGCGGCGGGCCTGGCGCTCTTCCTGCTCCTCACCCTCACAGGAGGCATCGGCGGGGAAGGGGTGCCCTTCGTCGTCCAGATCCTGCCCGCGGCGGTCCTCGGCACCGTGACCGGCCTGGTGTGCCGGAAGGCGCTGGGGCGGCGGGTCACGCCGGCCGGGGCCGCGGCGGTACGGACGTACCGCACGGTGCACAAGGCGGACCTGGTGAGCGCACCGACCCAGTCCGCCGCGCTGCTCGTGGCGCTCGGGAGCACGGCGCTGCTGGTGGACGACGTGCTGCGCGACCAGCTCGACGAGGCGCAGCGCTCGGCGGTGGGCGCCTCCGCCGGGGCGTACTCCGGGTCCTCCGGCAGTTCGCCGGCCACTTCCTCGAACGCGGCCTGCGGTTGGAACGTGCCCGACGACGGCTCGCACACGTCCTGGTGCGGTTCGTCGTGCGGCGGCGGGTCGGGGTCGGGCTGCGGCGGGTCGTCGTGCGGCGGCGGGGGATCGTCGTGCAGCAGCAGTTCCGGGTCGAGTTGCAGCAGCGGCTCCGGGTCGAGTTGCAGCAGTTCCTCCTCGTCCTGCGGTGGCGGTGGCGGCTGCGGCAGCTGAGCCGCACGGCTTCGGCGGTGCCCGGCACCGCCGACGCCCGCGCCGTCCCGTACCCCCGGAGCCCCTGATGCGCCTGGCGCCCCCGGGCAACCGGTCAACGTACCAACGGTGGACGGGCGTTGCCGGGGCTTCCCCGAACGGGCGACAGGATCAGCACAGGGCGCACTAGCGTGCGGTGCCGCACCAGGAGGCACCATGCGATCCGTAACCGGCACCGGCCTCGTCGTCGCCGCGCTCGCCGCGACACTCGCCGCGCTGCTCTTTCCGATCTGGTCGTTCGCCGACCGGGCGGGCGCGGGCGGGGACGTCAACACCCAGACCGTCGCGACCTCGTTCGGCCCGCTGTCCGCGCTCGACCGGGACTTCGTCAACCGCGTACGCCTGGCGGGGCTGTGGGAGCTGCCCGCGGGCCAGGAGGCCCAGCAGCGCGGGACCGTGCCCGCCGTACGGGAGGCGGGTGACCATCTCGTCGAGGGCCACGCCGCGCTCGACCGGCACGTACGCGAGGTGGCCGCGCAGCTCGGTCTCGCGCTGCCCGACCGGCCCAACGCCCAGCAGCAGCAGTGGCTTGCGGAACTGGGCGCCGCGCGCGGGGCCGCGTACGACCGGAAGTTCGCGAACATTCTGCGGCTGGCGCACGGCAAGGTCTTCACCGTGGTCGCGCAGGTCCGCGCCACCACCCGCAACTCGCTCGTCCGCGGCCTGGCCGACGACGCCAACCGCACCGTCCTGGACCACATCACCATGCTGGAGCGCACCGGTTTCGTCGACTTCGACGCGATCGCCGAGGACGCCGCCACCTCCTCCCCCGCGCCGAGCCCGTCGGCCCCGCCGCCGTCCCTGGACGCGGCGCCCGCCACGCCGCCGGCAGCCGTGACCCCGTCAGCGACGTATTCGCTGCCTCCGCCCGCGACGCCACCCGCCACCGCCACCGGCGGCGCCACCAGAGCCCCGGAATCCGCCGAGAGCCCCGGCGACCGGCGTCAACATCCCCGAGAGAACGAGAAGAAGTGATCTCCCATGCCCGACCACCCGCGCTCCGGGAACCCCAACCCCCCGCAGCCACCCCGCCCTTCGCCGCCACCGCGGCCCTCGCCGCCCGCCCCGCAGCCCCCGCGGCACCGGCGTCGGCTCGGCACCAAGCACCTCGTGCTGATCGCCCTGATCGCCGTGCTCGGCTCGGCCGGCACCTTCGTCTCCGTGACCGGTAATGCCTCGGCTCACAACGCCACTCCCCCGTCCGGGTCCCCACCCGCTGATCCGTCACCTTCACCGTCGTTACCCAGCGTGACACAGCCCACTGACAACGCCTCCGCGACCGGCTCCGCCACCGGCTCCTCGGACACCCCGGCGGACGCCCCCGACGGCCCCGCCGGCCCGACCGGCTCCGGTGCCCCCGCCGCCTCCAACGGCTCCGGCGGCTCGGCCGGCCCCGGCCAAAGCGTCCCGGCCGCCGCCGATTTCGCCGACATCCGCTCCGTACGTCCCGCCCCCCGTCCCCCGCGCGACGGGCGCGACGCCTCCACCGGCACCTTCACCAGCGGCTGCGGCCGCAACGAGAACCGGCACAACAACCCCGACAACTTCATCGTCACTCCGGGTGTCGCCAACGGCGCCCACCACCTCCACGACTACGTGGGCAACCGCTCCACGGACGCCTTCTCCACCGACGACTCGCTGCGCGCGGCCGGCACCACCTGCGCCCGCGGCGACAAGTCGGCGTACTTCTGGCCCGTACTGCGCCGTCTGAGCGGCCGGGACGGCCCGAGCAGCGGCAACGGACAGGACCCGGCGGACGGGAACGTGGGCGTGGTGCTGACGCCCCGCGCGGTCTCCCTGACCTTCCGCGGCAGCCCGGCGGGCAAGGTCGCCGCCATGCCCGAAGGCCTGCGCGCCATCACCGGCGACGCGAAGGCGGCCACCAACGGCACCGCCAACGCGCGGGCGCAGTGGACCTGCACCGGATTCGAGGACCGGCGGCTGACCGACAAGTACCCGCTGTGCCCCGGGGGCAGCCAGGCCGTACGGCTCCTGGACTTCCCCAGCTGCTGGGACGGGACGAACAAGGACAGCGCCAACCACCGCACCCACCTCGTCTTCCCCGACCGCGCCTCGGGCCGCTGCCCCACCGGCACGAAGGCCGTGCCGCAGCTCCAGATGCGGCTGACCTACGACGTGCAGCCCCGGCCGCGCGCCTTCGCCCTCGACAGCTTCCCCGAGCAGCTGCGCAAGCCGGTGACCGACCACGCCGACTTCGCCAACTTCATGCCGGGCGGCCTGATGACCCGCGCGGTCGAGTGCATCAACTCCGGCCGCCGCTGCCGGTGAGGAACACGGAATCGCATCGGCGCATGGCTGTACGAGCCGAACGGCCGTGACGCCCGCACCGCGCTCCACTCGTTGGGGGCATAGCTCCCGACACCGGAGCGCGGTGCTTTACAACCTCAACCCTCGCCTCAACTATCCCTTTTGTATGCGCACCGGCTGTCCGCGCGCCGGGCGCCTCCACACGAAGGGACGGCTTGTGAAAGCAGTAGCGCTGTACGGCACCCTAGGGTCGCTGGTCCTGTCCGCCCTCGTCGCCGTCCCCGCGGACGGGACCACCCGGTCCGCCCCCGCCGGGGCCCCGGCGCCCGCGCCGCCCCGCATCGCCTTCGGCCGCTGCGCCCCCGAAGAGCACCTGCCGGCCGGTGTGGAGTGCGGCCGGCTGACCGTCCCGCTGGACTACGCCCGCCCCAAGGACAAGAAGATCACCCTCACCGTGAGCCGGGCCCGCGCCACCGGCTCCCCCAAAGAGCGCCAGGGCGCGCTCGTCTTCAATCCGGGCGGCCCCGGGGCGTCCAGCATGAACTTCCCGCTGTACGCGAAGGTGGACCGGTGGCGCAAGACGGCGCGGGCGTACGACTTCGTGGGCTACGCGCCGCGCGGTGTGGGGCGCTCGGCGCCGCTGTCCTGCCAGGACCCGGCGGAGTTCGCCAAGATCCCGAGCGAGAGCCCGCGGCACCCCTCGAAGGCGTTCAAGCAGAAGAAGTCCGCCGAGGCGAAGGCGTACGCGGCGGGCTGCGCCCGTAAGGCGGGGCCCGCGCTGCGTCACTTCACGTCCGCCAACAACGCCCGTGACCTGGACATGCTGCGCGCCGGGCTCGGCGAGAAGAAGCTCACGTACATGGGCGCCTCCTACGGCACCTATTTCGGGGCCGTCTACGCGACGCTCTTCCCGGGCCACGTCCGCCGGATGGTCTTCGACAGCGTCGTCAACCCCGACCCCGGCCAGATCTGGTACCGCAACAACCTCGACCAGAACATCGGCTTCGAGCGCCGCTGGCAGGACTGGGGCCGCTGGGTGGCCAAGCACGACAAGGTGTACCACCTGGGCAGGACGTCGCAGGCGGTGCTGCGCACGTACGACTCCGTACGGGAACGGCTGCGCAAGCGGCCCCTGGGCGGCAAGGTGGGGTCGGCGCAGTTGCAGGCGGCCTTCCTCAAGACGGGCTACAACGACGCTTACTGGCCGGTGCGCGCCGCGGCCCTCGCCACGTACGTCAAGGGCGACCCGAAGCTGCTGCTCAAGCAGGCCACGCCGCTGCCGGACGGCGCGAAGGCGGACGAGAACGGCAACGCGGTCTACACGGCCGTGGAGTGCAACGACGGGGTGTGGCCGCGTGACCTGCGGGTCTGGGACCGGGACAACACCGCGAGCGAGCGCGTCGCGCCCTTCGAGACCTGGGACAACGCCTGGATGAACCTGCCGTGTGCCTTCTGGCCCCGGCACTCGCCGCGGGGCGCGGTCCAGGAGCCGACGCGTTACGCGGCGGACGTGACGGACGCGCTCCTTCCGCAGGCGGGCGCTCCGCACCGCCCCGTGGACGTACGGACGGCGCCGGGCGCGCTGCCGCCGGTGCTGCTGCTGGCGGCCGAGCGGGACGGGGCGACGCCGCGCTCCGGCGCGGTGGAGCTGCGGCGCCGGCTGCCCGGCGCGGCGCTGGTGACCGAGCGCGGCGCGGGGACGCACGGCGTTTCGTTCGGCACGAACACCTGCGCCAACCAGCACGTGGAGCGGTATCTGCTGACCGGGCGGACCCCGGCCGCCGACACGTTCTGCGGGCCGCGCGCGGAGCCCAAGCCGCTCATGCCGGCCAAGAAGCGCGGCACCAAGTAGCGCGGCGGGCCCGGCAGCGGGCGGGTCGGCAGGCGACAGGCCGGGTACGGCACCCGGCCTGTCGCGCCGTATCAGGCCAGTCCGGCGACCAGCTCGGCGACCGCCTTGCGGCGCCCGGTGTAGAACGGCACCTCCTCGCGGACGTGCATCCGCGCCTCGGAGCCGCGCAGGTGGCGCATGAGGTCGACGATGCGGTACAGCTCGTCGGCCTCGAAGGCGAGAATCCACTCGTAGTCGCCCAGCGAGAAGGACGGCACGGTGTTGGCGCGCACGTCCGGGAAGCCGCGGGCCATCTTGCCGTGGTCGGCGAGCATCCGGCGGCGGTCCTCGTCGGGCAGCAGGTACCAGTCGTAGGAGCGCACGAACGGGTAGACGCTCACGTAGTCGCGGGCGACCTCGTCGGCCAGGAAGGCCGGGATGTGCGACTTGTTGAACTCGGCCGGGCGGTGCAGGGCCATGTTCGACCACACCGGCTCCAGCGCGCGGCCGAGCCCGGTGCGGCGGAAGAGGTTGTACGCCTCCTGGAGCGCGTCGGAGCTCTCCGAGTGCCACCAGATCATCACGTCGGCGTCGGCACGCAGGCCGGAGACGTCGTACGTGCCGCGTACGACGACGTCCTTGGCGGCGAGCTGCGCGAACAGCGTCTCGACCTCGTCGGCGTAGCCGGTGCGGTCCTCGGGGAGCACGTCGCGCAGCTTGAACACCGACCAGAGCGTGTAGCGGATGACCTCGTTCAGGTCCTTCGCCTTCTTGCCGGCGTTCGGGGTCTTCTCAGGAGCGGCCCCGGTGGGATTCGCGGGGGCGGAAGCGTCAGTCATGGGTCCATTCTCACTCGGCCGGTGCGGCGGCTTGCGGCAGGGTGTCCAGGATGTCGTCCGCGGCCGTGCGCGCGGACGCGATGCACGCCGGGATGCCCACTCCGTCGTACAGCGCGCCGCACACCCGCAGGCCGGGCAGCTTGCCGGCCTCGGCCCGGATGCGGGCCGCCCGCTCCAGGTGCCCGACCGGGTACTGCGGCAGCCCGCCGGTCCAGCGCGTGACCCGCTGCGCGACCGGCCGGGCGGCCAGTCCGACGGCCTCGCCGAGGTCGCGCAGCGACAGCTCCACCAGGTCGGCGTCGTCGCGCTCCAGATCGGCCTCGTCGCCGTACCGCCCGACGGAGGTCCGCAGTACGAACAGGTCCGGGTCGGCGTCGGCGATCCAGCCCCACTTGTTGCTCGCGAAGGTGGACGCCTTGATCTTGTGCCCGTCGACCGGCGGGACGAGGAAGCCGCTGCCGGTCAGCGCGGCCTCGACGTCCGTGCGGCGGAAGGCCATGGTCACCAGGGCCATGGAGGCGTATTCGACGGCGGACAGCTCGGTGGCGGCGGCCGGTGCCTCGGCGGACAGCAGCCGCGCGGCGGCGGGCGCCGGTGTGGCCAGGACCACGGCGTCCGCGTCCAGCGTGGCCGGGCCGTCGGCGCCGTCCAGGACGACGCGCCAGCCGTCGGGGGTGCGCCGCAGTTCCCTTACGGGGGTGCCGGTACGGATGTCGCCGCCTGCGGCCCGTACCGCCTCGGCGACGGCGCCCGGCAGCGTGCCCACGCCGCCGTCGATGCCCATGAAGACCGGCGCCTGCGCCTGGCCGGGCACCGCGGCCCGCGCCGCCGTCCGCGCCTGGATGCCCCGTACGCCCTCGATCAGGGAGCGCTCGGCGCGCGCGGCCTCGAAGAGCTGGGGGACGGCGGCGCGCATCGAGATGCGGTAAGCGTCGCCTGCGTACACGCCGCCGAGCAGCGGTTCGACGAGCCGGTCCACGACCTCGCGGCCGAGCCGCTCGGCCACGTACGCGCCGACCGCGACGTCCGCGCCGACCTCCGTACGCGCCAGTTCCCCGTCCTCGGCGATCCGCGCCATGCCCTCGGCAGAGATCACACCGGAGGCGGCCAGCAGGTCCAGGTCGCCCGGCACGCCCATCACGTGCCCCTTGGGCATCGGCCGCAGCGCGCCGCGCGTCCAGAGGGCGGCGGTCGCGGTCGTGGGCGGCTGCAGGCGGTCGCCGATGCCCACGGCACGCGCCAAGTCCACCGCCTCCGGCCGCCTGGCCAGCATCGATTCGGCGCCGAGGTCGACCGGCACGCCCGCGATCTCCCCGGCGTGCAGCTTGCCGCCGAGCCGGTCGGAGGCTTCCAGTACGGTCACCCGCGCGCCGCCGCCGGCCAATCGGTGGGCCGCCGCCAGGCCCGAGATGCCCCCACCGATGACGACGACATGGCTTCCGGGCGCATGGCCCGCACTGGTGTGCACTGTGCTCATGTCCCCACTCTCTCAGAGTCCGCGCGGAGTCCGGACCGTGACCGCATCGCGATGCACGGACGGCAACCCACGGCACCCCCGCCACGTCGAAGTGGCAACATCGGCACACCACTTCGGGGGTACGGAACATGGGCACAGCGAGCAGGTCGTACGGGGCGCGGCGGGCCGCCACGGGGGCGCTGCTGGCGGCGTCCCTCGCGGTCGCCGGGTGCGGGGCGGCCGGGAAGAGCGACTCCGGGGCGGCGAGCGCGCCGCGGGGCGACACCGGGTCCGCGCGGGGCGAGCAGGGCATGGCCGGGCCGAAGGCGCCGGGCGGCGCGGAGGCGGCCGACGGCAAGGCCGGGTCCGGGTCCGGCAGCGGGACCGCGAAGCCCGCGCCGGTCTCGACGGCGCAGATCATCCGCACGGCCTCGGTCACCGTCGAGGCCGAGGACGTACCGGGAGCGCTGGCCAAGGCCCGTACGACGGCCAAGGGCGCCGGCGGCTACGTCGAGGACGAGTCCACCGACCGGGACGGCGAGGGCCGGGAACGCTCCCGGGTCGTGCTGCGCGTACCGCCCGAGGCGTACGACGGCCTGCTGGACCGGCTCTCCCGGCTGGGCAGGCTCAAGCAGCGCCAGGTCTCGGCCAAGGACGTCACGGATCAGGTGGTGGACACCGGCAGCCGCATCAAGTCGCAGCAGGCCAGTGTGGCGCGGGTGCGGGCGCTGATGGACAAGGCGACGACGATCGGCGACATCGTCACGCTGGAGTCCGAACTCAGCCGCCGCCAGTCGGAACTGGAGTCCCTCCAGGCGCGCCTGAAGTCATTGCGGGAGCAGACCGGCATGGCGACGGTGACGCTGGTGCTGCACGAGCCGGACGCCGGGGCGGACGACGACGAGGACACCTCCTTCGGGGACGCGCTCAGCGGCGGCTGGGACGCCTTCACCGCGGGGGTGCGGTGGCTGCTGGTGGCGGTCGGGGCCGCGCTGCCGTTCTTGGCGGCCGGTGCGCTGCTGTACGCGCTGTGGCGGGTGCTGCGGAGCCGGATGCCGGGGCGTACGCGGTCCGGGGAGGGCACCTCGGCACCTCCGCGGGAGGCTCCGGCGGAGGCCGCACGGGAGGGTGACGAGGCCGGGGGCCGTTGACAGCCGCGCGCGGCGGGCAAAGACTCTGGGGCGGTAGCGCCGATCTTCGAAACGGACAGCTTCGAGCCGACGGCTTCGAGCGGACAGCGAGGACAGAGCCTGATGACCGACCAGGGTGCACGAGACGCACGAGGCGCATGGGGCGTGCGGGACGTCTACATCGTCGACGCCGTACGGACCCCCGTCGGCAAGTACGGCGGCGCCCTCGCGGGCACCCGCCCCGACGACCTCGCCGCCCACGTCGTCAGGACCCTGGTGGAGCGCACCCCGGACCTCGACCCGGCCCGTATCGACGACGTCGTCTTCGGCGACGCCAACGGCGCCGGGGAGGACAACCGCAACGTGGCGCGGATGGCCGTACTGCTCGCAGGACTGCCCGTCTCCGTACCGGGCGTGACGGTCAACCGCCTGTGCGGCTCCGGCCTGGAAGCCGTCATCCAGGCCGCCCGTTCCATCGCCCTCGGGGACGCGCATGTCGTGCTCGCCGGCGGCGTGGAGTCGATGAGCCGCGCGCCGTACGTCTTCCAGAAGCCCGAGCGGGCCTTCCCCGCCGGGCACCAGGAGATGTTCTCCTCAACGCTGGGCTGGCGGATGGTCAACCCGCGCATGGCGCCCGAGTGGACGGTAGCGCTCGGCGAGGGCGCCGAACTGATCGCCGACAAGTACGGCATCGGGCGCGAGCAGCAGGACGCCTTCGCGCTCGCCAGTCACCGCAAGGCGGCGCGCGCTTGGGAGGAGGGCGCATACGACGCGGAGGTCGTACCGCTGCCGGACGTGGACCTGGCCCGGGACGAGTCGATCCGCGCCTCCTCCTCCCCGGAAGCGCTGGCCAAGCTCCGCCCCGCCTTCCGCAGGGAGGACGGCACGGTCACGGCGGGCAACTCCTCCCCCCTCAACGACGGCGCCGCGGCCCTCCTCCTCGTCGACGAGGAAGGCCTGCGGGCCACCGGCCGGGAACCGCTCGCCCGGATCGGCGCGAGCGCGGTGACCGGCATCGAGCCGCAGCTGTTCGGGCTGGGCCCGGTGGAGGCCGTGCGGCGCGCCCTGGACAAGGCCGGGCGCGGCCTCGCCGACCTGGCCGCCTTCGAACTCAACGAGGCGTTCGCGGCCCAGGCGTTGGGGTGCCTCGCCCAGTGGCCCGAACTGGACCCGGACGTGGTGAACCCGCGCGGCGGCGCCATCGCCATCGGGCATCCGCTGGGCGCGTCCGGCGCCCGGCTGGCCGGCGCGGTGGCCCACCAGCTCGCCGCGCGCGGCTCCGGTACGGGCCTGGCGGCGCTGTGCATCGGGGTGGGGCAGGGGCTGGCGCTCGTACTGGAACGCGAGTAGCGGACGAAGCGGCACGGGCCGCACGGCTCCGGGCCCGGCGGCCGCCCGCACCCGGGCCCGGCAGCCGCACCGCTCCGGGCCCGGTGGCCGCTTCACTCCCGGGCCCGGTAACCGTTCAAGATCTCCAGATACGCCCGTCCCGCGTCGGTGACGGCGAAGTGCTCCTGGACGTCCCCGGTCTCCCCCATCTCCGCGAACGTGCGCCCCGGCCTGCGCTCGACCAGCCCCACACCGATGAGGCGGCGCAGTTCGGCGTCGAGGAGCGGGCGGGTGTAGCCCCCGTCGTAGGGCAGCGGGGTCCCGTCGGCGAGGGCCTGCAGGTGGCGCAGTTCCTCGCGCGGCACGAGGTGCTCGAAGAGGAACTTCATCCGGTCCATCTCCTGCTGCTGGCCTGCCTGGGTCTTCTTGATCTCGCGCAGGACGACGCCGCCGGCGACCGTGTCGATCCGCTGGAGGATCGACGACATCCAGGGGACCAGCGCGAGCACCAGCAGCGCCACCGCGGTCATGTCCATCCGGTCCGGGACGAACAGCTTGAGCGCGAGGCCGAGCAGCGCGGCGACGGTCACCGCGGAACGCGTCCACAGGTCCTCCTTGGACACCGTCCGCCCCCTCCCGGCCGCCCGCCGTCGTTCAGTGAGGCTGCTCCGGCGGCACGGCGTCCGCAAGGCGCGAACCCCGCCGTCCGCTTTCCCCCTCGGTGCGAGAGGATGAACCGAACTGGTTCATTCCTCAACCGTTCATCGACCGGAGGTAGCGCGATGCCCCTGCTCGACCCGGCCCACCGCCCCACGCTGCACGGCGGCGAGACCACGGCGGTCGAACCGGCGACCGGCGACACACTGGCCGCGTTCACCCTGGCCGCCCCCGCCGACGTGGCGAGCGCCGCCGCCGAGGCCGCGGCCGCCCAGCGCGCCTGGGCCCGTACCCCGTACACGGAGCGCGCCGCGGTGCTGCGCCGGGCCGGGGACCTGATCACCCGGCACGCCGCCGAGCTGACCGAGTGGATCGTCCGCGAGGCCGGCAGCGTGCCCGGCAAGGCCGCGTTCGAGATACGGACCGCGGCCGAGGAGTGCTACGAGGCCGCCGCGCTCGCCCACCAGCCGCTCGGCCAGGTGCTGCCCTCCGCCGCGCCCCGCCACTCGTACACGACCCGGGTACCGGCCGGTGTCGTCGGCGTCATCGCGCCGTTCAACGTCCCGCTCGTGCTCGCCATGCGCTCCGTCGCCCCGGCCCTCGCGCTCGGCAACGCGGTCGTCCTCAAGCCCGACCCGCGCACCGCGGTGTGCGGCGGCCACGCGGTGGCGGCGGTCTTCGCGGCCGCCGGGCTGCCCGAGGGACTGCTGCACGTGCTGCCGGGCGGCGCCGAGGCCGGACAGGCCCTGGTCGCCGACCGCCACGTACGGGTGATCTCCTTCACGGGCTCCACGAACGCGGGCCGCGGCGTCGGCGCGCTCGCCGCCCGGCACCTCAAGCGGGCCCACCTGGAGCTGGGCGGCAACAGCGCCTTCCTCGTCCTGGAGGACGCGGACCTGGACGCCGCCATGTCGGCTGCGGCGTGGTCGTCCTTCTTCCACCAGGGCCAGATCTGCATGTCCGCGGGGCGCCACCTCGTCCACGCGTCGCTGTACGACGAATACGTGGAGCGGCTGGCCGCCAAGGCGGACGCGCTCGCCGTCGGCGACCCGTACCGCGAAGAGGTCCAGCTGGGGCCGGTCATCGACAGCGGACAGCGGGACCGCATCCACGGGCTGGTGGAGGCGAGCACGGCCGCGGGCGCCCGGCTCGCCGCCGGTGGCAGCCACCGCGACCTGTTCTACCGGCCCACCGTCCTGGCCGACGTGGACGACCGCGCCCCCGCCTACGCCGAAGAGGTCTTCGGCCCGGTCGCGCCCGTACGCAGGTTCCACACCACCGACGAGGCCGTGGCCCTGGCCAACGACACCGGGTACGGGCTGGCGCTCGGCGTCGTCACCCGTGACGCCGCGCGCGCTCTGGAACTGGCCGACCGCATTCCCACCGGCCTGCTGCACATCAACGACCAGACGGTCAACGACGAGCCGATCGCCCCGATGGGCGGCTTCGCCGACTCCGGCACCGGCTCGCACTTCGGTGGCACGGCCAACCTCGACGCCTTCACCGAGACCCGCTGGACCACGGTCCGCGCCACCCCGGCCGGCTATCCGCTCTGACCCGTAATCTGCGCCGTACGGACCGTCGTACGGCCCGGTACCGGCACACGAGAAGGGAGCACCCCGCGATGGCGGAGCGACTGGTGGTCATCGGCGGTGACGCGACGGGCATGTCCGCCGCGTCCCAGGCCCGGCGGCTGAGGAAGCCGGGGGAACTGGAGATCATCGCGTTCGAGCGCGGCCATTTCGCCTCGTACTCCGCCTGCGGCATCCCCTACTGGGTCGGCGGGACGGTCGACGGCCCGGACGACCTGATCGCGCGGACGCCGGAGCAGCACCGCGAGCGCGACATCGACCTGCGGATGCGGACCGAGGTCACCGAACTGGACCTGGACCGCGGCCGGGTCCGCACCCGCGACCTGGACGGCGGCGGCACCGAGTCCTGGACCGGCTACGACAAGCTGGTGATCGCCACCGGCGCGCGGCCGCTGCGCCCGCCGCTGCCGGGCATCGACGCGCCCGGCGTGCACGGTGTGCAGACCCTGGACGACGGGCAGGCCCTGCTGGACACCCTGCGGTCCGCCGAGGGCACCAAGGCGGTCGTCGTCGGCGCCGGCTACATCGGCGTCGAGATGGCCGAGGCACTGGTCACCCGCGGCTACGACGTCACGGTCCTGGACCGCGGCGAGCAGCCGATGTCCACGCTCGACCCCGACATGGGCGAACTCGTCCACGAGGCGATGTGCGCAATGGGCATCGAGACGGTGCGCGGCGCGGTCGTCACCGGCGTCCGCACCGACGACTCGGGGCGGGCCTGCGCGGTGACCACCGAGGACGACGGCGAGTTCCCGGCCGACGTGATCGTGCTGGGCCTGGGCGTACGGCCCGAGACCACCCTCGCCGAGCGGGCCGGGCTGCCGCTCGGCGACGCGGGCGGGCTGCTCACGGACCTGTCGATGCGGGTACGCGGCCACGACGCCGTGTGGGCCGGCGGGGACTGCGTGGAGGTGCTGGACCTGGTCCTGGGCCGGACCCGGCACATCGCGCTGGGCACCCACGCCAACAAGCACGGCCAGGTCATCGGCTCGAACGTGGCCGGTGACTACGCGACCTTCCCCGGCGTCGTCGGCACCGCCGTCTCCAAGGTCTGCGACCTGGAGATCGCCCGCACCGGGCTCCTGGAGGAGCAGGCGAAGTCCGTCGGCCTGAAGTACGTGACCGTCACGATCGAGTCGACCAGCCGCGCCGGCTACTACCCGGGCGCCCGGCCGATGCGCGTGAAGATGATGGCCGAACGGCGCACCGGCCGCCTCCTCGGCGTCCAGATCGTCGGCCGGGAGGGCGCGGGCAAGCGCGTGGACGTGGCGGCGGTGGCGCTCACCGCACGGCTGACGGTCGAGGAGATGACCGCGCTCGACCTCGGCTACGCGCCCCCGTTCTCCCCCGTGTGGGACCCGGTCCTGGTCGCGGCCCGCAAGGCCGCCGCGGCGGTACGGGCGGCCGGCGGCTGAGCGCGACGACGGGCCGCCGGGGCTCCGGCGGCCCGCCCGCCGGGGTCAGCGCGCCGTCTGCTCGTGGACGTACTCGACGAGGGCGGTCAGCGCGGCCGGGTCGGTGTTCGGCGGCACACCGTGGCCCAGGTTGAAGACGTGACCCTCCAGGCCGGCGGCCGCGTCCAGCACCTCGCGGGCCTTGGTCTCGACGGCCTCGCGCGGCGCGAACAGCACGGCCGGGTCGATGTTGCCCTGGAGCGCCTTGCCGGGGCCGACGCGGCGGGCCGCCTCGTCCATCGGGACGCGCCAGTCGACGCCGACGACGTCCGCGCCCGCCTCGCCCATCAGACCCAGCAGCTCACCGGTGCCGACACCGAAGTGGATGCGCGGCACGCCGTACCCGGACACCGCCTCGAAGACCTTGGTGGAGGCCGGCATGACGTAGCGCCGGTAGTCGGCGGGGGCCAGCGCGCCCACCCAGGAGTCGAAGAGCTGTACGGCGCTCGCGCCCGCCTCGATCTGCACCTTGAGGAACGCGGAAGTGATGCCGGCCAGGCGGTCGAGCAGATCGGCCCACAGCTGCGGGTCGCCGTACATCATCGCCTTGGTGTGCTCGTGGTTGCGCGACGGGCCGCCCTCGACGAGATAGCTGGCGAGGGTGAAGGGCGCGCCGGCGAAGCCGATGAGCGGGGTGTCGCCCAGCTCGCCCACCAGCATCCGCACCGCCTCCGCGACGTAGGTGACGTCGTCGGGCTCCAGTGCGCGCAACCGCTCCAGGTCGGCGCGCGTGCGGATCGGCTTCTCGACGACCGGGCCGACGCCCGGCTTGATGTCCAGGTCGATGCCGATGGCCTTCAGGGGGACGACGATGTCGCTGAAGTAGATCGCCGCGTCGACGCCGTGCCGGCGGACCGGCTGGAGCGTGATCTCGGTGACCAGCTCCGGCATCATGCAGGAGTCCAGCATCGCGATGCCCTCGCGGACCTTGCGGTACTCGGGCAGCGACCGCCCGGCCTGGCGCATGAACCACACCGGCGTGTGCGGCACCGGCTCCCGCCGGCAGGCCTTGAGGAAGGCCGAGTCGTACGTACCGGTCTGCTGCTGGCCCGTCGGGCGGTCGTTGGCGCTCACACACCAAATCTTCGCACGCGCGCGAGGGCGCCTCCGAATGGGCGACGCGCGCACCGGGTGTCCTCCCTCACCGAGCGGCTCCTTCCGCCTAACCTTCCGGGCATGGCTGCGGCTCACGAACACCTCGCGGACAGCGCGGACAACGTCCCCATCCCCTTCCGTCAGGCGGTCGAGGCGCTCCGCACGACACGGCTGCGCCCCGAGATCGACATCGAGCCGACGCCCGCGCCCAAGCGCCTCGCGCCATTCGCGTACGCGCTGGAGGCTGCGGTCGTCGAGCCGGGCACCGGGCCCGAGGGGGAGGACACGGACCTGGCCGACGGCAGACTGGTGCTGCTGCACGATCCGGCCGGACACGACGCCTGGCAGGGCACCTTCCGGGTGGTGACGCTGGCGCGCGCCGAACTGGAGCCGGAGATGGGTTCCGACCCGCTGCTGCCGGAGGTGTCCTGGTCCTGGCTGACCGGAGCGCTGGAAGCGCGCGGCGTGCGGTACGGGGAGCCCAGCGGCACGGTCACGCGGGCCAGTTCGCACTACTTCGGCGGCCTCGCCGACCGGGCACCGGCGACCCAGATCGAGATGCGCGCCTCGTGGACCCCGGAGGAGGGGGAGGGCGGGGTGCCGGATCTCGCGGCCCACCTGACCGCGTGGTGCGATCTGCTGTGCCAGGTGGCGGGGCTGCCGCCGGTCGCTCCGGAGCCGTCACCGCGCGGCGGGGTCGTACCGCTGCCGCAGCGCCGGGGGCCGCAGGCGCGCTGATCCGCTGACGCGCCCGGCGCGTGGCAGCGCCGGGGAGCGCGCGTGTCCGTCCGCCCTCCGGCGTGACGGCGCGCCCGCCCGCGCACGGCGGTGACGAGCGTCGTACGGACGCACTTCCCGGCGCGGCAGCGCACCCGTCGGCGCATGGCCGTGCCGTCTCCGCGCCACCTGACGGGGCGGCAGGTTCCGGCCTGCTCCGCGACGCTCGAACGGTTTCCCGGCAACCTTCCGCCGCCGGATCACTCCAAAGTCGATCAAGCGACCGATTTGCCCGAAATGAACCTAACTAAGTTGAGATCAAACTCTAAAGTCGGGCCGGTTTGATGCCGAAGAGGTCAGTGACCCTTCAAAGACGGAGCAATCCGACTCGCCCCAAAAGTCGGCCTTCGTCCCGCCACTCCCCCAGGAGGCCCGGTGTCAGTTCTCCTTGAGCAACCTTCGAGCCTGGTCGCCTACCGCCCGAACAAGCCGACGGCCATGGTCGTCGTGGCCGACCCTCGCGTCCGCTCCACCGTCACCCGCCACCTGTGGGCGCTCGGGGTACGGGACGTGATCGAGGCATCGTCCATCGCGGAGGCCCGTCCCCGCGTCGGCAGCCCGCGCGACATCTGCGTTGCCGACGTCCACCTGCCCGACGGCTCCGGCCTGACCCTGCTGTCCGAGACCCGGGCCGCGGGGTGGCCCAACGGCCTCGCCCTCTCCGCCGCCGACGACATCGGCGCCGTACGCAACGCCCTCGCCGGCGGCGTCAAGGGATACGTCGTCACCGGCACCCGCACCAACCTCGGCCTCCCGGGCCGCCCCGGCGCCGCACCCATCGGGGCCAACGCCGCCCGGATGCACCGACGCCCCCCGGGCGCCCCCGGCCACCCGGGCGGCTACCGCGAACTGTCCGGACGCGAGGTCGAGGTGCTGCGACTGGTTGCGGAGGGCCAGTCCAACAAGGCCATCGGCGTCTCCATGGGCCTGTCGGCGCTGACCGTCAAGAGCCACCTCGCCCGCATCGCCCGCAAGCTCGGCACCGGCGACCGGGCCGGAATGGTCGCCGTCGCCCTGCGCACCGGCATCATCCACTGATCACCGACCCCCGCAGACCGCCGTCACGCCCGTCGAGGGAACGTTCCCTCGACGGGCGCAGTGCATACACAGATACTCTTGACTGGTGACCGACGCCCAAAAGACCGCAGAAGACTCGACACTGCGAACATCCGGAGACTCCCCTCCGGAGACCCGCCCGGCGCCGGTCCCCCTACTGGAACCGCGCGAGGGCACCCCCGCCGTGACGGCGACGGCCGAGGAACTTGCCGAAGTCGTGGCGGCCTTCGCGGCCGGTACGGGCCCGGTGGCGGTGGACGCCGAGCGGGCCTCCGGCTACCGCTACGGCCAGCGCGCCTACCTCGTACAGCTGCGCCGCGAAGGCGCCGGCAGCGTCCTGATCGACCCGGTCGGCTGCCCCGACCTCTCGGCGCTGGGCGACGCGATCGCCGACACCGAGTGGGTCCTGCACGCCGCCACCCAGGACCTGCCGTGCCTGCGCGACATAGGCATGATCCCGTCCCGCCTCTTCGACACCGAGCTGGCCGGGCGCCTCGCGGGCTTCGCCCGGGTCGGCCTCGGCGCGATGGTGGAGAACGTCCTCGGCTACGCCCTGGAGAAGGGCCACTCCGCGGTGGACTGGTCCACCCGCCCGCTGCCGGAGCCCTGGCTGCGCTACGCCGCACTCGACGTCGAGCTGCTGGTGGACCTGCGCGACGCCCTGGAAGAAGAGCTGGAACGCCAGGGCAAGCTCGAATGGGCCCACCAGGAGTTCGCGGCCATCGCCGCCGCTCCCCCGGCACCGCCCCGCAAGGACCCCTGGCGCCGCACGTCCGGCATGCACAAGGTGCGCCGCCGCCGGCAGATGGCCGTCGTACGGGAGCTGTGGACCGCACGGGACCAGGTGGCGCAGCGCCGCGACGTCTCCCCGGGCAAGGTGCTCGGCGACGCCGCGATCGTCGAGGCGGCACTGAACCTGCCCCCCAACGCCCACGCGCTCGCCACGCTCAACGGCTTCGGCCACCGCATGGGGCGCCGCCAGCTGGAACAGTGGCAGGCCGCCGTGGACCGCGCCCGCGCCCTGCCGGACAGCGAGCTGCCGCAGCCCGGCCAGCCGCTGAACGGTCCGCCGCCGCCCCGCTCCTGGGCCGACAAGGACCCGGCCGCCGCAGCCCGGCTCTCCGCCGCCCGTACCGCGGTGACCGCCCTGGCCGAGGAGCTCAACCTCCCGCAGGAGAACCTGATCACCCCCGACACGGTGCGGCGCCTGTGCTGGGAGCCGCCCGCCGAACCCACCGGAGAGGCGGTCGCCGCCGTCCTGGCCGGCCACGGCGCCCGCCCCTGGCAGATCGAACAGGTCACCCCGGCCCTCACCGAGGCCCTGAACACCCCCGACGCCTGATCCCCCGGGGGCGGACCGGCGATCCCGGCCCGCCCCCGCCGGCTCAGTCGCGGTCGACGTGCTCCCGCAGGACCTTCCCGCTCGCCGCGTCCACATCGAACGTGGTCTTGTTCCAGTCGTCCGTGGTCACCACGTCCACCGACCAGATCTCCTTCTTCTGGTCATTGCTGTCCAGCTCCACGGCGGTGACCGTCCCCTTCTTCTTCCCGGTCGCCGTCGCCGCGGCCTGCTGCGGCGTGACGGTGGCCCGCTTGAGCCGGTCGGCGAGCTTCTTCCTGTCGTCGCCGTCGTCGCCCTCGGACCGCGGCTTGTCCGCCTTCCCGGACACCGCGTCCACCCGCACGGCGCTCTCCGCACCGTCCGAGGCCGCCACCTTCGCGTGCCACTCGGCCTTCCCGCCGGCCCCACGCTTCAACTCGACCGAAACCGACTTGGACCCCGCCACGGCTCCCGTCGCCGCCTTCAGCGCCTGCTCGTACGAGGTCTTGGCCTCCGGGACCAACGCCTTGCGCGACCTCTGGTCCTCGGTCATCGCACCGGACGACCCCGCACCCCCCGCCGACTGCGAAGCCCCCGAGGCCGACGCCGAGGGCGAGGCCGAGCCACCCCCTCCCCCGCCATCGTCCCCACACCCGGCCAACAGACCCCCGGCCATCGCGACAGCACACACAACTCCGCCGACTCGAACACGCTTGGTCATGCCTGCACTCCTATCCGTATCCACAGCTGCACCATAAGGCCGGATTACGCCACATTCCCCCCAAGCCCGCGCACCCGGCCGACGCAACACCACCCCGGGTGCCCACCCCCACATGTGCAAACCCCGGCCACCACGGCGGGACAGCCGCCCCGACCCCCCACCCACCGGACCCGAAGCGCAAAACGCGCCCCCCAGGAGGCCGCCACAAGATCCACCCCTCGTCGACGAAGTCGACATTGTGACCTTCACCGCTTACCCCGGAGGGACTGTCCACCCCAGTTACCCGCAAGTAGCATGAGACACGTGACGCGCCCCACGGGCGCGCCCGCAGCAGTGCCACCCCGCACCTGGAGGAGAGCCAACGTGCCTCGTACCGCTAGGGACGTCGTCTTCGTAGACGGCGTCCGCACCCCGTTCGGCAAGGCGGGCCCGAAGGGCATCTACCACGAGACCCGCGCCGACGACCTGGTCGTCAAGTGCATCCGGGAGCTGCTGCGCCGCAACCCGGATCTCGACCCGGCCCGTGTCGACGAGGTCGCCCTCGCCGCCACGACCCAGATCGGCGACCAGGGTCTGACCCTGGGCCGTACCGCCGGCATCCTCGCCGGCCTCCCGCAGTCCGTCCCGGGCTTCTCCATCGACCGGATGTGCGCCGGCGCCATGACCGCCGTGACGAGCATCGCCGGCGGCGTCTCCTTCGGCGCGTACGACATCGCCGTGGCCGGCGGCGTGGAGCACATGGGCCGCCACCCCATGGGCGAGGGCGTCGACCCCAACCCCCGCTTCGTCTCGGAGAAGCTGGTCGACCAGTCCGCCCTCTTCATGGGCATGACCGCGGAGAACCTGCACGACCGCCTCCCCCACCTCACCAAGCAGCGGGCCGACGAGTACGCGGTACGCAGCCAGGAGAAGGCCGCCAAGGCGTACGCCGACGGCAAGATCCAGGCCGACCTGGTGCCGGTCTCGGTGCGCCGCACCAACGCGGAGGCCGGCGAGACCGGCTGGGGCCTGGCGACCGCCGACGAGCCGATGCGACCGGGCACCACCCTCGAAAACCTCGCGGGCCTCAAGACACCTTTCCGCCCCCACGGCCGCGTCACCGCGGGCAACGCGGCGGGCCTGAACGACGGCGCCACCGCCTCCCTGATCGCCGCCGAGGACGTGGCCCGCGAGCTGGGCCTGCCGGTCAAGATGCGCCTGGTGGACTACGCCTTCGCGGGCGTCGAGCCCGAGGTCATGGGCATCGGCCCGGTTCCGGCGACCGAGAAGGCCCTCGCCAAGGCGGGCCTGTCGATCGACGACATCGGCCTGTTCGAGATCAACGAGGCGTTCGCCGTGCAGGTGCTGTCGCTGCTCGACCACTACGGCATCGCGGACGACGACCCGCGCGTCAACCAGTACGGCGGCGCGATCGCCTTCGGCCACCCCCTCGCCTCCTCCGGCGTGCGTCTGATGACGCAGCTGGCGCGGCAGTTCGAGGAGCAGCCGCAGGTCCGGTACGGCATCACGACCATGTGCGTCGGCTTCGGCATGGGCGGCACGGTCATCTGGGAGAACCCGCACTTCGAGGGGGCAGGCAAGTGAGCACCACTACCGAGCTGCTGAAGGGCGCGGCCGAGCTGTTCCCGGACGAGGTCGTCACGCAGGCGCACGTACGACACCTGGAGCTGCCGGGCGCCGGCGTCTTCGCGCTGATCACGCTGGACAACGGCCTGGACCACACCAAGCCGACCACCTTCGGCCCGCAGTCTCTGGCGAACCTGGACGCCGCGATCGACCAGGTCGAGGCGGAGGCCGAGGACGGGAAGATCACCGGCGTCGGCATCACCGGCAAGCCGTTCATCTTCGCCGTCGGCGCCGACCTCAAGGGCGTCGAGCTGCTCAAGCGGCACGAGGACGCGCTGGCCATCGGCAAGGGCGGCCACGACGTCTTCAAGCGCCTGGCCGGCCTGGCCGTGCCGACGTTCGCGTACTACAACGGCGCCGCGATGGGCGGCGGTGTCGAGGTCGGGCTGCACTGCTCGTACCGCACCGTCTCCAAGGCGCTGCCCGCCTTCTCGCTGCCCGAGGTCTTCCTCGGTCTGGTGCCCGGCTGGGGCGGCTGCGTGCTGCTGCCGAACCTGATCGGTGCCGACCGCGCGGTCTCGGTGATCATCGAGAACTCGCTCAACCAGAACAAGCAGCTCAAGGGCCAGCAGGTCTTCGACCTCGGCATCGCCGACGCGATCTTCGAGGGCGCGGACTTCCTGGAGCAGTCGCTGCTGTGGACCGCCTCGGTCCTCAAGGGCGACACCGAGGTCGTACGCACCGAGGTCGACCGCGGCGAGGCCTGGGACCAGGCCGTGCAGCGCGGCAAGGGCATCGCGGACGGCAAGGTGCACGGCGCCGCCCCGGCCGCCTACCGCGCGCTGGACATCATCGCCGCCGCCAAGAACGGCGACCTGCGCCAGGGCTTCGACGCCGAGGACCAGGCCCTCGCCGACCTGATCATGGGCGGCGAGCTGCGCTCCGGCATCTACTCGTTCAACCTGGTGCAGAAGCGCGCCAAGCGCCCGGCCGGCGCCCCGGACAAGTCGCTCGCGCGCCCGGTCACCAAGGTCGGCGTGGTCGGCGCGGGCCTGATGGCCTCGCAGCTGGCGCTGCTGTTCGCGCGCCGCCTGGAGGTGCCGGTGGTGCTCACCGACATCGACCAGGAGCGCATCGACAAGGGCGTGACGTACGTCCACGACGAGATCGACAAGCTGCTCCTGAAGGGCCGCGTCAACCAGGACAAGGCCAACCGCCTCAAGGGCCTGGTCAGCGGCCACCTCGACAAGGCCGCCGCCTTCGGCGACGCGGACTTCGTCATCGAGGCCGTCTTCGAGGAGATGGGCGTCAAGCAGCAGGTGTTCGCCGAGGTCGAGGCGGTCGTGCCGGAGCACGCCGTGCTCGCCACGAACACCTCGTCCCTCTCGGTCACCGAGATGGCGTCCAAGCTCAAGCACCCCGAGCGGGTCGTGGGCTTCCACTTCTTCAACCCGGTCGCGATCCTGCCGCTGCTGGAGATCGTGCGCGCCGAGCGGACCGACGACGCGTCGCTGGCCACCGCCTTCTCCGTCGCCAAGTCGCTGAAGAAGACGGCCGTGCTGGTCAAGGACGCCCCGGCGTTCGTGGTCAACCGCATCCTGACCCGCTTCATGGGCGAGATCCAGAACGTCATCGACGAGGGCACCCCGGTGGCCACCGCCGAGAAGGCCGTCGAGCCGCTCGGGCTGCCGATGTCGCCGCTGGTGCTGCTGGAGCTGGTCGGCCCGGCGATCGGCCTGCACGTCTCCGAGACGCTGCACGGCGCCTTCCCGGAGCGCTTCACCGTCTCGCCGAACCTGGCCGCCGTGGTCAAGGCCGGCAAGCGCGGCTTCTACGTCTACGACTCCGGCAAGCCGGAGCTGGACCCGGAGGTCGCCGCCCTCCTCGAACAGGGCGACTCCGTCCTGACCGAGGAGCAGGTCCGCGACCGCGTCCTGGACGCCGTCGCGCAGGAGATCGGCCTGATGCTGGACGAGGGTGTGGTCGCCGAGGCGCAGGACATCGACCTGTGCCTGATCACCGGCGCCGGCTGGCCCTTCCACCTGGGCGGCATCACGCCGTACCTGGACCGTGAGGGTGTCTCCGAGCGCGTCAACGGCAAGAAGTTCCTGGCCCCGGGTGTGGCGAGCGTGCCCGCCTGAGTCCGGCCGAGCGCCGCGACGGCTGCCCTGGTACCGCTGTTCTCAGTGGTACCAGGGCAGTTGTGTCCGTTTGTGTGCCGTCGTGTTCTCAGTGATGCCAGGGCAGTTGTACGGGTGCGGACGGCGTCCGGCCGTCGCGCAGGTCCGCGAGCAGCGGCGGCAGTCCGTACGGAAAGACGGTCTCGGCCGTCGTCGCCAGTTCGTCCACCGGCCACCAGCGGTGTTCCGTGATGGAGGCGCGCTCGTGCTCCTGGAAGCCGCTGGTGTCGACCGCGTACGGGGCGGCGCGGTGCAGGAAGAACACGTCCTCGAACATGCCGCTCGCCCAGGGCAGCTCCGCGTATCCGGCGGTGCGGGCGACCGGCGGCCCCAGCACGTCGGGCGCCACCCGCAGCCCGGTCTCCTCCGCCAGCTCCCGTGCCGCCGCCGCGCGCAGGGACTCCCCTTCGCGCACGCTGCCGCCGGGCGTGAACCAGCAGTGCCCGGCCTCCGGACGGGCGGGGTCCAGGTAGCCGCGGAAGAGCAACAGGCTGTCGTCCGTGCCGAGCAGCAGGACGCGGGCGGAACGGCGTGGCGGAGCCGGCGCGGTCCCGGTGGAAGCTGTTTCGGTTTTGGGCATCCGGTCAGCGTAGGCCGTGGCCACGGCACGCGACAGGCAATTTCCGCGTGCCAGGCTGGTCCCATGAGCACCCTGGTGGCCGTGGACGCGGCCAACGTGATCGGCTCGGTGCCCGACGGCTGGTGGCGCGACCGCCGCGCGGCGGCCGAACGGCTGCGGGACGCGCTGGCGGGCCAGGCGGCCGACGGGCTGCCCGGACTCGCCGGGCCGCCCGTCGAGCTGCTCCTCGTCGTCGAGGGCGCGGCCCGGGGCGTGGCATCCGTACCCGGCGTGGCGGTCGTCGCGGCTCCCGGGAGCGGGGACGACCGCATCGTGGAGCTCGTACGGGACGCGGGCCGGGGCCCGGACTGTGTGGTCGTCACCGCCGACCGCGGGCTGCGGGCGCGCGTGACGGCGTTGGGAGCCCGGGTGGCCGGGCCGCGGACCGTCCGGCGCGGGCGCGGCGGCTGACACGGCGCCCGGCCTGGGCCTGCCCCGGGCCTCATCCGCGTCCCGTACGCCCGTCCGTCCGGCTGTTCATCCGGCTGTGGCTGCGCCCGTACGCGAAGTACACGACGAAGCCGAGCAGCATCCACACCCCGAACCGCAGCCAGGTCTCCGCGGGCAGGTTCAGCATCAGCCACAGCGAGGCGAGCACCGACAGCGCCGGGACGAACGGCACCAGCGGCGTACGGAAGGCCCGGGGCAGGTCCGGGCGGGAACGGCGCAGGATGGCCACGCCGAGCGCGACCACGACGAACGCGAACAGCGTGCCGATGTTGACCAGTTCGGCGAGTTCGTCGATCGAGGTGAAACCGGCGACGACGGCGACCACGGCGCCGAGCGCGACGGTCGAGCGGTACGGGGTGCCGAAGCGCGGGTGGACCTGCGAGAAGACCTTCGGCAGCAGGCCGTCGCGGCTCATCGCGAAGAAGACCCGGCTCTGGCCGAGCAGCAGGATCATGCACACCGAGGTCAGGCCGACGGCCGCGCCGAAGCTGATCAGACCGGCCCAGAACGGGTGCCCGACGGCCTTGAACGCGTCGGCGAGCGGGGCGTCCGTGGACAGCTCGCTGTACTTCTGCATCCCGGTGACGACGATCGACACGGCGACGTACAGCACCGTGCAGATGGCGAGCGAACCGAGGATGCCGCGCGGCACGTCCCGCTGCGGGAGGCGGGTCTCCTCGGCGGCGGTGGCGACGATGTCGAAGCCGATGAAGGCGAAGAAGACCACCGCGGCGGCCGCGAAGATGCCCATCACGCCGAAGTCGGCCGGGGTGAAGCCGAAGACGATCTGGGAGAGCGGCGCCGCGAGGCCGTCGCCGCCGTCGGTGGCCCGGCTCGGCGGGATGAACGGCTCGTAGTTGGCGCCGGTGATGAAGAAGGCGCCCGCGATGATGACGAGCAGGACGACGGTGACCTTGATGCCGACGATCACCGAGGTGACGCGGGACGACAGCTTCATGCCGACGACCAGGATCACGGTCAGGACCAGCACCAGGACGCACGCGAGCAGGTCGAAACCGAAGGCGCCCTCGTGCGTACCGGACAGCCCCTGCGGCAGGTGGACCCCGGCGGTGTCCAGCAGCGAGCGGACGTAACCCGACCAGCCGACGGCGACCACCGCGCAGCCCAGCGCGAGCTCCAGCACGAGGTCCCAGCCGATGATCCAGGCGGGCAGTTCGCCGAGGGAGGCGTACGAGAAGGTGTACGCCGAGCCGGCCACCGGCACGGTCGAGGCGAACTCCGCGTAACAGAGCGCGGCCAGCGCGCAGACCAGGCCCGCGACGACGAAGGAGAGGGCGACGGCCGGGCCCGCCGTCTCCTTGGCGATCTTGCCGGTGAGGACGAAGATGCCGGTCCCGATGACGACACCGACGCCGAAGACCGTCAGGTCGAGGGCGGAGAGGGACTTCTTGAGCGCGTGCTCCGGCTCCTCGGTGTCCCGGATCGACTCCTCGACCGTCTTGGTGCGCAGCAGCCCGCCGCGGCGTCCCCGGCCGCCGCCCCCGCCATGCCCCCTGCCGCCACCGTGGTCCGGTCCGTGTTCCGCGCCCCGCTGTGTGCTGCTCATGGGCCAACCTCCGCCTGGACGACCGTCGCGACTCCCGAACTGACCGAGTCTGCAAAATGGTCGGGACGAGTACGGTGCGGCGGGCCTGCGATCGGCGGGGATTCACCCGATGGTAGGGATGGGTGGATATGCCGATGGGCCGGTGGTTGCACCCGTTCGGGTGGCCCACCGACCCATCGTATGACCGTTCGGCGCGGTTTACGCCGGGTTGGGCGCCGGGTTTGTGCCCTCTTGGGCGGTGCGTGGCCGTCCGGTGGACAGCTGGTGAGACGGCTGCGCCATTCCCCCACGCATGTCCACGAGCCGGCCACACGCCCCTCACGGGAGGAACCGGAGCCCCCGGCTCCTCCCGTCTCCGCCCGCGTCAGTCGCGGGCGGCCTCGGCCCGCTCGGCGTCGTCCGCCGCGCCCACCGACTCCGCGGCGTCGACGGACCGGTCCGTGCCCTCGTACCGGCCGTCGATCTTGGAGACGAGACCGGTCACCTGACGGGCGATGTCCGGCGCGGTCAGCCCGATCTCGGCCAGGATCTCCTTGCGGGAGGCGTGGTCCAGGAACCGCTCCGGGATACCGAAGTCACGCAGCGGTACGTCCACCCCCGCGTCCCGCAGCGCCTGCGCGACGGCCGAGCCGACACCGCCCGAACGGCTGTTGTCCTCGACGGTGACCACGACGCGGTGCCCGTCGGCCAGGCCCGGCAGCGCCTCGTCGACCGGCTTGACCCAGCGCGGGTCCACCACCGTCGTCGAGATGCCCTGCTTGTCGAGCAGGTCGGCGATCTCCAGGCACATCGGCGCCAGCGCGCCCACCGACACCAGCAGCACATCCGGCCGCTCGACACCCGCACCGGGCTCGCGCAGCACGTCCATACCGCCGACCCGGCCCACGGCCTCGACCGCCGGGCCGACCTTGCCCTTCGAGTAGCGCACCACCGTCGGCGCGTCGTCGACCTCGACGGCCTCGCGCAGCTGGGCACGCACCTGCTCGGCGTCGCGCGGCGCGGCGATCCGCAGGCCGGGCACGACCTGGAGCAGCGACATGTCCCACATGCCGTTGTGCGAGGCGCCGTCGTCGCCCGTGACGCCGGCGCGGTCCAGGACGAAGGTGACACCGCACTTGTGCAGCGCGACGTCCATCAGCACCTGGTCGAAGGCGCGGTTGAGGAACGTCGCGTACACCGCGAAGACCGGGTGCAGACCACCGGTCGCCAGACCGGCCGCCGAGACCGCCGCGTGCTGCTCGGCGATGCCCACGTCGTAGACCCGGTCCGGGAACGCCTTGGCGAACTTCTGCAGGCCCACCGGCTGGAGCATCGCGGCCGTGATCGCCACGATGTCCTCGCGCTCCCGGCCCAGCTCGACCATCTCGTCACCGAAGACGGACGTCCAGCTCGCGCCACCGGAAGCCACCGGCAGCCCGGTGTCCGGGTGGATGACGCCGATACCGTGGAAGCGGTCGGCCTCGTCCTGCTCGGCGGGCTTGTAGCCGCGCCCCTTCTCGGTCAGGCAGTGCACGATGACCGGACCGCCGAAGCGCTTGGCGCGCTGCAGCGCGGACTCCAGTGCCTCGATGTCGTGCCCGTCGATCGGCCCGACGTACTTCAGCCCCAGGTCCTCGAACATGCCCTGCGGCGCGATGAAGTCCTTCAGGCCCTTCTTCGCGCCGTGCAGCGTCTCGTACAGCGGCTTGCCGACGACCGGCGTGCGCTCCAGGAGGTCCTTGCCGCGCGCCAGGAAGCGCTCGTAGCCGTCCGTCGTGCGCAGGGTGGCCAGGTGGTTCGCCAGGCCGCCGATGGTCGGCGCGTACGACCGCTCGTTGTCGTTGACGACGATGACCAGCGGGCGGTCCTGGGCGTCGGCGATGTTGTTCAGCGCCTCCCAGGCCATGCCGCCGGTCAGCGCGCCGTCACCGATGACCGCCACGACATGATCGTTTTTGCGCAGTACCTGGTTGGCCTTGGCCAGACCGTCGGCCCAGCCCAGGACGGTGGAGGCGTGGCTGTTCTCGATGACGTCGTGCGGCGACTCGGCACGCGAGGGGTAGCCCGACAGGCCGCCCTTGCTCCGCAGCCCGGAGAAGTCCTGCCGGCCGGTGAGCAGCTTGTGGACGTAGGACTGGTGCCCGGTGTCGAAGAGAACCCTGTCTCTGGGCGAGTCGAACACCTTGTGCAGGGCGATGGTCAGCTCGACCACACCGAGGTTGGGGCCGAGGTGCCCGCCGGTCTTGGAGACGGCGTCGACGAGGAAGGTACGGATCTCCCCCGCCAGCTGCTCCAGCTGCTCCGGTCCTAGTCGGTCCAGATCGCGCGGTCCCTTGATACGGGTCAGCAGCGCCACCCGTGCCTCCTTGCTGTCGAGCTGGTTCGAGCGATTCGTGCGGTTTCGCGCGGATTCGCCTGTTTGTAGCTGGCTCTGGCTGGTCGAGCTTGCCGATCAGCCGAGTCTAATGTTCCGCCTGCGACGGCGGAGAACGGGCTGTGCGATGTATGTCACGCGGATGGCGGTTTCTGACGCGTTGCTCCGCCGCCTCAAGGCAACCTTCGGCCGAAAAGTCGCCACCTCTGGCGGCGGTCTTGTGGGGTGCGCGTTGTGCGCATTTGGTCCGGTGGGTGGGGGGCTCGGGCCCACGCAGGGGTCACTCCTCGACACCGTGCACGGCAACGGGGAAGTTAGTAGTGAACCCAGATACCCGGCTGCTCTGCGGGGAGACCCCTGCGTGGACCCGAGCCCCGCGCCGTGGGCGACTATCCGTACGACGTGGCAAATACAGCCCGCCCCACGGGAGCCGTCATGGTCGCGGGATCGGGGGATCGTGGACGTCGCACCCGCCGGGATACGGCCGGGAGGAGAGGCTACGAGCCGGGTGAGCGGCGCCCCCGCAGACTTCCTGCCGTAGCGCTGGGCCGTTGGGATGAGGTGGCACAGCCCATCCGCCGCACGGAGCGTGGCGGACGGGGGAGGCCCAGGGCCCCGTCCCCGTACCGGGTGGTGGGCAGGGTGCGGGGCCGGGGTTCCCCTGCCCCTCCCCCGGGGTGTGGGAAAGTCCGGGGTCCCGGCGTGAGAAAGCCCGGGGTCCCGCCCCCCTACCCGGGTGGTGGGCAGGCCTCCCGCCCTCCGGCACCGCGAGCCTCACCACATGGTGGGGCGCCGACCAGGGTGATCGAGATCTTCCCCCCAGCTGTCCCGCGCTCGCCAAACCGGCCGGAGGGGGTGCGTAGGGGGCCATCCCCGCAGAGCAGCCGGGTATCTGGGTTCACGACTACGCCCCCGTCGCCGTGCACGGTGTCGAGGAGTTGGCCCCCTGCGCACCCCCGCCCCCAGAACGAATCCAACGCGACCCGCGCGACAGCGCAACCCCCGCGCGAAGCGCGAACAGAAGCCCCCTGGGGGCAAGGCCCCCCACCGCCCCAGGGGGCCAAGGTCAAAGACCAGGGCCCCCAGGATTGCGCCGGTGAACCGCGACCACAGGTCGCCTACGCCCGACCGGCAGTCTTCTGCGTCTTGCGGGAGACGGAGTCGATCACGACAGCCGCCAGCAGAACCGCCCCAGTGATCATGAACTGAACGGCCGAGGCGATACCCAGCAGAGCCATGCCGGAGGCGATGGACTGGATGACCAGGACGCCCAGCAGCGCGGACCACGTCTTGCCGCGCCCGCCGAACAGGCTCGTACCACCGATGACCGCGGCAGCAATCGCGTTCATCAGGAGGCTGCCGGCCCCGGACGACTGATTCGCGGCGTTGATCTGGGAGGCCAGGAACATGCCGCCGACGGCGGCCATCGTCCCGGCGAGCGAGAACACGGAGACGCGGATGAGCGAGACGTTGATGCCCGCGCGCCGCGCCGCCTCGACGCTGCCGCCGAGGGCGAAGACCTGACGCCCGTACGACGTGCGCCGCAGCACGAAGTCGAGGGCGACGACCACGCCGAGGAAGATGACCACGGCGAGCGGCAGGCCCTTGTACTGGTTGAGGAGCCAGGCGACCACATAGGCGGGAACGGCCAGGACCACCGTACGCAGAATCGTCTCGCTCAGCGGCCTGCTCGGGACGCCCGCGGCCTCGCGGCGCCGGGAGTCGAGGAGGGAGAGGCCGAGGAAGGCGAGGACGGCAACCGTCGCCAGCCCGTACGCGGCGGCCACATCGGTGAAGTAGTAGTTCGTGAGCTTGGCGACGAGGCCGCTGTCGTCCAGGTTGATGGTGCCGTTCGAGCCGAGCACCTGGAGCATCAGGCCGTTCCAGCCGAGCAGTCCGGCCAGGGTGACCACGAAGGCCGGTACGCCGATGCGGGCGAAGAAGAAGCCGTGCAGGGCACCGGCCACGGTGCCGGTGAGCAGGGCCAGGATCAGGGCCGGCCATTCCGGCATGCCGTTGTTGATGTTCAGGACGGCGAAGACCGCCGCGGCCAGGCCGCTGACCGAGCCGACGGACAGGTCGATCTCGCCGAGGATCAGGACGAAGACGATGCCGACGGCGATCAGCCCCGTCCCGGCGGCCGTCACGAACAGGTTCGAGAGGTTCTCGGCGCCGAGGAACGCGGAATCCTGGAGCTGGAAGACGATGCAGATGACGATCAGGCCGACGACGACCGGCAGGGAGCCCAGCTCACCGCTGCGCGTCTTGCGCCGGAACTCGTCGAGGTAGCCCTTGAAGCCCTGCTGGCGTACGAGCAGCCGCGGGTCCACGGCGGTCACGGCGCCTTCGGCGGCGGGTGCTGCGTCGACCGGCTCGTCGCCGGCCTTGGAGAGGTTGCTGGTCACTTCCGGTCCTCCGCGGTGCGGGCCTTGCGTCGGGTCACGGCGTTGTCCGTGGCGCCGGTGATGGCGGAGATGATCTCTTCCTGGGAGGTGCTGCGGACGTCGAACGTGCCGTTGTTGCGGCCCAGCCGCAGCACCGCCACCCGGTCGGCGACGGCCTTGACGTCGGCCATGTTGTGGCTGATGAGGATGACGCCGAGGCCGCGCTCGCGCAGCCGTTCCACGAGGTCGAGGACCTGCGCGGTCTGTTCGACGCCGAGCGCCGCGGTGGGCTCGTCGAGGATGACGACCTTGGGTTCGCCGAGCAGCGAGCGGGCGATGGCGACGGTCTGCCGCTGGCCGCCGGAGAGCGAGGCGATGGGGATACGGACGCTCGGGATGCGGATGGCGAGCGTGGCGAGCAGTTCGCGCGCGCGGCGCTCCATCTCGACCTCGTCGAGCACTCCGACGCGTACGATCTCGCGGCCGAGGAAGAGGTTGCCGACGACGTCGAGGTTGTCGCACAGCGCGAGGTCCTGGTAGACGGTCGCGATGCCCAGTTCCTGGGCGGTGTGCGGCCGGTCGACGGTGACCGGGCGGCCCTCCCACTCGACGACGCCGTCGTCGGCGGGACCGACGCCGGCGATCGCCTTGACGAGGGTGGACTTGCCGGCGCCGTTGTCGCCGACCAGGGCGACGACCTCGCCGGGGTGGATCTCCAGTTCGACATCGGTGAGCGCCTGTACGGCACCGAACCGCTTGGAGATCCCGCGCAACGCCAGCACGGGCGTAGCGGACACGTGAATCATCTCCTTCGCCGCCTGACCGGCGGGGACGCGCCGTCCGGCCCACGGCCGGCGAGGCGGCGGGGCCGGGCGGACGGCAGGCTTACTTCAGGCCGGCCTGGGCGCAGGCGGACTGGAACTTGGCGGTGCAGATCTCGGCCTTGGTGAAGAAGCCTTCTTGGCCGACATACTTGGAAATATCAGCCTTGGTCAGCGCGAAGGGCGTCACGATGACGGACGGCACCTTCTTCTCGGTGGCGCTGTCGACGGTGGACTTGGCGATCGAGTCCAGCTTCTTGCCCTGGGCGAGCGCGACGGCCATCGACGCGGCGGCGTCGGCCTCGGGCTGGTAGGGCTTGTAGACGCTCATGAACTGTTCGCCCTGGAGGATGCGCTGGACGGCGGAGAGTTCCGCGTCCTGGCCGGTGACCGGCGGCAGCTTGGTGAACCCGGCGCTCTTGAGGGCGGTGATGATGCCGCCCGCCATGCCGTCGTTGGCGGAGTAGACGCCGACGATCTTGTCCTTGCCGAGCGAGGAGATGGCGCCCTTCATGTTCTCGTTGGCGTTCTCCGGCTTCCACTCCTTGGTGTCGTACTCCTTGCCGATCTTGACCTTGCCGTCGAGTACGGAGTGCGCGCCGTCCTTGTACATCTTGGCGTTCGGGTCGGTGATCGACCCGTTCATCATGACGATCTCGCCCTGGCCGGCGTTGTCGCCGAGCGCCTTCAGCAGCGACTCGCCCTGGATACGGCCGACCCGCTCGTTGTCGACGGAGGTGTACGCCTTGATCGGGCCCTCGGCCAGCCGGTCGTAGGCGACGACCGGTATGCCCTTGTCGTTCGCCTTCTTGACCGAGACGGCGATGGACTTGGCGTCCACCGCGTCCAGGATCAGCGCGTCGACCTTCTTCGTGATCATCGTGTCGACCTGCTGCTGCTGGACGGAGGGGTCCTGCTTGGCGTTGTCGTAGAGGATCTCGGTGTCCTTGCCCGCCAGTTCGCGGATCTTCTTCTCGATCAGCGGCTTGTCGAACCGCTCGTAGCGCGCGGTCTGGTTCTCGGGCAGCAGGAGGCCGATGGTCAGCGGCCCCTTCTTGTCCTTCTTGGTGTCCCCGTCGCCGCCGGCCTCCTTGGCGGAGCCGCAGGCGGCGAGTCCGGCGGCCATCGAGACGGCGGCCGCGGCCACGGCAGCACGACGCAGGTGCGTGTTCACGGTGAAAACCTCCCTGACGAGGCCGCGTCGTTGCGGCCGAGGTGGCTGGAAGTCAACTCGGCCGCTCGCAGACCGTCAAGGAGTAAATACTTAACGAGATGACAACGGTGCCATGCGTTAGCTGTGTGAACTCAGCGTGCCTCGTGTACGGCAGTGCGCCCCGTATACGCAGTGTGCCCCGTATACGTCAGGCAATGGCAGAGGTGCCGGTGCTGTCCGCGGGGCGGGCGGCCGCGACCGCCGGTACACCGGGGTTCCGCCCGCCCGGCTGCCCGGCGCCCTCGGCCGGCAGCGTGCCGTCCAGCAGCGTCGAGTCGCCCATCTCGCTCAGTACGAGCGCCAGCGCCCCGAGCACCTCGGCGCGGCCCCCGAGCGTCCCGGGGACGATCCCCAACTGCCGCGCGGCGCTGGGGATCGCGTACCGCGACACCGACTCCCTTATCGGCCCGAGCACCAGCTCCCCGGCCTCCGCGAGGTCGCCGCCGAGCACCACCCGGCTCGGGTTGAGCAGGTTGCACAGGTTGGCCACGCCGCTGCCGATGTGCCGCCCCACGTCCGCGATCACCCGGCGGCACCCGGGGTCGCCCTCCCGGGCCAGCCGGACCACCTCCGCCATGGTCAGGTCGGGGCCGTGGCTGGGCTGGAGCAGCGGGAGCACGTAGCGGGCGGCGGTGAAGGTCTCCAGGCAGCCGCGGTTGCCGCAGCGGCACACCGGCCCGGACTCGTCGAGCGTGATGTGCCCGATCTCGCCCGCGGTGCCGCCCGGCCCCCGGTAGATCTGGCCGCTGATGACCAGGCCGGCGCCGACGCCGCTGGCGACCTTGATGTACGCCAGGTCGGCGGCGCCGCGTCCGCTGCCCCAGACCAGTTCGCCGAGCGCGCCGAGGTTGGCGTCGTTGTCGACGTACACGCCGACGCCGAGCCGGCCGGACAGCTCCTCGCCCGGATTCGTGCCGCCCCAGCCCGGCAGGATGGCGGTCGAGCCGAGCGTGCCGGACTCCACGTCGATGGGGCCCGGGACGCCGAGGCCGACGCCGATGACCTTGCCCGGACCGACGCCGGTCGCCTCGATCAGCCGGTTCACCAGGCGCTCGGCCCGGTCGAAGCCCTCCGCGGCGGAGGCGTCCACGTCGATCGGCTCGGTCTCCTCGGCGAGCACCTGGTGGGCGAGGTTGCCGACCGCGACCCGCAGGTGGGAATGGCCGAAGTCGACGCCCACGACGATGCCGGCGTCGCCGGAGAGCGAGACGCTGCGGGCCCGGCGGCCGCCGGCCGAGGTCGGCGTGACCTCGACGGTCCCGGCGTCCTTCAGTTCCCGCACGATGTTGGAGACCGTGGCCGCCGACAGGCCCGTACTCCGGGCGATCTCCGCCTGGGTGAGCGAGCCCGCCATGCGCACCGCGCGTACGACCCGCTCCAGATTGGCCCGGTGCAGCGAGGACTGCGAACCCGGAGTCTCCATCGACTCATCCACTCCCGCCTGTAGCGCCCGGCACGACGACCGGCCGCCGGCCGGGCCACACCGACGGGACCCGGCTTGTCTCCAACATGTGAATCTAAGCTGACGTGCCCGGGTCCGGTTCCGTCAAGTCCTCGACCGGGTGCACCGGGCCTGTGGCCAAAACCCGGTCGTCCGGCAGGCGCCATGGTGGCCCCCGCGGGACGGCGGGGGCCACCACTGTGCCGTACGGGCGTACGGCCTGCCGGAAGCGGGCGCGTACGCCGGGGTGCGGGGCTACTTCAGGGCGCCCGCCGTCAGGCCCGCCACCACCTGCCGCTGGAAGATGATGTACGCGGCGAGCACCGGCAGCATGGCGATGGTCAGGCCCGCGAACAGGCCGGACCAGTCGCCCTTGTACCCCTGGCTGACCGCCAGCGCGACCAGGCCCTGGGTCAGCATCTTCTTGTCCGGGTCGCCGACGTTCAGCACCGTCGGCAGCAGGTACTGGTTCCACTGCCCCAGGAAGTTGAAGATGCCGACGCTGATCAGTCCCGGCTTGGCCATCGGCAGCATGACCTGGAAGAACGTCCGCGTGTGGGACGCGCCGTCGATGAGCGCGGCCTCCGCCACCGACGTCGGCAGCGTTTTGAAGAACCCGCTGAGGAAGAAGACGGTGAAGGGCAGGGAGTACCCGATGTAGACCAGGATCAGGCCGTGGTAGGTGTCCAGCAGGGCCATGTTCTTCATGACGAAGAACAGCGGGACCAGGGCGAGGATGATCGGGAAGCCCATCCCGCCCACGAACAGGAAGTAGATGAAGCGGTTGCCCGGGAAGTCGAACCGGGCCAGTACGTACGCCGCCATCGCCCCCAGCAGCATGGTGCCGATCAGCGACCCGCCGACCACGATCAGCGAGTTGAAGAAGTACTGGCCCATGTTGGCCTTGTCCCAGGCACGGGCCCAGTTGTCGAAGTGCAGCGCCGACGGCAGCCCCCAGGGCGAGCCGAAGATCTCCCCGTCGTCCTTGAAGGAGCTGACCACCGCCCACAGCAGCGGCATGGTCACCAACAGGCCCCAGATGACCAGGACTCCGTGCGAGAAGACGTTCAGGACCCGGCCCTCACCGCCCTCCGCGCCCTTGCCGCCCGCGCCGCCCCGGCCCGTCACGGCCGGGGGCTTGGTCTGCACGCTCATCAGAACTCCAGTCGCTCGCGCCGGCCCAGCCGCATGACGATGGCCGAGAAGATCAGGGTCACTATCAGCAGGGAGACGCCGATCGAGGTGGCGTAACCGGCCTGACCGTCGCGGAAGGTCTTCTGATAGACGTACAGCGGCAGCACCTCGGTGGAATAGTCGGGTCCGCCCGGCCCGACGCTCATGATCTGCACGAACGCGAAGGCCGACACGTCCAGGGCCAGAATGCCCATATAGATCCAGCCGGTCTGCACGGTGTCCCAGAGCAGTGGCAGGGTGATTCTGAAGAACGTGTTGAACCGGTTGGCGCCGTCCAGCAGCGCGGCCTCGTAGAAGTCCTTCGGTATGGAACTCATGCCGGCCGAGAAGAGCACGACGTAGAAGCCGACATTGGCCCAGATCATCGCGCCCATGATGCACCAGAGCGCGAGCTGCGGATCACCGAGCCAGTCCGGCTGTACGTTGTCCAGTCCGACCGCCTGGAAGAACGCGTTGAGCGCGCCGCTCTCCGGGTTGTACGCGAACTGGAAGAGCAGGGCGACGATCGGGATCGACAGCACCTGCGGGAAGAAGTAGAGAATCTTGTACGTGCCCGAGCCGCGCACACCGCCGATGACCGCCTTCTTTCTGCGGCGGCCACCGACGTTGAGCATGAAGGCGAAGAAGAGCCCGAGCGAGAGCGTCACCACCGGCAGCAGCAGCAACAGCGTCACGCTGTTTCCCACCGCGGCCCAGAAGACGCTGTCCTTGAAGAGGCGCGTGTAGTTGTCGAACCCGACCATTTTCATGTCCGAGCTCAGGCCGGTCCAGTCCGTGAAGGAGTAATAGATCGCCTGCACGAACGGCGATATCACGAAGATCGCGTATATCGCCAGCGGGATGACCAAGAACCCCGCTATGAAGCGGTATTTACCGTGCTGCATGACTACCGATCCCGTTCTCTCCCCGCGGATGACGTGAATGCCACCGCCGGCGACGCGTTCGACGCACCGGTCAGCGCTTGTACTTCTTGACGCTGCTGTCCTCGCGCGTCTCGTCCGCGTACTTCTGGATCTTGGTGATCGCCTCGTCGGGAGTCATGCGGCCCGCCATCATCTCGCCCAGCGCGCCGACGCCGATCTTTTCCTTCTGGAGCGCCACGTACCAGTCCTGCAACCGCGGGTTGACGATGTTCTGGCCGGCCTTCTGCAGCGCCTGCTGCGCCGAGTCCAGGCCCGGGGGCAGGGTCAGGCCCTCCGTACCGCCGTTGAGGGAGGTGAGCGAGGAGACCTGCTTGATGAAGTTCTGCGAGGACTTCTTGCTGAGCATGATGCGCAGCATCTCCATGCCGCCGGGGACGTTCTTGGCCTCCCGGGGCACGATGTACGGCTCGCCGCCGGACGCCCAGATCGTGCCGAACGGCATCTTGTCGGACCCGGAGAGGCTGGACGGCGCGCCGACCGAGAGCTGGAAGTCGGGGTTCTTCTCGATCTGCTTGGCCGACTCGTTCTCCACCCAGGAGCCGTTGGGTATGAACAGGGCCTTGCCCTCGGCCCACGCCTTCTGCGACTGGAGGTGGTCCAGGCCCGGCGAGCCCTTGAGGACGTAGCCCTTCTTGTACAGCTCGTAGTACGCGTCGAAGGCGGCCTTGACGGCCGGGTCCTTCCAGGCGTTCGGCTCCAGGTTGTCTATCCTGCGCAGCACCTCCGCACCGCCGATCTTGGCGATGAAGGGGTAGAGGCTGAAGGGGAGGTAGTACGGGTACTTGCCGGGGTAGGTCCACCCGGCGACGCCCTTCTTCTTCGCCTTCTCGCACACGGCGAGCATCTCGTCCCAGGTCTTGGGATATTCCGCGTCGGCGACCTTCTGCAGGTTGGTCTTGGAATACCAGACACCGTAGACCGTGTACGCGTAGTACATGATCCAGGTTTCCTTGCCGCCGAACTGACCCATCTCGACGACGCCGGGACGCAGGGTGTCGCGCACCTTCTTGTTCGGGTCGTCGATCGACGGGGCGTCGAGCAGCGGGGTGAGGTCGGCGAGCTGGTTCTTGGAGACCAGGGTGCCGAAGTCCATCTGTTCCGCGCCGGAGTTGTCGACGAGGTCCGGGGGGTTGCCGCCGTTGAACCGCGGCTGGAGCGTGGACTGTATCTTCTGGGTGGAGGCGAGCTTGACCTTGCCCTTGGTCTTCGGGAAGGCGGCGACGTATTCGGCCTGGGCGTCCTTGGCGTATTTGTCGCCGAATCCGCCGTCGAAGATGACGACGTCGAGGGCCGCGCTGTCATTGACCGCCAGCGGGTTCTTGGCGGACTTCTGGCCCTTGTCGACCTTCTCGTTGCCACCGTCGCCGCCGCCGGCACACGCCGACAGCGCGCTCATGGCCGGTACGGTGACGATTCCGAGCGCCGCGGCCCGCTTGATCAGGTCGCGACGGCTGAAATCTGAGGTGAATCCCATGCGCAAGTCCTCGCCTTCTTCAGGACTCAGGCGGTGTACCGGAGCCACCCCGGCACCGCGGGTCAGATGAAGCTGAGTTGTACGGGATGTGCACCGGGCACGCTAGAGATGTGCGGGGCCGATTTCTTGTGCTGCTCCGCAGGTCCCCCCGGGTCCGCGACGTCGTTCGCACAGTCGATCGGACGCCGACAGGTATAGTCCACTTCAGGTCAAGTCGGCAAGATCGTAAGCAAGTTCGGGCAGTCATCTTTCCCGAGTTGAGACCTCGCCGGTATGCGTCGCTTGTGCCGGAAACTTCTGGCCGCCGCTCGCGGCGTCACCCTTGACAACAAAGGCCCCACCTACCTTACTTATCTCTGCATTAAGCAGCTGACAACGATGTCACCGACAGGGAATTGTCGCTTCCGTTGAGAGGTACGCGTGCGGCTCAGACACCGGCACAGACCCCTGCCCGGCACGGCTCGCCCCGTCGCACTCGCGGCCGCGGCCCTGCTCGTCCTGACGGCGTACGCGCCCGCCGTCGCGGCTTCGCCCCAAAAGCCCCCGGAAGAACAGCGGTTCAGCTCGTCCTTCGAAACCGGCGACCCGCTGCCGGACTGGCGGGACACCGTGGAAAGCGGCCCGGACGGCGCCGGCAAGACCTCCGGGGTGGGCCCGGAGAGCGGTCCGGGCGCCGGCATGAGCAGCCACCCCGACTCCGGCCCGACCTCCTCCCCCACCGCGAAGACGAACGCCGGCTTCAGCGGGCTGCGGGCGCTGCGGTACGCGGGGACCCACACCGCGGCCGGGCGCGGCTACTCGTACAACAAGGTCTTCGACGTCAACGTGCCCGTCACGGACGCCACTTCGCTG
The DNA here is from genome assembly GCF_042732265.1 of Streptomyces sp. NPDC059788. NCBI lineage: Bacteria > Bacillati > Actinomycetota > Actinomycetes > Kitasatosporales > Streptomycetaceae > Streptomyces > Streptomyces sp. NPDC059788. The sequence continues at coordinate 13,209 of NZ_JBHWHY010000004.1, read as the reverse complement.
TCGTACAAGATCTTCCCCGAGATGGCCGCCACCGACCTCGGCTATCCCGCGACCCACGTCGCGCTCGACCTCGCCTTCACCGACGGCACCTACCTCAGCGGGCTGCGCGCCACCGACCAGAACGGCGCCCCGCTGACCCCGCGCGGCCAGGCCGACGCCAAGACGCTGTACGTCAACCAGTGGAACCATCGCCAGTCGCGCATCGGCGCGGTGGCGGCGGGCAAGACCGTCGACCGCATTCTCGTCGCGTACGACTCCCCCACCGCGCCGAAGGCCTCCGCGGTCTTCCGCGGCTGGGTGGACGACATCGTCCTCGGCCCCGAGGCCGCGGACAAGCCGCCCGCCCACCTCGCCGACTACGTGGCGACCACCCGCGGGACGCACTCCAGCGGCAGCTTCTCGCGCGGCAACACGTTCCCGGCCACCGCCGTGCCGCATGGCTTCAACTTCTGGACGCCGGTGACCAACGCGGGCTCCACCGACTGGCTGTACGAGTACGCGCGGAAGAACAACGCCGCCAACCTGCCCACCCTCCAGGCCTTCGCCGCCAGTCACGAGCCGAGCCCCTGGATGGGCGACCGGCAGACCTTCCAGGTCATGCCGTCCGTCGCCGCCGGCACCCCGGACGCCGGCCGGACCGCCCGGGCGCTGCCCTTCCACCACGCCAACGAGACCGCGAAGCCGCACCACTACGGCGTCACCTTCGACAACGGCCTCAAGGCGGACATCGCCCCGACGGACCACGCGGCGCTGATGCGCTTCACCTTCCCCGGCGACGACGCGAACCTGATCTTCGACAACGTCAACAACAACGGCGGGCTCACCCTCGACACCGCGCGGGGCGTCGTCACCGGCTTCTCGGACGTGCGGAGCAACCTGTCGGTCGGCGCCACCCGGCTGTTCGTGTACGGCGTGCTCGACACGCCGGTGACCGCGGGCGGCAGGCTGAGCGGCGGCGGTGGCCCGGACGTCACGGGCTACCTGAAGCTGCGGCCCGGCGCCGACCGTACGGTCACGCTGCGCATCGCGACCTCCCTGATCGGCGTCGACCAGGCGCGCGCGAATCTGGAGCGCGAGATTCCGGCGGGCGACTCCTTCGAGCGGGTCCGGGACCGCGCCCGCGCCCAGTGGGACGGCATCCTCGGCCGTATCGAGGTCGAGGGCGCGAGCCGGGACCGCCTCGTCACGCTCTACTCCAACCTCTACCGGCTCTACCTCTACCCGAACTCGGGGCATGAGCAGGTGGGGGCGCGCGCCCGGTACGCGAGCCCGTTCTCGCCGCGGACCGGCCCGGACTCCCCGGCGCACACCGGCTCGAAGATCGTCGACGGCGAGGTGTACGTCAACAACGGCTTCTGGGACACCTATCGCACGACCTGGCCCGCCTATTCCCTGTTCACGCCCGGGCAGGCGGGGAAAATGGTGGACGGATTCGTCCAGCAGTACAAGGACGGCGGCTGGATCTCCCGCTGGTCCTCCCCCGGTTACGCGGATCTGATGACCGGCACCAGTTCGGACGTGGCCTTCGCCGACGCCTACGGAAAAGGCGTGAAGTTCGACGCCGCGGCGGCCTATGACGCGGCGGTGAAGAACGCCACCGTCGCCCCGCCCAGCCCCGGTGTCGGCCGCAAGGGCATGGCCACCTCGCCGTTCCGCGGTTATACGAGCACGGACACCAAGGAAGGCATGTCCTGGGCGCTGGAGGGATATCTCAACGACTACGGCATCGCCCGCATGGGGCAGAAGCTGTACGAGCAGACCAGGAGGCCGCGCTACAAGGAAGAGGCCGTGTACTTCCTCAACCGCGCCCGTAACTACGTCGAGCACTTCGACGACAAGGTCGGCTTCTTCCAGGGCAAGGACGCGGCCGGGAACTGGCGGCTGCCCCCGGACCGCTTCGACCCGCGCGTCTGGGGCCACGACTACACCGAGACCAACGCCTGGACCTTCGCGTTCACCGCGCCCCAGGACACCCGTGGCCTGGCCAACCTCTACGGCGGCCGGGCGGGGCTGGCGAAGAAACTGGACGCGTACTTCACCACCCCGGAAACCGCCGCGAGGGAATTCGCCGGCTCGTACAACAACGTCATCCACGAGATGACCGAGGCCCGGGACACCCGGATGGGCATGTACGGGCACAGCAACCAGCCGTCGCACCACATCGCGTACGCCTATGACGCGGCCGGGCAGCCGTGGAAGACGCAGGAGAAGGTCCGCGAGGCCCTCTCCCGGCTCTATCTGGGCAGCGAGATCGGCCAGGGCTATCCGGGCGACGAGGACAACGGCGAGATGTCCGCGTGGTACGTCTTCAGCGCGCTCGGGTTCTATCCGCTGGTGATGGGCTCGCCCGAATACGCGGTCGGATCGCCGTTGTTCACCAAGGCGACGGTCCATCTGGAGAACGGCCGCGATCTCGTCGTCAAGGCCCCGCGCAACAGCGCCCGCAATGTGTACGTGCAGGGCCTGCGGGTGAACGGCAAAGCCTGGAATTCCACCGCACTGCCGCACGCTCTGCTCGCACGCGGCGGCACCCTGGAATTCGCGATGGGCCCGCGGCCGTCCGCCTGGGGCACCGGCAAGAACGCGGCGCCGTCGTCCATCACGCACGACGACCGGGTGCCCGTACCGGACGGCGATCTGACCTCGCCGGACAACAGCCCTCTGCTGGACGACACGTCGGACACCTCGGCGTCCTTCGACGCGGTCCCGGTCACGCTCAAGTCCGCGGCGCGGGTGACCTCGTACACCCTCACCTCGGCGGCGAAGGGCGACGCCCCCACCGCCTGGGCGCTGGAGGGGCTGGACCGCCACGGGAAGTGGCGGACCCTCGACCGCCGTACGGGCGAGTCCTTCAGCTGGGACCGGCAAACCCGGGTATTCACGGTGAAAACACCCGGCACCTTCACCCGCTACCGGCTGACTCCGTCAAACCGGGCCACGCTGGCCGAGTTCGAGCTGATCGGCCCGAAACAGCCACTTTCCGGGTCCGATTGATCAGACCGTCCGTAAACCAGTTGACATGTGAAGACCTTGTGCAAAGATCCTGAGGATCACGCGACGCACCTGATGTAGGTGCGTCGCGCCTCATCACATGGCAAATGGAGAAATACGTGGCCAAACTTCCCGACCGTAAGCGCGGGCGCGCCCTGTCGCGCCTGGCTGTCGCGGCGATCGCCGCCGCCCTGGTCGGCACGAGTGCCTCAGCCGCGGTGGCCGGCGCCCCGGCGCCGGTACCCGCCCCGGTGAAGAACGTCGACATCGGCAAGATCGCGCAGGCGGCGCCGAAGGCCGGCGCGTCCGCCCGTGCCAGGGCGCAGGCGCAGACCCCCGTGTTCGGCCTCTTCGGCATCGAGCGCTCCTCCGGCTTCCTGTACCAGTACGTCCTGGACGGCCGCGGCGGGCTCGACGAGCGCACGTTCCTCACGTCCGGCTGGGACCTGCTGAAGGCCGCGTCGCCGGTCGACAACGACGGCGACGGTGCCAGCGACGGCATGTGGGCGTGGGACAACGCCGGCAACCTGTACTTCAACTCGGACACCGAGCACCGCACGGTCGGCGGCGGCTGGAACATGTACAACAAGGTGCTGTCGCCGGGCGACATCGGCGGCGCCGAGGCGTACGACATCATCGCCCGCGACCCCCAGGGCGTGCTGTGGACCTACCTCGGCTACCCCAACGGCCAGGTCTCCTCGCGCGTCAAGATCGGTGGCGGCTGGAACGCCTACACCCAGATCGCCGGCAAGGGCGACCTGACCGGTGACGGCCGGGCCGACATCGTGGCCCGGGACTCCTCCGGCGTCCTGTGGCTCTACAAGGGCACCGGCGACTACAAGGCGCCCTTCGCGCCGCGCGTGAAGATCGGCGCGGGCTGGAACACGTACAACGCCCTCGTCTCCACCGGTGACGTGGACCTCGACGGCCGCGCGGACCTGATCGCCCGTGGCAACGACGGCACGCTGTGGCTCTACAAGGGCACCGGCAACGCCGCGGCGCCCTTCGCGCCGCGCGTGAAGATCGGCTTCGGCTACAACATCTACAGCTGGATGTTCTAGCCCGTAGGACACCGGCAGCCGGGGACTTCGGTCGGCCGAGTGCCGGTGAGGTGATGGTGCGGCGCGTCTCCACGAGGCGCGCCGCACCGGCTTTTCGACAGCACGACAGCAACACAGCAACAGGAGACACACCGTGTCCATTCGTACCGGCCGCACCATGCCCCGGGCCGCGGCCGCCCTGCTCGCCGCCGTCCTGGTGGGAACCACCGCCGGCACGGCCCTGGCGGACGGGCCCGGCTCCGCTCCGGCCGCGCGGGAACGTGCCGTGGCGCAGGCGCAGGAACAGAAGCAGGAACAGGCGCAGAAGCGGTCCTCAGCGGCGGCGCGGGCCGTGACCACTCCCGGCCAGGTGAACACGCCGTTCTACTTCCACTTGAACGGGATCGACCGCCAGGGCTGGGTCTACATGTACTCGCCGGACGGCAAGGGCGGGTTCGGGCCTGCCGACAAGATCACCGATCTGTTCGACAACAAGAAGGCCGCCGCCGAGGTCGACAACAACAGGGACGGCTACTCGGACGGCACGTACTACTGGGACTTCGACGGTGTGCTGACGTCCCTGCGCGACGTCGGTATCGCCGACACCGACTACCGCACCGTCGGCGGCGGTTGGAACATCTACGACAAGGTCCTGGCCCCGGGCGACCTCGGCGGCGCCAAGGAATCCGACATCATCGCCATCGACAAGGCCGGCGTCCTGTGGACGTACCTGGCCTACCCGGACCTGTCGGTGACCCCGCGCGTCCGGATCGGCCGCGGCTGGGACCAGTACACCCACATCGCGGGCCAGGGCGACCTGACCGGTGACGGCCGGGCCGACATCGTCGCCAAGGACCGCGCGGGCGTGCTGTGGCTGTACGAGGGCACGGGCGACTACACGGCGCCGTTCAAGCCCCGTACGAAGATCGGCGGCGGGTGGAACATCTACAACCACCTCCTGTCCACCGGCGACATCAACGAGGACGGCCGCGCCGACCTGCTCGCCCGCCACACGGACGGGGGCCTGTGGTACTACCGGGGCACCGGCGACCCCGCCGCCCCGTTCGCCCCGCCGGTCAAGATCGGCTGGGGCTACAACATGTACCGCCTGATGTGGTGAGTCGGCCACCCGGCACCGACAAGGGCCGCACCCCCGCGCGGGGGTGCGGCCCTTCGGTTTCACCCGCTCGGCGGAGCGGGGGCGCCGGTTACTTCCGGATCAGCGAGCGCAGCACGTACTGCATGATGCCGCCGTTGCGGTAGTAGTCCGCCTCACCGGGGGTGTCGATGCGCACCTTGGCGTCGAACTCGACGTCGCCAGCCTTGACCTTGACGGTCTCCGGGATGCCGCCGTCGTTCAGGGCGGTGACACCGGTGATGTCGAAGGTCTCCTCGCCGGTCAGGCCCAGCGACTGCGCCGAGGCGCCCTCCGGGAACTGGAGCGGCAGCACGCCCATGCCGATCAGGTTCGAGCGGTGGATGCGCTCGTAGGACTCGGCGATGACGGCCTTGACGCCGAGCAGCGCGGTGCCCTTGGCCGCCCAGTCGCGGGACGAGCCGGAGCCGTACTCCTTGCCGGCCAGGATGACCAGCGGGACGCCGGCGGCCTGGTAGTTCTGCGACGCGTCGTAGATGAAGGAGACCGGGCCGTCCTCCTGCGTGAAGTCACGCGTGAAACCGCCCTCGGTGCCCGGCGCGATCTGGTTGCGCAGGCGGATGTTGGCGAACGTGCCGCGGATCATGACCTCGTGGTTGCCGCGGCGCGAGCCGTAGCTGTTGAAGTCGCGACGCTCGACGCCGTGCTCGGTGAGGTACTGGCCGGCGGGGGTGTCGGCCTTGATCGCACCGGCCGGGGAGATGTGGTCGGTGGTGACCGAGTCGCCCAGCTTGGCCAGGACGCGGGCGCCCTGGACGTCGGAGACCGGGCTGGTCTCCATCGTCATGCCCTCGAAGTACGGGGGCTTGCGGACGTAGGTGGACTGCGGGTCCCACTCGAAGGTGTTGCCGGTCGGGATCGGCAGCGCCTGCCACTGGGCGTCGCCCGCGAAGACGTCCTCGTACGACTTGGAGAACATGTCCTCGCCGATGGCGTTGGCCACGACGTCGTTGACCTCGGCCTCGGAGGGCCAGATGTCCTTGAGGTAGACCGGGTTGCCGTCCTGGTCGGTGCCCAGCGCCTCGGTGGTGATGTCCACCTTCATGGAGCCGGCGATGGCGTACGCGACGACCAGCGGCGGGGACGCCAGGTAGTTCATCTTGACGTCGGGGTTGATCCGGCCCTCGAAGTTGCGGTTGCCGGAGAGCACCGAGGTGACCGCGAGGTCGGCCTCGTTGATCGCCTTCGAGATCTCCTCGTCCAGCGGACCGGAGTTGCCGATGCAGGTGGTGCAGCCGTAACCGACGAGGTTGAAGCCCAGCTTGTCCAGGTAGGGCGTCAGGTTCGCCTTGTCGAAGTAGTCGGTGACGACCTTCGAGCCCGGGGCGAGGGTGGTCTTGACCCACGGCTTGCGGGACAGGCCCTTCTCGACCGCCTTCTTGGCCACCAGCGCGGCGGCGACCATGACGTAGGGGTTCGAGGTGTTGGTGCAGGAGGTGATCGCGGCGACCGTGACGGCGCCGTGGTCGATCTCGTACACCGAGCCGTCGGCCGCCGTGACCTGGGTCGGCTTGCTGGGCGTGCCGTTGGAGACCGCGGGGGCGTCGGAGGCCGGGAAGGACTCCTTGCCCGCCTCGTCGAGGTCCGCCTCGCTGACGTAGTTGCGCACGTCCTGCGTGAACTGCTGGGCGGCCTCGGCCAGGATGATGCGGTCCTGGGGGCGCTTGGGGCCGGCGATCGACGGGACGACCGTGGAGAGGTCCAGCTCCAGCTTCTCGGAGAAGTCCGGCTCGGCGGCCGGGTCCAGCCACAGGCCCTGCTCCTTGGCGTACGCCTCGACCAGGGCGACCTGCTGCTCGGAGCGGCCGGTCAGCTTCAGGTAGTTCAGCGTCTCGTCGTCGATCGGGAAGATCGCGGCGGTGGAGCCGAACTCGGGCGACATGTTGCCGATGGTGGCGCGGTTGGCGAGCGAGGTGGCGGCGACGCCCTCGCCGTAGAACTCGACGAACTTGCCGACGACACCGTGCTTGCGCAGCATCTCGGTGATGGTGAGGACGAGGTCCGTCGCCGTCGTACCGGGCTTGAGCTCACCGGTCAGCTTGAAGCCGACGACGCGCGGGATGAGCATGGAGACCGGCTGGCCCAGCATCGCGGCCTCGGCCTCGATGCCGCCGACGCCCCAGCCCAGTACGCCCAGGCCGTTGACCATGGTGGTGTGCGAGTCGGTACCGACGAGGGTGTCCGGGTACGCCTGGCCGTTGCGGGTCATGACCGTACGGGCCAGGTGCTCGATGTTGACCTGGTGGACGATGCCGGTGCCGGGCGGGACGACCTTGAACTCGTCGAAGGCGGTCTGGCCCCAGCGCAGGAACTGGTAGCGCTCCTTGTTGCGGCCGTACTCCAGCTCCACGTTCTGCTGGAAGGCGTTGGCGGTGCCGAACTTGTCGGCGATGACGGAGTGGTCGATGACCAGCTCGGCCGGCGCCAGCGGGTTGATCTTGTCGGCGTCGCCGCCGAGCTCCTTGACGGCCTCGCGCATGGTCGCGAGGTCCACCACACACGGCACACCGGTGAAGTCCTGCATGATCACGCGGGCCGGCGTGAACTGGATCTCCTGGCTCGGCTGCGCCTGGGAGTCCCAGCCGCCCAGCGCACGGATGTGGTCGGCGGTGATGTTCGCACCGTCCTCGGTGCGGAGCAGGTTCTCCAGCAGCACCTTCAGGCTGTAGGGAAGGCGGGCGGAGCCCTCGACCTTGTCCAGCCTGAAGATCTCGTACGACTCGTCGCCCACCTGCAGCGTGCTGCGGGCGTCGAAGCTGTTCGCCGACACGACAGTCTCCATTCCATGCATGATTCGCGCGTACCACCGCAATCCTGCCGTCACAGATCCTTGCCGATCAGCTAAGGTAAGGCTAAGTTAGGCAAGCCTTACTAGCGCGGCAGCGGTACGCCTCCCGGCAGATATCTCGATGTCGAGATAACTCTAATACATCCGCGCCGCGCGGTCATGCGCGCCCGGCCCGATGAGCTGTCCCGGCGAAGCGAGTCGTTCGGGCGTCCGCCTCAGCGAACCTGGGCGTCCGCCTTGGTGCGACGGGGGTGCTGGATGGCCGTACCGGTAGGAGTGGGCAGCGCGGAGCTCGGGAACGAGGTGCCGCACTTCTTCTGCGGCATGCGGCCGCGGCCGCTCCTCAATGCCGACGACACACCGGTGCCGGCCTGTCCCGTACCGGTGGATCTCAACCGCCAGATCCCGCCGGGTGTACCCGTGAGCGAAGCCGCCTCGCGGGGCGCTCTTTCGTCGCTTGTGGGACGTACCCGCGCGCAAGTGCTCGACGCGGTCGCCGAACGCCCCCACAGCCGCACCGCGCAACTGGCCCACTGCCTGAGCCTGTCCATGGCGTCGGTCTCGGAACACACCGCGACGCTGCGGGAGGCACGCCTCATCGACAGTTACCGCCATCGCGGCACCGTCCGACACCTCGTCACCCCTCTGGGAGCCCAGTTGCTGTCCGGAACGGAAGGCCGGATCGGCTGAACCAACCAGCAGTCCCGGCGACCGCACCCTCACACCCTCAGACTCCCTAACCTTCCCCATCGTTCCCTTGATAGGGAAGGTTAGGGTATCTTCGTTTCTCGTGAACGATCGTCTCTACTCCGTGGAACAAGTCGCCGAGCGCCTGGGCCTGCACGTACGCACGGTCCGCAACTACGTACGGGACGGCCGGCTGCCCGCCGTCCGCATCGGCAAGCAGTACCGGATCGCCCACGAGGACCTGGAGGCGTTCACGGGCCGCCCGGCGTCCTCCGACTCCGGTGAGCCGGCCGAAGGGCCGCGGCACAGCGAGGTGTCGAGCATCGTCGAGATCGACGCGGTCGACGCCCGCACCGCGGACCGGCTGGCCACGATCCTGACCGGCTCGGCCGCCGCCCGCAGCCAGGGCGAGCCGCCCCTGCGGATCGAGACGGCGTACGACCCGGGGCGGGCCCGGATGAAGGTCATCATCATCGGCAGCCTGGGCGACACGGCCCGGCTGTTCGACTACATGGAGGGGGTGCTCGACTCATGAGCACGATCTACAAGTCCGCGGCCGGCGAGCAGGAGATACAGCGGCGCTACCAGGAGGCACTGGACGGCTGGCCCGTCCCCGCCGAGCGGCTGCGGGTGCCGACCCGCGAGGGTGAGACCTTCGTCGTCGCCTCCGGTCCGCCGGACGCGCCGCCCCTGGTCCTGCTGCACGGCTCGGGCGCGAACACGACCGTATGGCAGGGCGATGCCGCCGCCTGGTCCCGGCACTTCCGTACGTACGCCGTCGACATCATCGGCGAACCGGGCCTGAGCGCGCCGTCCCGCCCGCCCCTCGCCTCGGACGCGTACGCGCTGTGGCTGGACGACGTACTGGACGGACTGGGTGTCACGGCCGCCGCGGTCGTCGCCACCTCCCTCGGCGGCTGGCTGGCGCTCGACTACGCCGTCCGCCGTCCGGACCGGGTCACCCGCCTGGCCCTGCTGTGCCCCGGCGGCCTGGGGAAGCAGCGGGTGGGGCCGCTCTTCAAGGTGCTGCTCCTGCGCCCGCTCGGACGCCGGGGAATCCGCCGGTCGGCGCAGAGCCTCGCGGGCCGCGGCACGCCGCTCCCGGAGCCCGTCCTCGACCAGGTGGTGCTGACGTTCACCCAGTTCAAGCCGCGTACGGAGCGGCTGCCGTCGTTTTCGGACGACGCGCTGCGCGGCCTGGACCTACCCGTGCTGGTGATCGCCGGCACCGACGACGCCTTCTTCGACTCGGCGGGCACCGTCCGGCGCGCACGCGCGTGCATCCCGGACGCGACCGTGCGGCTGCTGCCGGGGGTCGGGCACGCGCTCTTCGGGCAGACGGAGGCCGTGCTGGAGTTCCTGCGCGGGTGAGGGGTGGTGGGGCCGAGGCCTCGCCGGAGTCGGCTCCCGGTCCGAAGGGGTGGGGGCGAGTCGTCGCCGAAGCCGTCCCTCACCCCGTCGACAGGCCGGTGCGCACCATGGCCACGACTTCATCGTCGGTGAGGCCGAGGGTACGGGCCTCGGCCACCAGCTGGCCCACGCGTTCGGTGAGGCGTACGCGGGCCTGGGAGGCGTCGCCGGTCACCACGGCACCGCGGCCGCGGCGGAGTTCGATCAGCCCCTCGTCCTTCAGGCGCTGGTATCCCCGCAGCACCGTATGGACGTTGACGCCCAGCGACTCGGCGACCGCGCGGGCCGCCGGCAGCCGTTCGCCGGTGTGTACGGAGCCTTCGGCGAGGGCGCCGCGGACGGCGGCGGCGATCTGGTCGCCGAGCGGGATCGGGGAGCTGTGGTCGATGCGGAAGAGCATGTCAGCTCCCCTGTCCCGAGTCGGATGCGGCCCCGCCACCGGACCCGGGCCCGGTGGCGGAATCGGGGTCGGCGGTACGGGCGGCGAGCGCGTTCAGGAGTGCGGCGGCGGTGGCCGCGTCGTCGACGGTCACCATGAACACGCGGCCGTCCGTCAGCCGCAGCGCGAGTGCCTCGCCGGCGCGCAGTACGATGCCGCTGCGCCCGGCCGCGATGCGGTATCCCCAGCCGCCGAAGTCCGCCAGCGGCCGGACGTACTGGACTCCGGCTTCCTCCATGCGGGTGAGGGGGATGCGCAGACGGGGGCGCGGGACGACGGGTGAGGCGACGGTCAGGCCGCGGCGGTCGGCGGTGACCCGTACGCTCGCGAACACCAGGCAGGTCAGGCCCGCGAAGGCGAAGGCCACGGCGCCGGCCCAGTGCACCGCGAAGCCGAAGACCGCGCCGACGGCGAGGAGCCCGGGGCCGAGGACGACCAGTACGGGCGAGCCGACGGACCGCGACCAGCCGACGGTCTCGCCGTCCGCGAGGGCCAGCGGCGGCGCCGACTGCGACGGCCCGGCCACCTTGTCCGCCCGTACCCGGTCGCGCCCGGCGCACAGCCACCCCACCGCCGCGCCGAGGGCGGCGACGCCCAGGGCCACACCCAGGTGCGTCAGCGGCAACCGGACCGCGGACGCGTCGCCGGCGTCCGCATTCACGAGCAGGGTCGAGACGCTCAGGCTGCCGAACAGGCCCGCCATCGCGTAGCCGCCGCCGATCGCCCAGCGCAGCACGCCCGCCGCCGCGTTGCGCAGCACCAGTGCGCCGATGAGGGCGCCCAGGACGACTGGTAGACCCACGCACATCGTGAGGAAATCGGAGGTGGTGGCGAAGCCGTCGCCGGTGCCGCCGCCGGTGAAGTGCACGGCCAGCGGCTCGGGCATTCGGTCCCGTACCGCCTGGAAGACCGCGACGACCACCGTGACGGCGAGGAGGAACGGCAGTACGGCGATCAACGCCCGCCAGGGACGCGTCCCGGACGTCACAGCAGCGGACCCGACTTGCGCGGACTTCATGAGCGCCTCCTTTGTTCGCATTACCATAGAACAAGTCGCTGTGAACCGGAACCGCACGGTAACCACGACAGGAGGCACTCGATTACTCGCGGATCTCATATGTGAGATACCGTCTTCCTCATGGCAGACGACTACCTCGTACGTATCGGCAGGCTCATCCGCGACGCGCGGCAGCATCGGGGCTGGACCCAGACGCAGCTCGCGGAAGCGCTCGGTACGAGCCAGAGTGCGGTCAACCGCATCGAACGCGGTAACCAAAACATCAGCCTTGAGATGATCGCGCGGATCGGCGAGGCACTGGACAGTGAAATCGTCTCGCTCGGGTACGCGGGACCCATGCATCTCCGCGTCGTCGGCGGCAGGCAGCTGTCCGGCAGCATCGACGTCAAGACGAGCAAGAACGCGTGCGTGGCCCTGCTGTGCGCCACGCTCCTCAACGCGGGCCGCACCACGCTGCGCAGGGTGGCCCGTATCGAGGAGGTCTACCGGATTCTGGAGGTGCTGGGCAGCGTCGGCGTCCGCACCCGCTGGATCAACGACGGCAACGACCTGGAGATCGTGCCGCCGGCCGAACTGGACCTGGACGCCATGGACACGGAGGCGGCGCGCCGCACCCGCAGCGTCATCATGTTCCTGGGTCCGCTGCTGCACCGGATGGACCACTTCAAGATCCCGTACGCGGGCGGCTGCGACCTCGGTACGCGCACGATCACGCCGCACATGACGGCGCTGCGCCACTTCGGCCTGGAGATCACCGCGACGGAGGGCACGTACCACGCCGACGTGGACCGCTCCATCGCCCCCAAGCGCGCGATCGTGCTGACCGAGCGCGGGGACACCGTCACCGAGAACGCCCTGCTGGCCGCCGCCCGGCACGACGGCGTCACCGTCATCCGCAACGCGTCCTCCAACTACATGGTCCAGGACCTGTGCTTCTTCCTGGAGGAGCTGGGCGTACGGGTCGAGGGCGTCGGCACCACCACTCTGACCGTGCACGGCGTCGCGCACATCGACCGCGACGTGGACTACGCGCCGTCCGAGGACCCGGTCGAGGCGATGAGCCTGCTCGCCGCCGCCGTGGTCACCGAGTCGGAGCTGACGATCCGCCGCGTCCCGGTCGAGTTCCTGGAGATCGAACTCGCGGTCCTGGAGGAGATGGGCCTCAACCACGAGCGCAGCGCGGAGTACGCCGCCGACAACGGCCGCACCCGGCTCATCGACCTCACGGTCTTCCCGTCCAAGCTCCAGGCGCCGCTGGACAAGATCCACCCGATGCCGTTCCCCGGGCTGAACATCGACAACGTCCCGTTCTTCGCGGCCATCGCCGCGAGCGCCCAGGGCCAGACCCTGATCCACGACTGGGTCTACGACAACCGCGCGATCTACCTGACCGACCTCAACCGCCTCGGCGCCCAGGTCAAACTCCTCGACCCGCACCGCGTCCTGGTCGACGGCCCCACCCGCTGGCGCTCCGCCGAAATGATGTGCCCCCCGGCCCTGCGCCCCGCCGTGGTCATCCTCCTCGCGATGATGGCCGCCGAGGGCACGTCCGTCCTGCGCAACGTCTATGTCATCAACCGGGGGTACGAGGACCTGGCGGAGCGGCTGAACTCGATCGGGGCGCAGATCGAGATCTTCCGGGACATCTGAGCAGGCCGTCGTCGGCGGTCATGCCGCGGC